>NZ_JAFLRJ010001451.1 GCF_017315755.1 Streptomyces beijiangensis
ATGCTGGGCCGTCTTGGTACGAGCGGCACCAGGGCGAGACCTTGCCGCGGGGTGGCAACTGGACGTACTTCGCTCAGGCACTTATGGCCGCCACTCTCTACGAGTGACCGCCGTGTCTTCGAGGTGGCGCAAGTGCCCAGCAGCGGGTACATGGCTGGGCCGTCCCTGGGCCGTCCGAGGTTGCTCGACAGTGGCCAATGATGACCAACGAAGACCACCAGGCGCA
>NZ_JAFLRJ010001452.1 GCF_017315755.1 Streptomyces beijiangensis
CTCGTCCAGCTCGGAGAGCAGACCGTCCACGTCCTCACGCGCGACGGTCAGGTCGTCGGCGAACCGACGGTCGCCCGTGGCGTCGGGCACGTACTTCACTGTGACAACGATCCTCAAGCTCACGTTCCCTCTCCCACGTTCGACGCGCGCCGCCCGTCCGGGCGGATCCACGCGTGCGGCAACCGGCCGTCCTTCTGGTTCCCCGGAACATCCCGCACCGTGTGCGTCCGGGGGTGTGCGAACCCGTGCGCCTCTCGCGCGCCGCCCTCCGG
>NZ_JAFLRJ010001453.1 GCF_017315755.1 Streptomyces beijiangensis
GTGCCGCCCGAGGGGATGCCCACCTCGATGAACGGTCCGTAGTCCGACCGGCCGGTGAAGTCGGTGCCCTCGTGCGGGATGCGCCGGCTGTCCAGGTAGTCGGTGATCTGCCGCTCCAACTGCGCCGAGCCCTCCGGGCCGGGGCCGGCACCGACCTGGTCGGAGTCGTCGCCGTCGTAGACGAACTGGGCGTAGTTCGGCGAGGCGATCATGTCGAAGTTCAGGTACAGCTTGACCTTCGCGAGGTCCGCCGCCGAGAGGCTGTTGACGTACGCCT
>NZ_JAFLRJ010001454.1 GCF_017315755.1 Streptomyces beijiangensis
CGCGACCCGCTACCGGGGCGAGGCCGAGGTGGAGACCTGGAAGGAGCACGACCCCGTCGCGCTCCTCGAACAGGAACTGACCCGGCGCGGTCTGCTCGACGACGACCGCGTCGCCGCCGTCCGCCAGGACGCCGAGACCATGGCCGCCGACCTGCGGGCGCGCATGAACCAGGACCCGGTACTCGACCCCATGGACCTGTTCGCCCACGTCTACG
>NZ_JAFLRJ010001455.1 GCF_017315755.1 Streptomyces beijiangensis
CTCGTGCATCTCGCCGGCGATGGTGGCGTGGGTGAAGATGACGCCTTTGGGTTTGCCGGTGGTGCCGCTGGTGTAGACGATCGCGGCCGTCTCGGAGACGTCGGACACCGGCGGCACGACGGGGGCGTGGGTGCCGTCCCGCAGGGACCGGACGTCGCTCTGGAAGGACTTGAGGACGACCCCGGGCTGCTCCCGGCGGGCCTTCTCCAGGCGCTCGCGCAGCGCGTCGTCGCCGTAGACGACGGTCGGCTCGCAGTCCTCCAGGAGCCCGGCGAGCTCGCGGGCCACCATGCGGGGG
>NZ_JAFLRJ010001456.1 GCF_017315755.1 Streptomyces beijiangensis
CGTCCGTCTGCGTGGGGGTGTGGATGTCGACGCAGTAGGTCTGCAGCATGCCGCCGCCTTCGACGGACATCTCGAACAGTCCTGCCGACACCTGCTGGTCCCCGGCGGCTCCGCGGATCACGGCCTCGCCGTACGTCTTCAGGCCCTCCACGGTCGCGGCCGCTCCGCCCTCACCGTGCGTCGTCCCGTCGTCGGCCACCGCCGTCCCGGCGCCGGCGAGTACACCGGCGGCGATGAATCCGGACACCAGCGTTCCGGCGGCGAGACGTCTCACCGGCCCGAGCCCACGAGAC
>NZ_JAFLRJ010001457.1 GCF_017315755.1 Streptomyces beijiangensis
CGACGGTGACGCGCTCCAGCTCTTCCTGGAGCCGACGGCGACGGCCGGGCCCTCCGGCCCCTCGCCCGAGTGGCTGGAGCACGCGCGTACGCCCGCGGCGCGCATCGCCATCCGCCACTGGCTGGCCTCCCACCCGGCCGACACCGCGGCGGAGCCGCGCACGGCGGAGACGCCGGAGACGGCGGGGACGGACGGTGGCGCGGGTGAGCCCGTGCCGGAGCCCGTCGGCGCGCGGGGCGGCCCTGGCGCGCCCGGGCCGGGGCCCTGCACGGCGGAGCCCGGCGGCGTCCTGTGCCCCACGGCGGAGGCCCCCGCCGCCGGAACC
>NZ_JAFLRJ010001458.1 GCF_017315755.1 Streptomyces beijiangensis
ACCCGACTCCCCTCTACTTCGCCGCCGGCACCGCCGACCTCGCCCTGCAGCAGGCCAAGAAGGTGCCGGGGCTGGTGGAGCAGATCCGCGCCGAGGCTCCCTCGCGCATCGAGGCCGTGCGTCACACCGACCCGAAGGCCGTCCAGGAGAAGGCGACCATCAGGGTCAAGGAGACTCAGGAGACCGTCCAGGCCAAGGTCGGCGAGTTCTTCGGCTCGCTCGACACCGACCTCAAGAAGTTCGGCGAGACCGCTCAGGACCTCGCCCTGCGTGGCGTCGGTGTCGCCGCCGAGTACGCCGTCAGGGCCCGCGAGACGTACGAGAAGGTTGCCGAGCACGGCGAGCAGACCGTGAAGACCTGGCGCGGTGAGGCCGCCGAGGGCATCGAGGACTTCGCCGTCGCCGTCGAACCGAAGGCCGAGCCCACGAGACGCT
>NZ_JAFLRJ010001459.1 GCF_017315755.1 Streptomyces beijiangensis
GCGCACCACCCTCGGCGACCGCATCGCCTCCCGCCTCGGCGAAATGACCGACCGCGTCATCCTCACCGGCCCCGACCGGCAACGTCACCGCCCCGCCTGACCTTCAGCGGGGTACGGCTGCCGCAAGGCCGGCGGCCTCGGAGCGCGCAGTCATCCGGAACGGGGACCGGCCTCGTCCCCACCGGGACCGAGCGAGGGAAACGGGGACCGGTCCCCAGGGCGAGTGGGGACCATTCGGGGACCGACGCAGCGACCACGCGGGGACCGGTCCCCGCCAAACACCGAGCGGTCCCCATTCGAATTGGAGACCGGTCCACAAGGATCACAACGACTGCGGGGACCGGTCCCCGACAAAACCGCAGGTCACTGCCCTTATGCGGTCACAGATAGCGGTCCTGCAACGCGGATGGAAGTCAATCGCCAGGGGA
>NZ_JAFLRJ010001460.1 GCF_017315755.1 Streptomyces beijiangensis
CGGAGCGGATGGGCGCCGACCGCCCTCCCTCCATCGCCAGGCCGTGCTCCAGCGCGATCCGCACATTGGCGTGGTCGGCGCTCGACATGGCGGGCTCGCTCTGGTTCTTCTGGTACGCCTGCGGCCACGCCCAGGAGGGCCGCCGCTATCTGGAGCGGGCCCTCGCCGGCGGGAACGACCCCAGCCCCGAGCGGTCGCTC
>NZ_JAFLRJ010000154.1 GCF_017315755.1 Streptomyces beijiangensis
TAAGGACTGTCCCGTAACTGTGGTTGCAGCCAGCCGCAGCCCCATCAGCTGCGCGGGGTCTTCCACAGATGCCGCTCGTCCAGGGTTCCGAACCGCACGTCACCACGTTCGAGGTTGACGAGGATGGGCCAGCAGTCCAGCAGCTGCTCACTCACGTCACGCGAAGCGAGGTACTGCGCGGAGTTGTAAGGCACGATCAGGAGCCCGTTGCTCTCTTGGACCCGCTCACTGTCGATCGCGAGAGGTGGCTCGTCATCGCGCTGGCTGCTCGCGAGAAACGTCACCGCGAGCTGCTGGGCTTCGTCCCGATCCATCATCAATCTCCACTCTGCCGGCTCGATGTGGGAACCCTAACTGTCCTGCGATGATCTTCAGATGGCTGGTGTGATCACGGCGTCGGAGCCGTCTTGGATAGCCCCGTTCACCGGGCTGAGCCCGCGCAGTTTCGGGAAGTTGATGACCGCCCTGCGCCGCGAGGGAGTGGATCTGGCACGTCGGGGCCGGCCCTGGGGGCTGCCGCTGGAGGATCGGGTGTTGCTGGTCGCCGCGTACTGGCGAACGAACCTGACCATGCGCCAACTCGCCCCGTTGTTCGGCGTATCGAAATCGGCGGCTGACCGGATCATCGACCACCTCGGCCCGCTCCTCGCGCTCCAGCCCCGGCGCCGGTTCGCGAAGGGCACCGTGCTGATCGTGGACGGCACCCTGGTACCCACCCGCGACCACAGCATCGCCGAGCAGTCCAAGAACTACCGCTACTCCACCAACCACCAGGTCGTCATCGACGCCGACACCCGCCTGGTCGTCGTGGTCGGCGACCCCCTGCCCGGCAACCGCAACGACTGCAAGGCATGGGAGGAATCCGGGGCCAAGGCCGCCGTGGGCAAGACCCTGACGATGGCCGACGGCGGCTATCCCGGCACCGGACTCCTCATGCCCCACCGCCGAACCCCGGGCGAGGAGTTGCCCGAGTGGAAGAAGGAACACAACCGGAAGCACAAGCAGGTCCGGGCCCGCGTCGAGCACGTCTTCGCCCACATGAAGACCTGGAAGATCCTCCGCGACTGCCGCCTCAAGGGCGACGGCGTTCATCACGCCATGCTCGGCATCGCCCGCCTGCACAACCTCAACCTCGCCGGATAGTCGGCAGGCTCCAACAGCAGCCAACCGCACTCCGGACACATCAAAGATCATTTACGGGACAAGCCTTAG
>NZ_JAFLRJ010001461.1 GCF_017315755.1 Streptomyces beijiangensis
ATTTCAAACAGCAGATCCCTCAAGCCTTGTCTGGTCACCGCGCTGATTGGAAAAACAGGATAATCATCTGTGAGCTTTTCTTTGAAAGCCTTCAGATTTTCTTCCGCATCCGGCATATCCATTTTATTGGCGACAATAATTTGAGGACGTTCTGTCAGCCTGAGATTATACTGTTCAAGCTCTTTATTAATGGTCACATAATCTTCATACGGGTCGCGCCCTTCAAGACCCGACATGTCAATAACGTGCACGATGA
>NZ_JAFLRJ010001462.1 GCF_017315755.1 Streptomyces beijiangensis
ACCCAGGAGCCGTCGGTGAACGCGATGTCCACGCGGTCCTTGTGGCGGGGCGGGTGGGATGCGCGGCGGCGGGCGAACTGACCGCGCGGGAGTTCGCCGAGAAGTTGGGCCGGGCGGGGCAGGACAGTGGATGACGTGGTCAGCAGGAGAAGCCGGCGGTCCGTACCGGCCCTTCGTACTCATCGGGCCACGGTCACAAGAGTTACGTCCTCACCGTCACGGACCGCC
>NZ_JAFLRJ010001463.1 GCF_017315755.1 Streptomyces beijiangensis
TCGCGATCTCGAAGCCGTCCATGATGATCAACGCCATCGCGACTGCCACGGCGCGGATCTGGAGACCGGTCATTCTGGACGACCGGACTTCAGCCAACACATCCATCGAACATCCTCTTCTCCGGTCGCATCCCGGACCTGGATCACCATGTGGCCGAGACGCGATCGATAAGACGGTCACCTTCCCGCGAGGTGAAGTGAGGCCACACG
>NZ_JAFLRJ010001464.1 GCF_017315755.1 Streptomyces beijiangensis
ACCCCCGTCTGCCTCGTGCCGAACGGCCGCGCCCACCTCGGGCACATCGCCGGCCCCCTGCTCAAGATGGACGTGCTGCGGCGTCACATCCTGCGGGGCGGCGGCCGGGCCACCATGATCTCGGTCAGCGACGCCCACGAGTCGCACGTCCCTGTCCGCGCCCACCAGGAAGGCGTCTCCCCGGCGAAGGTCGCCGACCGCAACCACGACCTGATCGTGCAGGACCTGGCCGCGCTCGGCATCGCCTACGACGACCTGATCAACCCCCTCGACGCGCGCTGGGCCGACCGCTACACCGAGATCAACCGAGCGTTCCTCGCGGAGATCGAGTCCTCGGGCAGCGCCGTGGTCCGCGCCGAGCCCACGAGAC
>NZ_JAFLRJ010001465.1 GCF_017315755.1 Streptomyces beijiangensis
GAACACGATCGCGAACGCGGGGGTGCCGGAGTGCGGAGCTCCCGGCGGCGAAGGCCGCCCCTGCACTCCTCGGTCACGGACCGTAGGTGGAGTGCCCATATGGTCACAGTCCGCGACCGTTGTGTGCCGTGCCTGACGGAGAGCGGGAACGGGCAGCCGTTTCCGGGATGATGATCCGGAAAAGTTGGGCCCTTGGCGGCGGGTGGGATCAGCGAAGGCCAGGATCTCTCGTACAGTTTGCGCCGTGGGATCTCTGCGCAATCCGGTCGGGCCGC
>NZ_JAFLRJ010001466.1 GCF_017315755.1 Streptomyces beijiangensis
TGGGCGAAGGGACAGGCCGGACCATCAGAGGTCGGTCCGGGCCCTTCGCCCATCCCTCAGGCGTACGTGTGGAAACCGCGCCCGGACTTCCTGCCCAGCAGACCGCCCTCGACCATGCGCAGCAGCAGCGGCGGCGGCGCGTACAGCGGCTCCTTGAACTCCTCGTACATGGCCTGCGCGATGGAGACGGTGGTGTCCAGACCGATGAGGTCGGCGAGCCGCAGCGGCCCCATCGGATGCGAACAGCCCTGCACCATGCCCTCGTCGACGACCTCCGCGGACGCCAGGCCC
>NZ_JAFLRJ010001467.1 GCF_017315755.1 Streptomyces beijiangensis
CTGGTGGATGGTGGGGACCTCAGTGGTCACCGCCACCCCGGCCGCCGTGGCAGCCGTCCTCGGACTGGCCGCCACGGCCGGTGTGCTGGTGCTGGGTCGCAGGGCCGTCGCCCAGGGGCCACCGCCTCCCCCGATGGATGCCGGAGTCATGCGGCGCTTCGGGTGGATCAACATCGCCCAGTGGGCCGCGATCGCGGTGACTGTCGCGGTGTGCGTCGCCTGTGGCGTGCCC
>NZ_JAFLRJ010001468.1 GCF_017315755.1 Streptomyces beijiangensis
GTCCCCGAGCTTGGTGATGATGTCGCCGACCCGCAGACCGGCCTTGTCGGCCGCTCCGCCCTTCGACACACTGACGAGTGCGACCCCGGCGGGCTGGTAGCCGGCGTCGACGACCGTACGGCCGGTGATGTCCAGCGCCGCCCGGCCCGAGTCGGTGACCTCGCCGTTCTCGATGATCTGGTCGGCCACCGTCTTCACCATCGACACCGGGATCGCGAATCCGATCCCCGGAGCGGCGCTGCCGCCCATCTGCGGGTCCGTCGCCGCCAGCGTCGGGATGCCGATGACCT
>NZ_JAFLRJ010000155.1 GCF_017315755.1 Streptomyces beijiangensis
TCGTGGGGCGGGTCGGCCGCCCAGACGGTCTCGATGAGGTCCTGGGCGGGGGTGGCGCGGCCGGGGTTCAGCGCGAGGGCAGCCAGGAGTGCACGGAGGCGGGGGCCGCCGATGGGGAGGGTGGTGTTGGTGTCGTTTCGCGCCTCTGTGGCGCCCAGGATTAGGTACCGCACGAGGTCATTGTGACGGGTTCGCGGGTGGTTTCGGGGGCTCCGCTCAATCGCCGGACGGGCTTGAGAGGGGCCGGTCGTCAGTCGCCTGTTGGGCTTGAGAGGGCTGATCTCGGCGTGCTTCGGATTCCCGACTGGCTCGGGACCACTCCGCCTGCCACCGCCCTCTGGCGCGGCGCCGCCGTGCCCGTCCAGCAGGTGCCTCTGCGGGAGAGGAGGCGGCGCAGCCAGAGCTCCGTGGAGATCAGGTCGGCCAGGCCGTCCAGGGGCAGTGGTTCGCCCTCCGAGGCCGCGCGGAGCGCCTTGCGGACCACTCTTGCCTCGATCAGGCCCGCGTCCGCCAGGAGCGGGGCGTCGAAGAGTTCGATCAGGGTGGAGACGGAGGAGCGCAGGCCCGTCCTGAGTGCGGCCGCCGAGCTCGCCTGGGAGGTGGCTCCCCAGCCCGTGGGGAGGTCGCGTACCCCTGCCCCGGAGAGGACCTTGCGGAGGATCTCGCTGCGCGCTCCCGGCTGGACGCGGAGGGATTCGGGGAGTGCGCGCGAGGCCCGTACGACCTGGTTGTCCAGGAACGGCGCGTGCAGGCGCTGGCTCCGCACCTCTGCCGCCTGTTCGAAGACCCGGTGGTCCGACGCGTAACGGGCGAGCGAGGCGCGGGCGCGGGCCTCGCCGGGGCGCTGGACGGAGGTTGGGCGGCTCGCGGACGCCTGGAGGCGTAAGGAGACCTCGGCCAGTGCCTCGCCCGTCAGCCAGCGGGCCGCGGGTCCTGGCCGTGCCCAGGTGAGCGCCGCCAGGGTGACGTCCAGAGTGGTGCCCTCGGGCGGGAAACGGTGGTGGAGCAGGGCCTCGGCCGTCGCTTCGATGCCGGCGCGGTAGGGCGTACGGGAGAGGCGGCGGGCCGCCCGGTAGAGGGTGAAGGGGAGGAGCAGCGAGCCGTCGGCCCGGGCGAGTGCTGTCACCGGGCGGATCAGGTGGCGGCGGCGACGGTCCATCAGGAGGTCGGCGAGGCGCGCCGGGTGGGCGTCGAGGACCTGGCGTGCGCCGTCGCCGACGAAGTGGTCGGCGCTGCCGGAGGAGAGGCGGCGGCGGTGGCGTTCGGCCGTGATGAGGGAGGGGCCCGGTTCGTCGGTGAGGGGGCCCGTCTCCAAGTCGGCGTACGGGAGGGCCTCTTCGCCCGCCGCGACGACCACGTGGTGCAGGCGGGGGTTGGCCGCGATGGCTCCCGCCCGTTCGAGCTCGGGTTCGCGGTCCTGCGCGAGGAGGTCGTTGAAGGTGACGGCCAGGAGGCGTTCGCCTGCTCCTGTGCCGTGGCCGAGGATCGTCCCCGGCACGCCCGGCAGGCCCGCCGCGAGCAGCGCGAGGGTGGCCGATGCGCTGCCGCCGGAGAGGTCGGCGCCGATGCCGGGCGCGGGTCCGCCCCCTCGGGCGGCGCGCCGCTCGGCGGGGCCCATGCCGGGGACGGGTCCCGGGTCGGGGAGCGGGGTTT
>NZ_JAFLRJ010001469.1 GCF_017315755.1 Streptomyces beijiangensis
ACCTGGAGCAGGGCCTTCACGCCGGTGTCGGGACGTCCGCGCAGCCGCCGGGCCGCGCGCAGCCTGGTCACGTCGGCGACGAGATTCGGGGCGAACGTCATCGCGACGACGACGGCGACCCCCGCCTCGTACAGCGCCCCCGGAAGCGACTTGAGGAGCCGCGCCGGATTGGCCAGGGCGTTGGCCGCGCTCCTCATCTGCGTGGGCGCGGCCAGCTTCAGGGCTTGGTAGACGGAGGCCAGGAGCCCTTCGGCGGTGACTTTCCCGCCCAGCTGAATGCCCTGGAACCAGTCGGGGAGGGGCACTTGGGGAAGCGTGAAGAGGACATGCGTGCCCGGGACCGGGGAGCCGAGCACGACGGTGAATACGACCCGGATCCCGAGGACGAGCAGCGCGAGCTTGAGGAAGACGCTGTACGAGCGCGCCCACGGGGCGTCCGTCCGGCGCGCCGCCACCACATAGCCGCTGACCGCGACCAGCAGGAGC
>NZ_JAFLRJ010001470.1 GCF_017315755.1 Streptomyces beijiangensis
CGGTGACATGGCGACCACCGTCGCGCCGGGGGAGTACCGCCTCGTCCACCTCGTCCACAACACGATCGCCAACCTGCTCACCCAGGCCGAGCAGGTCGAGTGCTTCCGCAACGAGGCCAGCCACCTCGTCCCCGGCGGCCGGTTCGTGATCGAACTCTGGGTGCCGGAGCTGTGCAGGCTCCCACCGGGCCAGGCAGCCACGGTCATGCGGTCCGAACCCGGCTACATCCTCCTGGACACGTACGACGTGCTGCACCAGCAGGTGGTGTCGCACCACTTCCGGTTCGACGGGACCCGGACGGCGCGGCTGGACCGCACCCCGCACCGCTACATCTGGCCGGCCGAACTCGACCTCATGGCTCAGTTGGCCGGCTTCGACCTGGAGACCAGGCACGCGGACCGGACCGGCGCCCCCTTCACGGCCGAGTCGGGTTCCCACGTCTCGGTCTATCGCATGCCGCCCGCGCCCGCTCACCCGG
>NZ_JAFLRJ010001471.1 GCF_017315755.1 Streptomyces beijiangensis
CGCCGCGTCGACGAGGGGCCGACCGCCGCGGCGGCGGGTGAACCGGATGGCGGACTCGCTGGATGTGGACCGGGCGCGGCTGCTGGGGTGGACGCTGTTCCGGGCAGTGGAGTCGGGTGTACGGGCGCTTCGGGCGGGGCGCCGCCAGGACGGCGAACTCCTCCTGGAATTCGCGGGCTGGCTGTAGCCCCCTCAATCGCCGGAGCGCCCTTACTTGCCCAGGTGGGCATTTCAAGCCCCTCCCTCGCTTGAGGACAAGCGGCCGCAGGCCGC
>NZ_JAFLRJ010001472.1 GCF_017315755.1 Streptomyces beijiangensis
GTCCTGTCGTCCGACCTGTCGAAGATCCTGCGCGCGGGCGTTCAGCTGGTGCCGGACCCGACGATCCCGACCGAGGAGACCGGCACCCGGCACCGCACCGCCGACCGGGTCTCCAAGCAGGTCAATTTCCCGGTCGTCTCGGTCTCCCAGTCGATGCGCCTGATCGCGCTCTACGTCGACGGCCACCGCCGCGTCCTGGAGGACTCGGCGGCGATCCTGTCCCGCGCCAACCAGGCTCTCGCGACGCTGGAGCGCTACAAGCTCCGCCTCGACGAGGTCGCCGGCACGCTGTCGGCGCTGGAGATCGAGGACCTGGTGACCGTGCGGGACGTCTCGGCGGTCGCGCAGCGGCTGGAG
>NZ_JAFLRJ010001473.1 GCF_017315755.1 Streptomyces beijiangensis
CCGTACGCACCGCGGCGCAGGCTGGACGGACACGCCGGGGTCCGGGCCCGGGACACGGACGGGGGCACGGGCCGGGCGCCCCGGTCTCGTGGGCGGTGGGGACGCGGCGTAACGTGGTGACGTGCGGGCCCGGGTCCCGGCCGGTCGCAGGACGGCCGGAGGCAGGGAAAGTCCGATTCGGGCGGATGGTGGAACGCGATGCGGAAGCAGCATGGCAACGGCGGCGTCCAGGTGTTCCGGATCACCGGCGCCAGAACGGGTCTCCAGGAAGATGTACGCGGGCGGCAGCGCCGGTACGTGATCTCGATGATCGTTCGTACGATTTCGGTCGTCCTCGCGGCCACGCTCTGGAACGTGGAGCGGCACGTCGCGATCGTAGCGCTGGTTATCGGCATGCTGCTGCCGTACATCGCGGTGGTGATCGCCAACGCCGGGCGCGAAAACGCGCCGTCGCTGCCGTCGGCTTATCTGACGCCGCAGATGCGGCCGATGATCACATCGTCACGGACGAATGACGGTCCGGCGGAATCCAGGACGGAAGATGTGACGCCCGAGCCCACTCCGGGCGCACGAACGGAGCGGCCCGAGTCGTCATGACCTTTGGGACATGACCATGACCAGCCGCAAGCGGAAGACACTAACCCGCCAAGCTCAAGAAATGCTCAGATCAATCGTGTTGTTCCGGTGCCGGGGGCGGGGGGACCCGTGACATACTTCGTACGCGCTCCGACGGGG
>NZ_JAFLRJ010001474.1 GCF_017315755.1 Streptomyces beijiangensis
GGCCGGGGATGACCAGACCGAGACGGACGCCGCGCAGGCCCAGCATCGGGTTCTGCTCGTGCAGCCGGTGCACCGCCTGGAGGAGGCGCAGTTCGTTCTCGTGCGGTTCCTGACGGGACTCGGCGAGGGCCACGCGGACCGACAGTTCGGTGATGTCGGGCAGGAACTCGTGCAGCGGCGGGTCGAGGAGCCAGACGGTGACCGGGAGGCCGTCCATTCCCTCGAACAGCTCGACGAAGTCCTTCCGCTGCAGCGGCAGCAGCGCCTTGAGGGACTCCTCGCGCTCGTCCTGGGTGTCGGCCAGG
>NZ_JAFLRJ010001475.1 GCF_017315755.1 Streptomyces beijiangensis
GAACCACCACGGACAACGGGGGGAACGAACAGCCGTGACCGGCAAGAACGTGACACTGCGCCTGCTCGACAAGGCGGACCGGGAGATCCTCAAGCTCCCCCGCCCCGTCAAGGGCGCGATCTACGACTTCCAGCACAAGTTCAAGACCAACCCCGACTCCGCGGGCCTGCGCCTCAAGCAGTTGCAGGGGCACGACAAGCTGCACTCGGCGCGCGTCAACGACGAGTACCGCGCGCTGCTGCTGCGGCTGGCCGAGGACGACTGGCTGATCGTCTCGGCCAAGCACCGCAAGGACGTGTACGCGCACCTGGACCGGCTGACGTACTCGGTCAACCGCGTCACCGGCGGCATCGAGTACGTGGACCTCCAGGTCGTCCAGGAGGAGGTGCTGGCTCCCGCGGCCCCGCGGACCGCCGCACCCGCCGAGCCCGCCCGTCCCG
>NZ_JAFLRJ010001476.1 GCF_017315755.1 Streptomyces beijiangensis
AATCTGCTGTTTGTGTCCGCTCGCGTCATAGCCGGTTAATGTGTAGTTGTACTTTCCGTTATCCGGCTTTTCTGCATGATCCTCAGCTTTGAGATAATAAGCCTCAGGCTTTCCCTGGCCTTGTATATAATCATCGGCCAGCGGCACAAGGCCTCCTGTCGCTTTCTGCAGGATAAAAACGCCGGCAACGGCGATCAGAACCGCGGCAATCAGGCCGCCCGCCCGTGTCTTCATATACCGTCTCCTCTTTCATTCAGTTTTGTGGATGGTATTATTTTATAAAAAAGCGCAGAGAGAAGATATTGATTCCTATTACAATACACTTACATGATTGT
>NZ_JAFLRJ010001477.1 GCF_017315755.1 Streptomyces beijiangensis
GCATGCCTGCGGCTGTCACCAGGAGGCTGGTGCGCGTCCCCCACGCTTCCGCGAGGAAGCCGCCGAGCAGCGAACCGAGCGGGGTCAGCCCCATGCCGACGAAGTTGATCGTCGCGGCCGCGCGGCCTTGCATCCCGTCCGGAGTGAGGGTCTGCCGGACGGCCATGAGGGTGACGTTCACCAGCTGACCGAAGGTCCCGAACATGAAGCTGATCGCAAGGAGCGCGGGAACCGTCACCACGGAGGAACCGTGCAGTGCGGGAACGAGCAGGAACACGCCGTCGCCGAGTGCCGCCGCGGACACGAGCACAGCGCCATGTCCGAACCGGCTCGGCAGGCGGGCGGCCAGCAG
>NZ_JAFLRJ010001478.1 GCF_017315755.1 Streptomyces beijiangensis
GCGCAGGCCGGGGTGACCGCCCGGCCACGGCAGGAGTGGATCGAGATCCCGGTCCCCGCGCTGGTCAGCGAGGAGGTCTTCGCCCTGGTGGAGCGGCGGCTGGCGGAGAACGCGAAGTTCTCCCCACGCCACACCAAGGAGCCCGCGCTCCTGCAGGGACTGCTGGTGTGCGACCTGTGCGGGTACGCCTACACCCGGACCTCGCAGGGACCCGGCCCGAAGAAGTACCACTACTACCGCTGCTCGGGCACCAACGGCTGGGAACTGCCCCAAGGCCGACGCGTCTGCCCCAGCCGCCCGCTGCGCGCCGACGAGCTGGACCAACTGGTCTGGGAGCACGTGGTCGCCCTGCTCGCCGACCCGGCGCTGGTGCGCACGGAGCTGGAGCGCCGGCTGGAGCGGATGCGCGACGCCGACCCGGTCCGAGCCCACGA
>NZ_JAFLRJ010000156.1 GCF_017315755.1 Streptomyces beijiangensis
AGCTCACGCCGGCTCTCCTACCTGTACCTGGTTAGCGGTGATGAACAAGAGATTATGGCACTCAGTACCCTCTGTAAAGGTACGTAGTGCCAGAATGGTGGTTCCGGTGTTACGTTCCCCGCATGACTGAGGCGCGCAGACCAGCCAAGAAGGCACCCATGCGAGATGTGCTCGCCGAGGCGGCGTTCGCGCTCTTTCTTGAGCGGGGCTTCGAGCGGACCACCGTGGACGACATCGTCTCCAGGGCCGGGGTCGGGCGCCGCTCGTTCTTCCGCTACTTCCCGTCGAAGGAGGACGCGGTCTTCCCGGACCATGAGCGCTGCCTCGCCGACATGACCGCGTTCCTGGAGGCCGCGGGCGATGCCGAACCCGTGGACGCCGTCTGTGACGCGGCCCGGATCGTGCTGCGCATGTACGCGGCGAACCCGGAGTTCTCCGTCCAGCGGTACCGCCTCACTCGGGAGGTCCCCGGGCTCCGTACCTACGAGCTGTCCGTGGTGCGCCGCTACGAGCGGACCCTCGCCGGATATCTGGAGCGCCGCTGCGACGGCGCCCGGGACGGCGCGCTGCGCGCCGAGGTCATCGCCGCGTCCGTGGTGGCCGCGCACAACAACGCCCTGCGTTCCTGGCTGCGTTCGGGCGGCGAGGGCGACGCCGAGGCGGCGGTGGACCATGCGCTCGGGATCGTACGGGAGACATGGGGGAGCGGCGCCGGACGCCCGCCCGCAGTACCTGCCGCTGACGGCGAAGTGATCGTGATGGTCGCGGCGAAGGGTGCTCCGATGTGGCGCGTGGTGCAGCAGATCGAGTCGGCCCTCGGCGAAAGATAATTGGTACTGAGTGCCTTTACCGTTTGACACTCAGTGCCATATGGTGCGGAGGCGCTGACAGCAAGGTGCGGCGCACCCGAACCGAGCGCAGGGGGCCGCAGCATGTCCAGCACAGGAATCGACACGGCACCGGCAGTGCACGAAGAGACCGGTCTGGTCTACCAGCGCTGCCGCTGGTGCGGTACGGCCTCCTTCAGGCGGCTGCTGTGTCCCGTCTGTGCATCGAGCGATCTCGACTCCGAACGCAGTGCCGGATACGGCGTCGTCGTGCGGTCCAGCGTCGTGAACCGCTACACGGGCTCGGCGCGAAACGAATCCCTCATCCGCTTCCCGGAGGGTTTCGTGTTCCGCTGCCGGGTCGTGGGCGCGGCGCCGCACCTGGTGTGGGTGGGCGCCCGGGTCCGCCCGGTGGCCGAAGTGGACCCCGAAGCGGGCGAAGTGGTGTTCGAGCTGTGTGAGGCGGGCGGGCGCGTCGACTGGTACTGAACCGGGCGCATATCTACGAGAGGACACGCATCGATGCGTGAGTTCAGCAGAGTCGGCGTCGTCGGCTGTGGCTTGATGGGGTCCGGCATAGCGGAGGTCTGCGCCCGCGCGGGGCTCGACGTCATGGTCTCCGAGCGCGGCGAAGAGGCCCTCGCCGCAGGCCGGTCCCGTATCACCGCGTCGCTCGAACGCGCCCTGCGCAGCGGCAAGGTGACCGAGGTCGAGCGCGAACTGGCCCTCGGCAGGCTGTCGTTCACCACGGAGCTCGACGACTTCGCCGGCCGCGATCTCGTCGTCGAGGCGGTCGCGGAACAGCCGGATGTGAAGACGGCGGTCTTCAAGCAACTCGACCGGGTGCTCGCGGGCGGGGACGCGGTCATCGCGTCCAACACCTCGTCGATCCCCATCATCGACCTTGCCGCGGTCACCTCGCGGCCCCAGCAGGTCGTCGGCGTGCACTTCTTCAACCCCGTACCCGTACAGCGTCTCGTCGAGGTCATCCCGACCCAGCTCACCGCCCCGGACGTGACCGACAGTGTGACGGCCTTCGCGGAGGGCGTCCTCGGGAAGACCGTCGTACGCGCCAGGGACCGGGCGGGCTTCGTCGTCAACGCCCTCCTCATCCCGTACCTCGTCTCGGCGGTAAGGATGCTGGAGTCCGGTGTCGCCTCCGCCGAGGACATCGACAACGGCATGGTGCTCGGCTGCGCCCACCCCATGGGACCGTTGCGTCTGCTCGACCTGATCGGCCTGGACACCGCGCAGTCCATCGCCGAGTCGATGTACGAAGAATTCAAGGAGCCGCTCTACGCACCCCCGCCGCTCCTGCGCCGGATGGTCGCCGCAGGCGCCCTCGGGCGGAAGTCCGGTCTGGGGTTCTACGCGTACGGAGACTAGGCCGCCGTGTCGCCGCCCGTGGTCAGCCGGGCGACGAGGTCGTGCCAGCCGGCCTCCAGACGTTCGAGCGGCATGCCCCGGTCGACGACGAGGTGGTGGACGAGGGCGGTGTCGAGATATCCGAGCAGCGTGTGTGCGAGGAGCTCGGCATCGCCCTCCGCGTTCGCCCGGCGCAGCAGCATCGTGACGTGCGTGAGGCGCAGCCGGGCCGCAGGGACCACGTAATTGCGCACCGGATCGGTGCGCGCGGCCAGGATCAGCTCGTGGTGATCGCGCTCGTGCTTGATGACGGCCGGGCCGAAGGCGTGCAGCCGCTCCACCGGGGGTGCGTCGGGGCCCAGGGGCGGGGGACCGGAGAGGAAGGCGGCCTGGAGCTGCTGCTCGCGGTGGTCGAGCAGTGCGATGAGGAGTCCGGTGCGGTCGCCGAAGCGCCGGAAGACGGTTCCCTTGCCGACTCCCGCGGCGGTGGCCACCGCCTCCATCGTCAGATCCGTGGCTCCACAGCAGCTCATCAGCTGTGAGGCGGCCTCCAGCAGCCGGGTGCGGTTGCGCGCCGCGTCCGCCCTGAGCGTCGGCGGCTCCCCGGCCGGGGTGAGGGTGAGATCGGCCGGTCCGTACTGGGCGTCGGACGGAGGGAAGAGGGGTGGGACGGAACCGGTCATGGCTTCAGGGTAGCTCTGCCATGAGACAAGTGGACCGCGGTCCGGATAGGTGGTAGAACTTTAAACGGACCTCGGTCCGGTTGTTCTGCCTTTGAGTCCCGTACGCACTTATCAGGAGTCCCGTCATGTCTGTTCGTATCCTCGCTCTCGTCGGCAGCCTCCGCGCCGGCTCGCACAACCGTCAGCTCGCCGAGGCCGCGGTCAAGCACGCCCCCGAGGGTGTCGCGATCGAGCTCTACGAGGGTCTGGCCGACGTGCCGTTCTACAACGAGGACCTCGACGTCGAGGGCAGCGTCCCCGCCGCCGCGGCCCGTCTGCGCGAGTCCGCCGGCAGCGCCGACGCCTTCCTGCTCTTCTCCCCCGAGTACAACGGCACGATGCCTGCCGTCCTGAAGAACGCCATCGACTGGCTGTCCCGCCCGTACGGCGCCGGTGCCATCTCCGGCAAGTCGGTCGCCGTCGTCGGCACCGCGTTCGGCCAGTACGGCGGCGTGTGGGCGCAGGACGACGCACGCAAGGCCGCGGGTGTCGCGGGCGCCTCGGTCCTTGAGGACGTCAAGCTGTCCATCCCCGGCTCCGTGACGCGCTTCGCCGATCTGCACCCCGCCGACGACAGCGAGGTCGTCACCTCGCTCGCCGAGGTCATCGGCCGCCTGACCGAGCACGCGACCGCCGCAGCGGTCTGACGCACGACAGCCCGGAGGCGGCGCGACGAACGCGCCGCCTCCGGGCTTTTTGCTGCCCTCGGGGCGGGTCCCGTCAGCCCTTTCGCAGTACGGCTGTGAAGCTCCGGCCGTACGCATGACGGGTGTCGGCCTCCAGCAGGGTGCCGCCGTGCACCGCGCGCACCCGTACCCCCTCGTCCGACGAGACCGTCCGCAGCGACCGCCCGCGGACCAGGACCGTCACCGTGTCCCGCCCCATCGTCGGATCGGACACGGCGATCGTGATCTGGCCGTGGTGCCCGCGCTGTACGAGCACCGAGGCCGGCCCCTCGATCCGCAGACCTGCCGTCTCGTGGCGGCCCGCCGTGAAGCTGTTGGCGGCCGTGAGGCCGAGGCCGGTGTGAGTGACGGCCTGCAGACGCGGGGTGTTGGCCAGCACCCGCAACGGCCCATGACGGTACGAGCGCAGCTGTGCCTCGCCCGCGTTCGGCACCAACGCATAGGCCAGATCGGTCGGTCGGGCTCCGGAGGGCCCGTCGATTGTCACGCCGAGTACGGCTCGGGCGACCGGGGTGTCAGGGTTCGAGGTGCGGATCACCCGGCGGCTGCGGGTGACCTTCTCCAGGGTGACGCGCACCTGAGGGGTGTCGAGGAAGACGTAACCGACGGCGGTGCGCTGCGTGGCGTTCGCGTAGCGCAGCCAGTGCAGGTCGCCGGTGCCCGTGCCGGTCCAGGGGCGGCCGTCGCGGCGCATCCCGGTGACGGAGACCTCGTCGTCCGGTGCGGAGGTGCGGGCGTCGACCGTCGTGGTCACGGCCCGCCCGGCCCCGCCGCCGACGCCCGCCGCGAGCACCACGATCTCCTCGTCCAGCAGGAACCACGACTTCGTCGCCGTCGCGTTGCGGTACACGACGAAGTCGTCCGGCAGCACGCCCGCCTGCTTGTCGCGGTAGGGCACGTCGTCGGACTGCACCATCGCCGCCGTCCCGTACGGGCCGAGCACGGCCCCGCCCGAATGCGGGTCCGTGGCGCGCGGGAAGTAGACGTAGGTGTTCTGGGACTCCGACGAGGAGGTGAAGTTCAGCGGGTGACCGGGGTTGTCGTAGTACGCCTTCCCGTAAAGCTCCGGGATCGTGCGGCGCTCCTCGACCGGCGCGGTGACACCCGCGAGTCCGTACGGGGAGACGGTGGTGAAGTAGTCGACTCCGTACGCCTGCGTCTGGTCCTGGCCGGAGAGGTACAGGTAGTGCGTCCCTTCGCCCTGGAACCACGGCATGAGGTTCTCGCCGCTCATGTACTCGTACTTGCTGATCCGCGCCGAGCTGCGGGCCAGCGCGAAGGCGTAACCCGGCCTGCGGTGCACGTTCCTGTCCATGGCGTTGAAGGCGACGCTGCGCGAGGCCGGGTTGAGGTCCGCGGGCGGGACGGCGGCGTCGGCGAGGATGTCCGCGTACCGCACGATGCTGACCGGGGAGACGAAACCGGTGGGGTCCAGGGCGGCGCGCGAGGTCGCCCGTACATGCTTGACGTAGCTCTTTAGAGCGGTGGCGTCGGCGCCGCTCGCGAGTGAGGAGAGATCGACGACGGCCTCGACGACAGCCGCGACATCCGTGTAGCCGGTGTCGGGGCGCGACACCGACCGGCCCTTGACGATCTCCATCATCCAGCCCTCGAAGATGAGCGGGGCGAAACCGTTCCGCACCCAGCCCTGCACGGTCGGCACCAGCGCCCCGGCGTCCGCGAAGCCCGTCC
Source organism: Streptomyces beijiangensis (assembly GCF_017315755.1). Classification (GTDB taxonomy): domain Bacteria; phylum Actinomycetota; class Actinomycetes; order Streptomycetales; family Streptomycetaceae; genus Streptomyces; species Streptomyces beijiangensis. The sequence goes on from NZ_JAFLRJ010000156.1 coordinate 5,293, forward strand.
CGTCGAGGATCTTGAGGGTCTGGACGACGCGGGTCAGGAGGCCCTTTCCGTACGATCCCGTGTAGGCGACGGAGGCGTGCTGGATGAAGGAGCCGTCCGCGTAATAGCCGTCCGTGACACCGTGGTTGAGCCGGTACGGGTCGACGGTCGCGAATACGGTCAGCTGGTCGGCGAGGGCCTTGCGGACACGGGCGTCGTCGCCCAGGAGCGCACCCTGCAGGATCCGGTCGGTGGTGATGTCGGCGAGGTTGGCACCGGTGTGGAAGCGCGAGTCCAGATTGACGTCCCCGGCGGTGCCGTTGCGGAGATACGCGTCCATCGAGGCGACGTACGTGGTGACGAGGGCGGGATCGTCGGCCTGAACGACGTCGGCGAGGAGGATCAGCGTCTTGCTGATGTACTGCGAGAGGCCTATCTCCCAGTAGAACCAGTTGCCGTAGTAGCCCTTGGACTGGTCGCCGTAGTAGTGCGCGTGCAGCCAGCGCAGACCGTCGGCCACCCTGCGCTGCACGGAGGTGTTCCCGTACAGGTCGGAGGGGACGGCGGGGTTCGGTGTGCGGGTGGCGAGGGCGATCTCGTACAGCCGCCGGAAAGCGGTGTTGAGACCGGTCTCGTCGGTGCCGAGGACCAGACCGGCGAAGAGTTCGCCCGCGCCCGCCGCGTCCATCGACTTCAGGTTCGTCCGCGCGGTCCGGTCGACGGCGGCGAGCTTGGCGGCGATCTCGGGGCGGGCGTTGGACTCGGGGGTCCCGGCGAGGATCGCCACGGTGTTGGCCAGCAGTCGTGCCGTGTCCGCGGGGGATTCGGCGGCGCTCGCGGGCGGGGAGGGCAGAGCGGCCAGGAGACCGACGGCAGGGACGGCGGACAGCAGACTTCTGCGGGTGATCTCCATGGCTTCCTCCGCCGGTGAGTTGACGTTTCGGCGGGCGGAGTCAAGCAGATGCGAGGGCCTTGCGGAAGAAGGTGCACGGCTGCAGGACGCCGGCCGGGTCGGCCGCGTAATCCGGCACGGTGCCGTAGGCGGTCCAGCCCTCGCGCCGGTAGAGGCGGTCGGCGGCGCTGTCGGTCTGGGTGTCGAGCATCAGCAGGATCACCCCGGTCTCGGCGGCATGGTGCTCGGCGACAGCGAGCAGGCGGCGGGCCAGGCCCTGGCCGCGCGCTTCCTTGCGTACGAGAAGCTTGGCTATCTCCGCACGGTGGCGTGCGTTGGCCTTCCGGCCGGGGACGAAGCTGATCGTCCCGGTGATCCGGCCCGCGTCGTACGCGGCCCACACCACCAGCCGTCCCTCCGCCACATCGGGGGCCATGGCGCTCCACCAGGTGATGGCCTCCCTGCGGTCCAGCGGGGCGAGGAAGCCGAGCGAGGCGCCGTCCGACACGGCCTCCACCAGGAGGTCGGCCAACTCCACGGCTGCGCCGAGGAGTTCGGTGGGGGAGAGGCGGACTGGTGTGTTCACAGGGCGAGTTCCTCTCGGGGTGTGGTTGCCGGGGCCTCGACGGGCTGCGGGGGCGATGTGCTCAGCTTCCGGTTGAGTACGGAGACGAGCAGGCCCGCGCCGACGATCGCGGCGCAGGCGAGCGCCGCGTACCAGTACGCGTGCCGCAGTCCGGACAGTCCCGAGCCCGCACCGTGCAGATAGATGCCGGAGACCGCGCTGATGCAGACCGCGGCCGCCATGCGCTGCGACATCTGCAGGATGCCGCCCGCGACCCCGGCCGCCTCGCCGGGTGCGTGCCGCAGCACCTGTGCCTGGGTGGGCGCGACGGTGAGCCCGGTCGCCGCTCCCGCACAGAACTGGAACGCGGCGAGCAGGAACGGAAGCACGCCCGCCGAGAGGTAGAGCGTGGCGGCCCCGCTCGCCAGCAGGGAGACCGCGGAGAGCGCGAGCCCTGCCGTCACCACCCGGTGCTCGCCGAAGCGCCGTACCGCCCGCCAGGCGAAGACCGAGGTCGCGCCCATGCCCAGCGCCTGCGGCAGCATGACCGCCGCGGCGGCCATGGCGGACAGGCCGAGGGCGCCCTGCAGGAAGAGCGCCAGGACCATCCCGGCGGCGAGCGAGGCCCCGAACTGGGCCATCGCCACCATGGTGCCCAGCGCGTACGGAGCCGACCGGCGCAGCGCCGGATGGACCAGCGGCTGCCGCCCGGACCGCGCCCGCAGGTACTGCTGGACGACGAGCGCACCGGCTGCGGCGCAGGCGCCCGCGCCGTAGAGCGCGTAACCGGAGGACCGGATGAAGGGAAGCATGATCAGTACGGTCAGGGCGGCGAAGAGCCCGATCCCGGGGAGGTCCAGGCCCGCCTGCCCGCCGTGCGCACGGTGTCGGGGAAGATGCCGTGCCGCGAGGGCGAGTGCGGCGAGCCCGAAGGGCGCGTTGAGGAGTACGGCAAGGCGCCAGCCGATGTCCGGTCCGGCGACGGCGATGAGCGCACCGCCCAGCGGTGGCCCCAGCGCGGCGGCGGCCCCCGCCGTCACCGCGTACAGGCCGAGCGCCCGCGCTCTGGCCGGGCCGCTGAACACGTCCTGGATGGTGCCGATCACCTGGGCGTTGACCATCCCCGCGCCGAAGCCCTGCAGCAGCCGTGAGACGACCACGACCCAGGCGTTGCCCGCACAGCTCGACAGGATGCCCGAGGCGACGAAGAGCGCCATGCCGGCGAGGAAGTAGGGCTTGCGGCCGTGGAGGTCGCCGAGCCGGCCGCCCGGTACGAGAGCGAGGCCGAAGGCGAGCGAGTAGCCGGCCACGATCCACTGGAGCTGGGCGGCGTCGGCGGAGAGCGCGTCGCGCAGCGAGGGCACCGCGATGTTGAGGACCGACTGGTCGAGCAGCGTGGTGAACCCGGCCGCCAGGCAGACGGCGAGGACGAGACGGTCGCGGCGGGCGCAGCCGGGGGTCGTGCTCGTGTCCGTACCCGCACCCCTGCCGCTCATGGCAGCACGACCGCTATGACGTAACGGACGGCGTCAGGCCCCTGGCAGAGGAAGCGCGTCGGCCCCCAGAGCCGGAACCGCAGACAGTCCCCGGTCGCGAGCTCATGGGTCTCGCCCTGGACGGTGACCTGCACGGCCCCTTCGAGCACCCAGATGTGCTGTTCCAGGCCCGGCACGGCCGGTCCTTCGTACGCGATGTCGGCGCCGGGCTTGAGGGTGCCCTCGACGAGTTCGCCGCGCAGTCCGGCGTGCGGCGGCGAGACCGAGCGCCGTACGAAACCGGAGGTCTCGTCGGTCCATACACGCTGGTCGGCGGCGCGCACCAGCTGGGTGGGATCGGCCTCGACCTCGGTCAGCAGCCGGGACATGGTGCGCTCGTAGACCGAGCAGAGGCGGCCGAGCAGCGATGCGGTCGGACTGATCTCGGCGCGCTCCAGGCGCGAGAGCGTGGACCGGCTGATGCCCGTGCGCTGCGCGAGTTCGTCCAGCGACCAGCCGCGTTCGGTGCGGAGCTCGGCAAGCCTCGCTGCCAGCCGCACATCAATGTCTCCCATATCCGGGATGGTATCCCGGATATGGGAGACGATTGAAGAGGTTCAGCGGAGGCCGTGAAGCCACTCGGTGGCGGCCTGTGCGGTGAACTCGTCCTGGCCGCCAGGAAAGAGCAGCGCCGCCGAGGTGAACGCCGGATCGCCGGCCGTCTCGCGTACGTACGGAACGGCGATGCAGCGCATGCCGGCCGCGTGCGCGGCGGCCGCACCCGGCACCGCGTCCTCGACCACGACGCAGTCGGCAGGGACCGCGCCGAGCCTGCGGGCAGCCTCCAGGAACACATCGGGCTCGGGCTTGCCGTGCGCGACCTCCTCGGCGGAGACGACGGTGGTGATCAGCGCGTCGAGACCCGTACCGCTCAGGATCGCCTCGATGGCGGCGAGCGACGATCCGGAGGCCACGGCCATGGGAGCGCCGTCCGCATGCAGCCGCTCGACGAACTTCCGCATCTGCGGGAACACCTCGGTGGAGGTGCGGGCCAGCTCCAGATAGAGCGCGTTCTTCGCGGCCAGGAGTTCGTCCAGGGGCGCTTCGATCCCGTACTCGGCGCTCAGGGTCTCCAGCGTCTCGCGCGTGCTGATGCCGATGAACCGGGAGTGGCTCTCCCAGCTGAAGTCCGTCACCCCGTACCGGGCGAGGAGCTGACGTCCCGCTGCGTAGTAGTTCGGCTCGCTGTCCACGAGTGTGCCGTCGAGATCGAAGATGACCGGAATAGCGCTCATGGTGACAAGGATGCCCTGCCCACGGCCTCGACCAGCGGCAGCAGCCGGTGCGGCACACGCTCGCGGAGCGCCATTTCGGTACGGGTCCTGACCACGCCGGGCAGCTGGATCAGCTGCTGGACGACGTCTTCGAGATGGCCGTTGTCGCGGGCGGCGACCCGGGTCAGCAGATCCCCTGCCCCGGTGATCGAGAAGGCCTCGATGATCTCCGGTACGGCGGCGAGCGCCTCGCCCACCTCGTCGAGATGCCCCTGGGTGACCTCGATGTGGACGAAGGCGAGCACCGGGTGGCCGAGCGCGGCGGGGGAGAGGACCGGGCCCGTCCCGGTGATCACGCCGTCCCGCTCAAGACGGTCGAGACGCGACTGGACGGTGCCGCGGGCGACACCGAGGAGCCGGGCGTACTCGCGCACGCTGGTGCGCGGCTGCTCGATCAGGAGCTTCAGGATGCGGGTGTCGAGCTCGTCCACCGCCATGGTCCGTTGGTCTCCTTCTGGCACTGCCGATGGGATCATGACTGTACCAATGGCCCAGCACATTCGGGGCCGGTTGAGCCAACGTCCCTCTTGATGCTTTGCTCTCCCTATCGATGGCGCTGCGGGCCGACCCGCGGCGCCTTTGCCATGTCTGCGGCAGAGCCGAAGGTCGAAGGGGGGCGGGGACACCGCCATGAAGAGGATGTTCGCCGCTCCGGATCCGGGGCTGCTGCGGCTGCGCAGCGCTGCCCGTGCCGTGGTGGGGATCGGTGGGGCGGTGGCCGTGTGCGGCGTGACCGGGCATTCGCTGGTGGCCGCGGTCACGGGCGGCCTGGCCGCTCTCCTTGCGCTGTTCACGGTCAACGACGCGACGGTCCGCGACCAGGCCCTGACCACCGCGCTGCTGCCGGTGGCCGGATTCCCGGTGCTCGCACTCGCCAGCGGACTGCACGATGTGCCGCTGGTCCGTGACGCGGCGTTCCTCGCCGTCGTCGGCGCCGGGGTGTACGCCCGCAGATGGGGTCCGCGGGGGCACGCGGTGGGGATCTTCGCGTTCATGACCTTCTTCATCACTCAGTTCCTGCACGCCACCCCCGCCCAGCTTCCCGAGCTGTACACCGCCGTCGCGCTGGCCCTGCTGGTCTCCTCGACGGTCCGTTTCGGCCTGTGGTGCTTCGAGCGCCGCATGCGGCCGCCGGCAGTGCCCGCCCCGCCGGGCGGGCGCGGACTGGCGCGTGCGACGACCCGCCAGGCGGTCCAGGCGACCGCCGCCTGCGCGTTCGCCCTCGCACTGGGCCAGGCGCTTTCGCAGGACCGCTGGTACTGGGCGGTGGGCACCGTCTGGTGGATCTTCGTGAACACCGCCTCGCGCGGGGAGACCCTGGTCCGCGGTTTCCGCCGGGTCCTGGGCACGCTCGTCGGGGTCCCCGCGGGGCTGCTCATCGCGATCCCCCTGCACGGCGACCCTGTCGCCTCGTCCGTACTGGTCGCCCTGTGTGTCGCAGGGATCTTCTACACGGCAGCGGTGTCGTACTCCTGGATGGTCTTCTCCGTCACCCTGATGGCCTCCGTGCTGTACGGCCTGCTCGGCGTCCTCGACCCGGCCCTGCTCGCGCTTCGTCTCGCCGAGACGGGCACCGGGGCGCTGGGTGCCGGACTTGCCGTACTGCTGGTGCTGCCCGTCACCACCCACGCGACGACGGACGCCTGGATCCAGCGCGCCCTGCACTGCGTCCATGTGTGCACCGCCCAGGCGACCGCCCGCCTGGCCGGCACCCCGGACGCGGACCCGGCGCCGCACATCGCCGAACTCGGAATCCTCCTGGGACGCGTACGTCTCTCCCTCGCACCGCTGGTCCACCCCCTGAACCCGCTGCGGTCCCGCAAGGCGCGCGCCCGCCAGGTGCTGACGCTGCTCGACGACTGCGCCCGCGAAGTACGCGGCCTCGCCTCGATCGCCGCCGACCCCGACGCCTCGCACGACGCCCGTCTCGCGGCCGCCTGCTGGCGCGTCGAGACCGCGGTGGGAATCCTGACGTCCCCCAGGACTCACCGCGCCCGCGTCGTACCCTCCCCGGAGCCGCGCCCGGCCGCGGCGGAGCCCGCACTCGCCCACATCCACGGCCTGGAACACGCACTCAGCGCACTCGCCACACCGCTCCACCACGCGCCGTACGCCTCACCGGCAGGCGCCTGAAGCAGCCCGGGCGGTCAGTGCACGCTGCTGCGCCCGACGACCGCGCCCGTCCGGTCGATGCAGATCACATCGACGGCGACGGGTGCACCCCGCAGCACCGTGAGCGCCTCGTCCCGTGCGGCCACCGCCACCAGGTCGCCGAGCGGGACACCCCGCGCCTCGCACAACCGGAGCGCCGCGAGGCCGGTGTTGGCGACCTCCACCTCGGCCGCCAGGTCCGCGTCCGCACCGCCCCGGCGGGCCAGTGCGGCCAGAAAAGGCTTGTCGACCTGGGAGCGGGCGGAGTGCAGGTCGAGATGGCCTGCGGCGAGCTTCGACAGCTTCGCGAACCCGCCGCAGACGGTGAGCCGGTCCACCGGGTGCCTGCGTACGTACTTGAGCACCGCGCCCGCGAAGTCGCCCATGTCCAGGAGGGCGATCTCGGGCAGCCCGTACTCCGCCACCACGGTCTTCTCGGAGGTCGAACCGGTACAGCCCGCCACATGGGTCTGCCCGGCGGCGCGGGCCACGTCCACACCGCGGCGGATCGAGTCGATCCACGCCGAGCAGGAGTACGGCACCACGATGCCGGTGGTGCCCAGGATCGACAGCCCGCCCAGGATGCCCAGCCGCGGGTTCCAGGTCGAGCGGGCGATCTCCTCGCCGTGGTCCACCGAGACCGTGACCTCGACGTTCCCCGAACCCCGGTGCTCCGCGGCGACCCTTGCGATGTGGTCGCGGATCATCTGGCGCGGCACCGGGTTGACGGCGGGCTCGCCGACGTCGAGCGGCAGGCCGGGCAGGGTGACCGTGCCCACGCCGGGACCGGCCTTGAAAACCACCCCCGAGCCGGGTGGGAGCCGCCGCACCGTGACCCGTACGAGAGCGCCGTGCGTGACGTCAGGATCGTCGCCCGCGTCCTTGACCACCCCGGCCGTCGCCCACCCCTCGGCCAGTTCCTCCACCGCCAGCGCGAACGCGGGAGTCTGGCCCCGGGGCAGGGTGATCGTCACCGGATCGGGGAAGTCGCCGCTGAGCAGGGCGGTGTACGCGGCGGTGGCCGCTGCGGTCGCACAGGCGCCGGTCGTCCAGCCGGGCCGCAGACCGGTGTGTTTGAGTTGGGCGCCGCGCCCGCCCTTCGCCTCACTCATGGATGGACCTCATGCACGTACTCGTACTCGGTGGGACGACGGAGGCCCGCCGCCTCGCCGCACTGCTGGTGGCGGAACTCCCCGCCGGGGCCCGGGTGACCAGCTCGCTCGCCGGGCGCGTGGCCGCTCCGGCGCTGCCGCCGGGCGAGGTGCGCATCGGCGGCTTCGGCGGGTCCGACGGCCTTGCCGCGTGGCTGCGTACACACCAGGTGGACGCACTCATCGACGCCACCCATCCTTTCGCCGGGACGATCAGTTTCAACGCGGCGGCAGCTGCCGCCGCCGCCCATGTTCCCCTGCTGGTACTGCGCCGGCCCGGCTGGACGCCCGGTGACGGCGACGACTGGCACCCGGTCGGCTCCCTGGAGGAGGCGGCGCGGACGCTGCCCGCGCTGGGGCGGCGCGTCTTCCTCACGACAGGACGGACGGGGCTGGCCGCCTTCGCCGGACTGGACGAACTGTGGTTCCTGATGCGGTCGGTGGACGCTCCCGAACCCCCGCACCCCGCGCGGATGGAGGTGCTGCTGGAGCGTGGCCCCTTCACTCTCGCCGGGGAACGCGAGCTGCTGCGCCGCCATCGCATCGACGTCGTCGTCACGAAGGACAGTGGCGGAGCCGCGACCGCGCCCAAGCTCGCCGCCGCCCGCGAGGCGGGGATCCCGGTGGTCGTGGTGCGCCGGCCGCCGGTTCCCGAGGGCGTGGCGGTGGTCGGCACCCCGGACCTGGCTTTCGCCCGGCTGCAGGATCTCCTCGGCCGCCGGGCCTAGGCGCACACCGCTGACGTGCTCACTCCACCTCGTTGGCGATCGCGTTGACGGCGGCGGCCGCCATGGCGCTGCCACCCCGGCGGCCCCGCACGATCAGGTGCTCAAGACCTGACGGGTGCGCGGCCAGGGCGTCCTTGGACTCGGCGGCCCCGACGAAACCGACCGGCACGCCGATGACGGCGGCGGGGCGCGGCGCGCCTTCCTCGATCATCTCCAGCAGCCGGAACAGGGCCGTGGGAGCGTTGCCGACGGCGACGACCGCGCCGTCCATCCGGTCGCGCCACAGCTCCAGGGCGGCGGCGCTGCGGGTGGTGCCGAGCTGAGCCGCGAGATCCGGCACCGCAGGGTCGGAGAGCGTACAGATCACTTCGTTGTCCGCGGGCAGCCGCTTGCGGGTGATGCCGCTGGCGACCATGGACACGTCGCACAGGACGGGCGCGCCCGACCGCAGCGCCTCGCGGGCACGGGCCACCACGCCAGGGGTGAAGGCGAGATCGCGTACGAGGTCGACCATGCCGCAGGCGTGGATCATGCGGACCGCGACCTTGCTCACGTCGGCGGGCAGGCCGGTCAGGTCTGTTTCCGCGCGGATCGTGGCGAAGGACTGGCGGTAGATCGCCGGTCCGTCCTTCTCGTACTGGTGCACCATGGCGGTGAGCATACCGATCATCACATCGGGCCCGGATGTGCCCCAGCAGTGGGGTGACGCTTACAGGGCGTCAACTTCTACGCGTTAGGCTGCAGATGCACCGCGGGGGAAGTCCGGTCGAATTCCGGCGCTGACCCGCAACGGTAGGCGGAGCCCCAACAGGGCTCCGTAAGCCCGATTACCCGCGGTGTTGAGGCTCCTGTCAATTCGCCGTGGACTGCGAGAGGCGCTGCGCAGGGCGCCTCGCGTCCGGGCTGCTCCTGATCGTCACGCAGGTGCACGGCCCGAGGCGAAAGCGAACCGCCCGTGGCCACCCCCCTCGAACGCATACCCGCCGTGCCGCCGCGCACGGCCCGCACCGGCGCGGGACCCGCACCGCCCAGGCGCGTCCCACTGCCGCTCCTCCTGACCGCCCTGTGCGCCGCGCTTCTGCTCTCCCTCGTCTGCGGTGCGGGGATGGGGGCCTCGGGACTCGCGTGGGGCGCGGTGCTGCGGTACCTGTGGGCCGGGCTGACCGGCGGATCCATCGCCCCGGACGAGTTCCCCGCGTACACGATCGTCTGGGAACTGCGCTTTCCACGAGCCGTGCTGGCAGCGGTCGTCGGGGCCGGCCTGTCGGCCATCGGCGTCGCCGTTCAGGCCATGGTCCGCAACGCGCTCGCCGACCCGTTCGTCCTCGGGATCTCATCGGGCGCGGCCGTCGGCGCCAACGCGGTGCTTCTCTTCGGGGCCTTCGGCACGCTCGGGGTCTGGGCGCTGTCCTCGGCGGCTTTCCTCTCGGCGCTGCTGTCCATGATGCTGGTGTACGCGATCGCCCGTACCGCCCGCGGCCTGACCCCGCTGCGGCTCGTCCTGACGGGCACCGCGATGTACTACGGCTTCTCGGCCGTCACGACCTTCATGGTGTTCGCGGCCGAGCGCGGCGAGGCGGCCCGCTCCGCGATGATGTGGATGCTCGGCAGCCTGGGAGGCGCCAACTGGGGCTCCGTACCGATCGCCGCGACCGCCGTGCTCGGCGGCCTCGCCCACCTCGGCTGGTCGGCGCGCCGGCTGAACGCCCTGGCGATGGGGGACGAGACCGCGGCGGCGCTGGGCGTCGACGCGGGACGGCTGCGCAAGGAGCTGTTCCTGGTCGCCGCGGCCGTCACCGGGGCGGTGGTCGCGGTCAGCGGAGCGATCGGCTTCGTCGGGCTGATGGTTCCGCACGCGGTACGGATGCTGGTCGGGGCCGACCACCGCCGACTGCTGGCCGTCGCCCCGCTCATGGGCGCCGTCCTGCTGATCTGGGTCGACATCCTGTCCCGTGTGGTGCTCGCACCTGCGGAGCTTCCGGTCGGCGTGCTGACCGCGGTGATCGGCGTACCGTGCTTCGTCCTGCTGATGCGCCGTCGCTCCTACACCTTCGGCGGTGCCTGATGCGGATCGACATCGACGCGCTGACGGTCGAGATCGCCGGAGCCCGTCTCCTTGAGGACGTCACACTGCGCGCCGGCGGCGGACAGCTCGTCGGCCTGGTCGGGCCCAACGGCAGTGGCAAGTCCACCCTGTTGCGCTGCGTCTACCGGGCCCTGCGGCCCTCGGGCGGCACGGTCCGTATCGACGGCGACGACCTGTACGCGATGAGTGCGCGCGAGAGCGCCCGACGGCTGGCCGCACTTCCCCAGGAGGCGGTCACCGAATTCGACTTCACGGTCGCCGAGGTGGTGGAGATGGGACGCCTGCCGCACCAGCGGGCGGTGGCCCGTACCACCGACGAGGACCGCCGGACATGCGCGGCGGCGCTGGCGGGGGTCGGTGCGGACCACCTCGCCGACCGTGGTTTCCTCACCCTGTCGGGCGGTGAGAAACAGCGGGTCCTGATCGCCCGCGCGCTGGCTCAGCAGCCCCGGGTGCTCGTACTCGACGAACCCACCAACCACCTGGACATCGCCCAGCAGTTGGAGGTCCTCGCGCTGGTGCGCGAAAGCGGGCTGACCGTGCTCACCGCCCTGCACGACCTCAATCTCGCCGCACTCCACTGCGACCTGCTCCATGTCATCGACCGCGGCCGCATCGTCGCCTCCGGCGCTCCGCACGACGTGCTCACGCCCGCGCTGCTGGCCGAGGTTTTCGGCGTACGGGCGCACCGGGTGCACCACCCGGAGACCGGCGCCGTACAACTGCTCTTCGACCGTCTTCTCCCTGCTCGTATCCCTGCTCGTCCCGGATCCTGAGGAGCCACCGGCCCATGCCCACCTTTGTACGATCCGCCGCACTCGCACTCGCCGCCGCACTGGTCCTCGGCGGCTGCGGCGCCGAAGTCGCCCCGCAGGCCGGTGATGCCGGGTCAGGTGGCGGCCACTACCCGGTGACCGTCGAGAACTGCGGCCAGAAGAAGACCTACGACAAGGCCCCGCAGCGAGTGGTCACCAATGACGTCGGCATCACCGAGATCATGTTCTCGCTCGGGCTCGAGGACCACATGGCGGGTTATGTGATGCCCGACGACAAGGGCGACCTCACGTCCGTGCCCTGGAAGGGCGGCTATCAGAAGACCAAGTGGCTCTCGAAGAAGGGGATCAACAAGGAACTGGTTCTCGACGCCCGGGCCGATCTGGTCTTCGCGGGCTGGAACTACGGCTTCAACGAGGGGGAGGGCTTCACCCCCGCCGAGCTCAAGAAGGTGGGCATCGACTCGTATCTGCTGAGCGAGTCGTGTCGCAACGGGCGGGGGAACGCACGCGGAATCATGACACCGCTCGAAGCGCTCTACACCGATCTGCGGAATCTGGGGGTGATCTTCGACGTCGAGGACCGGGCCAACACGCTGATCGGGACGTTCCAGAAGCAGGTGGCGAAGGCGCAGGCGAACGCCCTGAAGGGCGCGGACCGGCCGCGGGTCTTCCTCTACGACGACGGGCAGGACAAGCCGTTCACCTCGGGTGCGTACGCCGGTCCGCACGACATCATTACCAAGGCGGGCGGTGATCACGTCATGAAGGACCTCAAGGACACCTGGACGACGGTGGGCTGGGAGACCGTGGTCGCGCGTGACCCCGAGGTGATCGTCATCAACAACTACGGGGACACCAGCGCGGCCCAGAAGCGGAAGTTCCTGAAGTCCTATCCGCCGCTCGCGAATGTCTCGGCGATCAAGAACGACCGGATCGTCGTTCTCGACTACGTGGATCTCGTGGAGAGCCCGCGTAATCCGGCCGCCGTCGCCTCGCTCGCCGCGGCCCTGAGGAATTTCGGAGTCTGACCTGGCGCCGCCCGCACCGTGGGAGGATCCCGCCATCATGCGAGCCTCCCCGGCGATACGGAGCCTGCGCACCGCGGTGTTCGCCGCGGTGTGCGTGCTTCTCGCCGTCGCGGGCCACGCGCTCGCGACCGGTGCCGCGCCGCCCGTCCCGGCGGACGGTGCCGGGTTCGTGGGCGTCTTCGTCCTGGGCTGGCCGCTGGCGGGCAGGGAGCGGTCGCAGGCCGGGATCTGCGGTGCGATGGCCGCCGTGCAGGCCGCTCTGCATGTGCTGTTCGGCGCCGCACCCGCGCGCCTGCACGGTGCGATGTCCGCGCATCCGCACTCCATGGGGCACACGCATGCGCTGACGTACCAGGCCACGGCCGCGCACCTCGCCGCAGCCCTTGTCGCCTCTTGGTGGCTGCGGCGCGGGGAGGCCGCGCTCTGGGCCGTGCTGCGCTGGGCCGTCGCACGGATGCCGGGCCTCGCGGCCTGGTGGCGAGCGCCGGTCGGGCCGTTGCCCGCGACCGCCCGCGTGGGCACCGGGCGTGACGCCGGGCCGTGGCCGTCGCACCGGATCCTGCTCCGGCACAGTGTCTCCCGCCGTGGGCCGCCCACGGAGAACCCGTACGCATCACGCCCTCAACACGCTCTCACCAGTACGGAGTTCTCCCATGACCCCCACACGCCACACTGTCCGGCGCGCCGTGCGCCGCACGACCCTGGTCGCCGCCCTCGCCGCGAGCGGAGTCCTGGCCGCGGCGGGCGCGGCCTTCGCGCACGTCACGGTCCATCCCGACAGCTACGCGAAGGGCGCAACCGACGGTGTCCTGACCTTCCGTGTCCCCAATGAGGAGGACACGGCGAGCACCACGAAGGTGCAGATCTTCCTGCCCACCGGCCATCCGGTGCTCGGCGTGCTCGTCACACCTCAGACGGGCTGGACCGCGAAGGTGACGACCACCGAACTCAAGTCCCCGGTCAAGACCGACGACGGCACCATCACGGACGCCGTGTCGGAGATCACCTGGACCGGAGGGAAGATCGGGCAGGGCCAGTACGAGGACTTCGACGTCGCCTTCGGCCAGCTGCCCGAGGACACCGACCAACTGACCTTCAAGACCTTGCAGACGTACTCCGACGGCAAGGTCGCCCGCTGGATCGAGGAATCGAAGGACGGCCAGGCGGAGCCGGAGAACCCGGCACCGGTCCTGCAGCTCACCAAGGCGGCCGGTGAGGCCGGTTCCCCGGCCTCCGGGGCCCCGACGGTCTCGCCCTCCGCCGCGAAGCCGGCGAAGGCCACGGAGACGGCGTCCAGCGACTCCACGGCCCGCGGCCTTGGTGTCGCCGGGCTGATCGTGGGCGTACTGGGCCTGATCGCGGCCGGAGTCGCCATCGCCCGGAGCAGGTCGGCCGCGCGCGGTCGCTAGTTGCACGCCATGCGCCTCGACGCCGCCTGACGGCGCGTCGGGGCCATGGGGCGGCGCTCGCCGCCCTGTCCACGCCCCCACCGCACCACTCCGCGCGCCCCTGTCGCGCCCTCTGACCTGCGATGTGGACATGGACCCCGCCGATGAACCGTATTCATGGGACACGGGCAGGGTGGATCAGTCCGCCCAGGGGGTAACCCGGCGGCATCATGGGGACCCTTCCGACGCTCTTGGGGTGTGCCATGCGGAAATTACGTCCGTTCCGTCGCGGGACCGGCGCTCAGGCACCGGCCACGGAGCAGCACGGGAGGGCCGACGCGCCTGTGCCGCCCGACCGCTGCCCGGCGGGCCGCCCGGGAACGGGAGAGCATTCCGCGCCCGCCGAACCGGCCGGACTGCGGCGGGACGCGGAGGAGTTCATCCGCCTCCACCACCACGAGGAGCTGCCGGGCACCGATCCCGCCCGGCGTATCGCGGCCGTACGGTCGGAGATCGACGCCACCGGGACGTACCTGCACACCAGTGAGGAACTCGTCTTCGGGGCGCGCGTCGCCTGGCGCAACAGCAACCGCTGCATAGGCCGCCTCTACTGGCGCTCGCTGCGCGTCCGCGACTGCCGGACGGCCGACGACGCCGAGTCCGTGGCCCGCGAGTGCGCCGTGCATCTGCGGGAGGCCACCAACGGCGGCCGCATCCGCCCGCTGATCACCGTCTTCGCCCCGGACGCCCCTGGGCGTCCAGGACCCCGTATCTGGAACGAGCAACTGGTCAGGTACGCGGGCTACTTCACCGGGGACGGCGGTGTGATCGGCGATCCGCGCAACGCCGGGCTCACCGCGCTCGCGCTGCGGCTCGGCTGGCGCGGCGGCCCGGGCACGCCCTTCGACGTCCTGCCGCTGGTGGTCCAGGACGGTGAGGGCAAACCGCGCTGCTTCGAACTGCCGCGCGACGCCGTACTGGAAGTGGAGCTGCACCACCCCGAGGACACCTGGTCCACGGAGTGGGGACTGCGCTGGCACGCCGTACCCGCGATCGCCGGGATGTGCCTGGAGATCGGCGGGATCTGCTATCCGGCATCCCCGTTCAACGGCTGGTACATGGGCACCGAGATCGGCGCCCGCAATCTCGCCGACACCGACCGCTACGACCTGCTGCCGCGCATCGCCGACCGGCTCGGGTACGACAGGTCGAGCGACCGCTCGCTGTGGAAGGACCGTGCCCTGGTCGAGCTCAACCGGGCCGTGCTGCACTCCTTCGACCGGGCCGGCGTCACCGTCGCCGACCACCACACCGAATCGCAGCGCTTCCTCACGCACCTGGAACGCGAGGAGAGCCGGGGGAGGGTGGTCGGGGCCGACTGGGCGTGGATCGTGCCGCCCATCTCGGGCTCGGCGACGCCGGTCTTCCATCGGACGTACGACGCGCGCGAATGGCGTCCGGCGTACGTCCATCACGAGGACGCCAGGTCACGCGCCAGGGGCAAGGGGCTGGTCTAGACCCCCTGCTACCGTCGGCCGCACATCATGGTCGTCGGCGGAGAGGGGTAGCACGGTGGGCAGCTCAGGCACCGGGCGGGCATTCATCGGGTCGTTCACGACGGCGGGAGGGCGGGGGATCATCTCCGCCTCCGTAGACCGCGGGACGGGGGCGCTGACGGTGCTCGGCGCCACCGACGCCGTCGCCAACCCCTCGTTCCTCGCGCTCTCCCAGGACGGATCGGTTCTCTACGGCGTCTCGGAGACCGCCGAAGGGGCGGTCGCCGCGTACGACGTGACCGGCGCGCAGCCGCAGTTGGCCGGCGCCGCCGTCCCGGTGGGCGGCAAGGACCCGACCCATCTCGCGGTGGCGGCCGGGCATGTGCTGACCGCCAACTACAGCTCGGGCAGCGTATCGGTCCTCCCGCTGCGCGGCGGGGGGCTGGGGGAGCCCACGTCCGTCCTGCGGCACAAGGGCAGCGGCCCGAACGCGGAGCGCCAGGAGGGCCCGCACGCGCACCAGGTGCTGCCGGATCCCAGTGGCCGCTGGGTGGTGAGCGTGGACCTCGGGACCGACTCCGTACGGACCTGCGCGCTCGACGCGTCGACCGGGGTGCTGACCCTGCACGGCGAGACGGCGCTGAAGGCGGGCAGCGGTCCGCGGCATCTGGTCTTCCACCCGGACGGTACGCACGCGTACGTACTGAACGAGCTGGAGCCGACCCTGACCGTCTGCCGCTGGGACGCGGGAGCGGGCACCCTGCAGCCCGTGGGCGAGACGGCCGTGGTGCCCGACGGGGTGTACACCGAGACGTACGCCTCCGAGGTCGTCGTCTCCCACGACGGGCGCTTCCTCTGGGCGGCCAACCGCGGCCACGACTCGCTCTCGGTCCTCGCGCTCGACAGGACCCGCGAGAAGCCCGCCCTGGTCACCACCGTCGACTGCGGCGGCCACTGGCCGCGCGACCTCACCCTGGACCCCACGGGACGCCGGCTGTACGCGGCCAACGAGCGCTCTGGCGACGTCACCTGGTTCGACATCGACCCCGGCACCGGGATCCCGCGCCGCGCGGGCTCCATCGAGGCGCCCGCGGCCTCCTGCGTGGTCTTCGGCTGATCCTGGTCCGACGCGCGAGAGGGCCCGCACCGGCGATCCGGTGCGGGCCCTCTTGTACGCCGGATCAGCTGACCGGAGCACCCTGCGAAGGCTGCTGCGGTGTGATGCCCAGTGCGCTGGAGTACTTCGCCAGGACGAGCTTTCCGACGGCCGGGTACGCGCCGAGCGCCTCCGATGCCGCGCAGCCCGCTTCCTTGGCCGCGTCGTCGAGGAGGCTCCCCGCCACCTCGGGACCGATCAGGTACGGCGCGAGCGCCAGCTGCGCGGAACCCGAGCCGCGCAGCTGCTCGGCGATCGCGGTCACCGAGCCGTCCACGTCGAGGGCGGCGGCCATCACCGGGACGGCCAGACGCGCGGCCAGCAGCATGCCGGTGATCCCGGCGGCCTGCACGGCGTCATCGCCGCCCACCGTCGCCAGGATGATGCCGTCGGCGGCCGTGGCGACCGTGAACAGCCTCGCCCGGTCGGCGCGCGCCAGACCGGCCTCGGAGAGGCGTACGTGCAGCCCCTCGGCGAGCAGCGGGTGCGGACCCAGCACATCGGCCAGCTCGGCGTGCGTGGTGCTGTCCACGACGGCCTGCCGTATCCGCCGCATGATCGCGGCGTCGGGGCCGGCCAGCAGGGGCACCACGACGGCGACCGGGCCCTCGGGCGGGGCCACCTCGCGGCCCGCGGCCCTGGCCTGCTCGTAGCGCGCTGTGCGCTCCGTGGCTGTGCGCGCGAGGACGGTGTCCAGCGTCGGGAATTCGGCGTCGTCGGCGGCGCCGTCCAGGTATCCGATCCGGGCATCGAGGCCGGGCAGCTCGGAGCGTGCGATGGAGATGACCTCTTCCGCCAGGCTGCGCGAGGCGGAAGAAGGGGTGCCGGGAAGGGCGAGAACCAGCGCGGGCGCGCCCTCGGGCGCCACCGCGGGTTCCGGGCGGCGGTGCCGTCCGGACTGGCGAGGTCGCGGCATTCGTACAGGCAGGCCGGATGCAGGCCCAGTGGGGGAGCTCATGGCGCCGCATGCTACTGGCTTTGGGGGTGCGGCTGTTCGGGGAGGGGCCATTCAAGCGTTATCTGTCCGCATTTATCCGTTCAGGGCGTTACGGATCATCTATCCTGCTCTGTCGTCACGTGGAGCAGCTGCGGATGCAGCGGCAGACGGAGGTCGTCGAGGGCGAGCGCCGACGCGATGAGCAGCGCCCCGGAGAGCGGATCGCCAGCGGCAGGCACCGGCGTGGCGTGCGGCAGTCGCGCGGCGAGTTCCGCATGCAGGGGTACGAGAAGGGGATCGCCCATTTTGAACAGGCCCCCGGTGAAGGCGACTTCGCACTCCCCGGCCCCTGCCGGCGGGCACACCGCGGCAGCGGCCTCGGCGATGTGCCCGGCCGCTTCGGTCAGGATTCCCAAGGCGACCGGGTCGCCTTCCGCCGCGCAGGCGGCCACCTCGGGTGCGAAGGAGGCGAGCACCGCGGGCCGGTCCGTACGGGGGTAGATCCGCCCCGGCATGTCTCCGGCCGGTCCGAACACGCTGGTCAGACGTGCGAGGAGCGGTACGGATCCACCGCGCCGGCCGTCGTGGGCGCGCATCGCCGCCTCCAGGCCTGCCTGCCCGATCCGCGCCCCGCTGCCGCAGTCGCCGAGCAGGTGCCCCCAGCCGTCGGCCCTGCGCCACCGGGTCAGATCGGTGCCGAGCGCGATCATCCCGGTGCCGCCCGCGACCACCGCACCGGGTCGCTGACCGAGCGCTCCGGCGTACGCCGTCACCGCGTCGCCGGCCAGCGCCAGACGGCGTACGCCGAGTGAACTCGCCAGTGCGGCAGGCAGTTCGGCCCGCAGCTCGTCGCCGAGCGTCGCCATGCCGGCGGCGCCCACACAGACGGCGGCGGGCCGTTCCGCGCCGGTCTCGGACAGCAACCGGTGCGCGGCGGGGAGCAGTTGGGAAAGGAAGTGACCGGCGTCGATCCCCGAAGTCCCGGTGTGTACCGGCTCCTTGGACACCATCGGAGCGCCGAGCGGGGAGCCGTCGGCGGCGGCGAGGGCGAAACGCATGCCGGAGCCGCCGGAGTCGACGCCGAGCACGGGGGAAGGGATGCCGGTCATGTGACTAGCCCAGGCCCCGGGAGTCCTGCTTGAGCGCGGTGTCGACGGTCAGGGCCGTGGCGACGACCAGGCTCAGCAGCGGGTCGGGCAGCTGGTGGTGGATCTGCAGCACGTAGTTGTCCGCCGTCGTGAACATCGTCTTGGCGAGGCCTTCCCAGGTCTTGGTGATCCGGGCGATCTCGGTGCCGTTCTGGTCGACGATGGCGAAGTTCCAGGCCCGCCAGTTCTCCGCCTTGATGGCGCCGACCTGCTGGCCGTTGACCATGAGCGCGAAGTTGATCTTGCCGATGGCGTTCTGCTGGACGATCTCGCCGACCGGAGCGCCGTCGGGGCGGGTGACGACCACCCGGGACTTGATGAACTTGGCGGGACGGGTGAGCTGCAGCACCGGCTGTCCTGCCGCGTCCCGGATCTCCAGCCGGTGCGTCATGTACTGGTCGAGGTTGGAGACGAAGCGCAGGGCCTTCTTGAGGCCGCTCTGGCCTACCTCGATCACGGTGCCGAGTGTGCGGCCCTGCTGGTCGAAGACGCTGTACTCATTGGTCAGCTCGATGAGCTTGGCCTTCTGGTTCACCACAAGGACCGGCTCGGTGAAGAGGGAGCCGCCGCCCTGGTGCGTCGGGGCGACCCCGGCCCGCTGCTGCACCTGCTGCTGTATGCGTCCCGGGTCGGCGGCGGGCTGCGCCTGTGGCTGTGCGTACTGCTGCTGCTGTGGCTGTGCGTACTGCTGCTGTGGCACCTGGTGCTGTGGTGCCTGCTGTGGTGCTGCCTGCTGCTGGGGGACCTGGCCGGCCTGGGTCTGCGCGGTCCACTGGACGCCGTCCCACCAGCGCAGCTGCCCCTGGGGGCCGTTGGGGTCCTGGTACCAGCCCGCAGGGGTGTTCGCTTGTGTCGTCATGGGGCGCAGAGTATCCCGGCGGACTACGGAAGCTTCCAGTCCACCGGGGGTGAGCCCTGCTGTACGAGGAGTTCATTGGTGCGGCTGAAGGGGCGTGATCCGAAGAAGCCCCGGTCCGCCGACATCGGAGAGGGGTGCGCGGACTCCACGGCGGGGAGATTCCCCAGGAGAGGGCGCAGATTACGGGCGTCGCGGCCCCACAGCACGGAAACCAGCGGCTTCCCGCGTGCGGCGAGTGCCCGGATCGCCTGCTCGGTGATCTCCTCCCACCCCTTGCCGCGGTGTGCCGCGGGCTTTCGCGGAGCGGTGGTGAGCGCCTTGTTGAGCAGCAGTACGCCCTGTCGCGTCCACGGCGTCAGATCCCCGTTGGCGGGACGCGGCAGCCCGAGGTCGGTGTGCATCTCCCGGAAGATGTTGTCCAGGCTGCCGGGCACCGGGTGCACCTCGGGGGCGACCGAGAAGCTCAGGCCCACGGCATGCCCCGGCGTCGGATACGGATCCTGGCCGACGATCAGGACCCGTACCTCGTCGAACGGCTGCTGGAAGGCGCGCAGCACATTGGCTCCGGCCGGCAGATAGGTACGCCCCGCGGCGATCTCCGCGCGCAGGAAGTCGCCCATCGCGGCGATCCGCTCGGCGACCGGCTCCAGGGCCTGGGCCCATCCCGGTTCGATGATTTCTTTCAATGGTCGCGCTGGCACGGGGTCACCCTACTGGCGGACACCGGGGCCGGATCAACCGAGGGCCGCAGCCCTTACGCACAGGACGTCCGGCAGGTGCGAGGCGAGCAGCTGCCAGCTGTCCCCGTCGTCCGCGCTGGCGTACACCTCGCCGTTGCGGTTGCCGAAGTACACGCCCGCCGGGTCGGCGTCGTCCGTACAGAGCGCATCGCGCAGCACCGTGCCGTAGTGCGCGTTCTGCGGAAGCCCCTCCGACAGCGGCTGCCAGCTCGAACCCGCGTCGTTCGTCCGGTAGACCCGGCACTTGTTGTCGGCCGGTACGCGGTCCGAGTCGGCGGTGATCGGGAAGAGGTACGCCGTGTCGGCGCGATGCGGGTGGGCGGCGACGGCGAAGCCGAAGGTGGAGGGGAGGCCCTCGCCGATGTCGGTCCAGTTGGCGCCCGCGTCGTCGCTCCGGTACACACCCCAGTGGTTCTGCAGATACAGACGGTCCAAGTCCCCGGCGTCCTGGGCGATCTTGTGGACGCACTGCCCGAACTCCGGGTCGGGGTCGGGCAGGAAGGCCGCCGAGACACCGTGGTTGGACGGTGCCCAGCTCGCTCCTCGGTCCAGCGAGCGGAACACCCCGGCGGTGGACACCGCGACGGTCAGTGCGTCCGGGTCACGGCGGTCGGTGACCACCGTGTGCACCGCCTCGCCGCCTCCGCCCGGCACCCACTTGGAGCGGGTGGGGTGCTCCCACAGCGGTCGTACGAGCTCGAATGTCTCGCCGCCGTCCTCGGAGCGGAAGAGCGCCGCGGGCTCGGTGCCCGCATAGACCACATCGGGCTCGGACGGCCCGGCCGGATGCAGCTGCCAGACCCGCTCCAGGGACGCCTCGGTGTCCTTCGGGAACTTGACGGCGGGCTTCGCCGGCTCGGTCCAGTTCTTGCCGAAGTCGTCCGAGTGGAACACCGATGGACCCCAGTGCGCGCTGTCCCCGCCGACGAGCAGCCGAGGCACGGCACGTCGCTTGTCGATGCCGATCGAGTAGACGGCCTGGGCGTTGAAATGCGGTCCGTCGAACTCCCACGTGCCGCCTTGCCTGCGGCCGATGAAGAGCCCCTTGCGCGTGCCCACAGTGAGAAGGATTTCGGTCATCACGACACCTCCAGGACGGCGTTGTCCGGTTTACGCGCCAGTCTGCACCCCGGCACTGACAACGGCCTGCTCTGTGTCCGACGAGTCGCGTGGGACACCCGTGGGTCCCCTCCCCGACCTGGTATTACCCTCGGTAATATCAATGACCATGCCCAAGGTCCTTACGTAGTGGTGACGGATCGGCGCCGCACCACCGCGCCGCGCCCGCCCGCCCGTACCGTCCAGACCATGCGCGTACTCGTCACCGGCGGCGCGGGCTTCATCGGCTCGCACATCACCCGGACCCTCACCGAC
>NZ_JAFLRJ010001479.1 GCF_017315755.1 Streptomyces beijiangensis
CTCCCAGTCCGAGCATCCACCATGCCAGCAGCACCGGGGTGGTGAGGGCGCAGACGAAGAGCAGCAGCAGCTTGAAGCCGTCGGCCAGGGGTGCCCGCAGCTCCCGTACGGTGCCGGTGCGCCGCCACACAAGGAGCATCACGCCGACCGTCAGCGGGGTGAGGAACAGCAGGACCACGGCCGCGATCAGCGTGTTCGTCAGCAGCTCCGTGACGTCGAATCCGCCGGCGAGGAAGGTGTACACGCCGAGGGTGGCGACCAGTCCGGCGATGATCCGGACCCGTTGGAGCCGTTCGATGGACGGATCGAGCGAATCGGGGATCCACGCGGGGTGGAAC
>NZ_JAFLRJ010001480.1 GCF_017315755.1 Streptomyces beijiangensis
CGTAGACCCTGCGCAGGCCCGCCCCGAAGGCGGTCAGCGAGGCGACGTCCTCGTCGGCGATCCGGCCGTCCGGCGCGGGCGGGACATTGAGCAGGAGCGAGGCGTTGCGCCCGACGCTCTTCTCGTACAGGTCCATCAACTGCGCGGCTGTCTTGGGCTTTTCGTCGGGGTGGTAGAACCAGCCGGGGCGGTTGGAGACGTCGGCCTCGGCCGGGTACCACTGGAGGTAGTTGATCGCCGGGTCGAGGAGCCTGGCCCGGGAGCCGATGTCGGGTTCGGTCGAGTCGTTGGGGAGACTGCCGAGC
>NZ_JAFLRJ010001481.1 GCF_017315755.1 Streptomyces beijiangensis
GGCCCACCACCATCGCCGCGCTGGCCCGCGCTGAACTGGTGCGTCCGCAGTCGATGCGGACGACCGTCGGCACACTGGAGGAACAGGGCGTCCTGGCACGCAGCGCCCACCCCACCGACGGCCGCCAGGTCGTCTTCGCGCTGACGGAGGCGGGGCGCGCCTCGCTCGCCGAGCTGCGCCGCGCCAAGTACGACTGGCTCGCCGAGCCCACGAGACCG
>NZ_JAFLRJ010001482.1 GCF_017315755.1 Streptomyces beijiangensis
GCGGCGGCCATGAGGTGGCCGTGCCGGGCGCGGTCGCGTACGGGGAGATCGCGGAGGGTGCCGGAGAGGAATCCGGCGGCGAAGGCGTCGCCGGCGCCGACGGGGGCGACGACGTCCACCCGTAGGGCGGGGACGTAGGTGACGGTGTCCGGGGCGCGGCCTGCGTCGCCGCTGCGCGGAGCGGAGTCCCCGATCCCGCCCCTTCCC
>NZ_JAFLRJ010001483.1 GCF_017315755.1 Streptomyces beijiangensis
GCCATGTTTCACCCCGGTCTGATCGCGGGATCGTCGGAATCTATCAACAGGCCCCCGGCCGTTTGATGTTCCTGCTGGAAGTTGTCCACAGGAATGCAGCCGAGCGGGGCCGCTGGAGAGGTGCGGGAATGCGCGTTCTGAGGGGGTGTCCGCTTTCGCTGATTGCGTGCGGCTCGCGCCGGAGGTTCCGGGGCCTACGCACACAGAGAACGAGAAATGTGACCCACGCCACACATAAGCATGGTCACGCGGGATCCGGTCGCAACACCTTCACAGCGCCTGACGGCTTCCCGGGGGGCGGAACTGCCCTGCGGTACTGCCGCCCACATGACGGGACGCGGCAAGGGATTTTGACAGCCTCTCCCGCCCGGCGTGTCGCGGGGTTGTCGCGAGATGCACGATCTCAGCAGGCTTCCAGGGAAGGGGCCGGATGGCGAACGCGAGCTTCACCAGGGCGGGCCATCGAGGGGTTC
>NZ_JAFLRJ010001484.1 GCF_017315755.1 Streptomyces beijiangensis
GCGCCCGCGCCGCGTCCGTCGGCCGCCGCACGGCCAGCGCGGGAGAACTGGTTCGCCGTACCGCTGGCACGCCGCCTGGAGGGGCTGGTCGAGGGTCTGGTGGAGGTACACCTCGACGAGGGCGTCTTCCATGTACGGATCGGGGGCGGCGAGCCCCTGTACGGCGACGGACCCGCACCCGGGGCTCCCGATGCCGTACTGACCATGAGTCCCGGCGATTGTCTGGCCGTCGCGGGAGGCGAACTCCCGGCCGAGAAGTTCCTGTTGACTTCGCGTGCGCACGAACACGCAGACTCCG
>NZ_JAFLRJ010001485.1 GCF_017315755.1 Streptomyces beijiangensis
CCGCCTACCCCCTGACAGGAAACCGACATCCGGAAACGCTGGACCTGAAGGGGAAGCTCCGCTTACGGTTTAGACATGCCTGGACAGGTCCATAAACACCATCACATCGCCAAGGTTCTCGCCGACGAGATCCGGGCCGGAGTCCACTCCGACGGCAGCCGGCTGCCCGGGGAGCACGCGCTCACCGGGCGCTTCGGCGTCAGCCGCACCACCGTGCGCCAAGCGCTGAACGTGCTCGGCGAGCAGGGGCTCATCGCCACCCACGCGGGCAGTCGGCGTACGCGGTCCAGGGCGATGAACTCACTTGCGTCCAGGCCGAGTTCGGCGGCGAGAACGTCATCGGTGACCGTCTCGAAGCGGAGTATCTCCGTGGTCAGTTCGGTGCCCTGCTCGGCGAGCAGGGGCTCATCGCCACCCACGCGGGCATCGGCTCCTTCGTGACCTTCGACGGGACGCCGCTGGACAACCGGCTCGGCTGGACTCAGGCGCTCGCCGAGCA
>NZ_JAFLRJ010001486.1 GCF_017315755.1 Streptomyces beijiangensis
ACGACGGGCAGGAGGGCGCCGGCCCAGTCGTAGGAGCGCTCACCTTTCGCTCCGGGGCCGGCGGACAGACGCCGCCAGGCCTGTGGTGGGGCCTCGCGGCGGATGCGGTCCTCGATGCGCGGGCCATGGACCTGCTGGGACTTGGGGACGGCCACGCAATGCCGTTGCTTGAGTGTGCCAAGCAGTTCACGGTGACGTTGCAGGAGCGCGGTCGTTGGACTCGGCATGCA
>NZ_JAFLRJ010001487.1 GCF_017315755.1 Streptomyces beijiangensis
GGTCCCACGCCCACGGAGCCCCAACGGATCAGAGCGGCTGAGCAAGAATGAACCGAGGGCGCGTAATCTGCTGATCGATCCTGCATTGAGGGTTGCCGCGCAATCACACGAGGGTCGTGTCCCTTGTCGTGGTGTAGGGGATCAAGCGTTACGCGTTCCGGTACGAGGCCCCTGACGATCTCCAGAGAGGCGGCAGTCCACGAGGCGCCCTGTTGAGGCGAGTTGAACGCCCGGTCCGGCGGAGCCACCGTCCCCAACCTGCGGATTCCGGCACCTTGATCGGCTACACCACCCGGCGGGACGCCATCTCACACGAGACTCTCCTCAGAGGAAGCCGTTGCGTACTCCACGACGAGCGGGCTCGCCACCACGCATCGAGAACCAGTTCCGATGCTCGGAAGAAGCCCGGTTACACGCGCAT
>NZ_JAFLRJ010001488.1 GCF_017315755.1 Streptomyces beijiangensis
GCGCATGCTGGAGCGCGGCCCGCTGCACACCGGAGGCTTCCCCAAGCCGACGGTGCGGCACTGGATCGTCACCCCGATCGGGGAGAACGCGGACGGGGTGTCCCGGCCCGACGGCACCGACGTCGAGGCGTACCGGATCAAGCCGCACGCCATACAGGAGATCTGCAACAACCAGCAGTTCGGCGCGGGCGACCGGCACTACCTGGGCGTGCAGTGGACCCTGTGGGACGGCCAGTTGGTCATCACCATGCTGATCACGGTGACGGTGCTG
>NZ_JAFLRJ010000157.1 GCF_017315755.1 Streptomyces beijiangensis
CTCCCCGGTATGGGACCCGATCCTGGTGGCGGCCCGCAAGGCGACAGCGGCAGTCAATTCAAGCAATGCAAGCCCGTCCGCCGATTGAGGACCGGGGGGCCGGGGGCGGGGCCCCCGGGGCGGGGGCCCGCTCAGCGCGCGGTCTGGGCGTGTACGTACTCCACGAGCCGCGTCAGCGCCACCGGATCCATGTTCGGCATGACCCCGTGCCCAAGATTGAAGACGTGCCCCTCAAGCCCCGCAGCCGCGTCCAGCACCTCACGCGTCTTCGCCTCGACAACCTCCGTCGGAGCAAAAAGAACAGCCGGGTCCAGGTTCCCCTGGAGCGCCTTGCCGGGCCCGACCCGGCGAGCCGCCTCGTCCAGCGGCACGCGCCAGTCGACGCCCACCACATCGGCCCCCGCCTCGCCCATCAGCCCGAGAAGCTCACCGGTGCCGATGCCGAAGTGGATGCGCGGNNCGGCGCTCGCGCCCGCCTCGATCTGGATCTTGAGGAAGGCGGAGGTGATCTCCGCGAGACGGTCGAGCAGGTCGGCCCAGAGCTGCGGGTCGCCGTACATCAGCGCCTTGGTGTGCTCGTGGTTGCGTGAAGGACCGCCCTCCACGAGGTAGCTCGCGAGAGTGAAAGGTGCGCCCGCGAATCCGATGAGCGGAGTGGAGCCGAGTTCGGCGGTCAACAGTCCGATCGCCTCGGTGACGTACCAGACGTCTTCCGGGGTCAGATCCCGCAGCCGGTCCAGATCGGCGCGCGTACGGATCGGATCCGCGATGACGGGCCCGACCCCCGGCTTGATGTCGAGGTCGATGCCGATGGCCTTCAGCGGGACCACGATGTCGCTGTAGTAGACCGCCGCGTCCACGTTGTGCCTGCGTACGGGCTGCATGGTGATCTCGGCGACGAGCTCGGGACGCGTGCAGGAGTCGAGCATCGCGATGCCCTCGCGCACCTTGAGGTACTCGGGAAGCGAGCGCCCTGCCTGCCTCATGAACCAGACCGGCGTGTGCTCCACAGGCTCCCGCCTGCAGGCCTTCATGAAGACCGAGTCGTACGTCTTGCTCTGCTGGCCCTGGGGGCGGTCGTTGGCGCTCACGTCCAGAAGTTTCGCATGACGGGTGTCCCTCCCCGTGCGAAGCCCCCGTTCCGCCTAGTCTTCCCCGCATGGCTGCGGCTCAAGGACGATTTTCAGATGGCGCTGATGGTTCGGACGGCGCGGACGGGGACCCCGTTCCGCCCGCTTTTCAGCGGGCGGTCGATGCTCTGCAGTCGGCGCGGTTGCGTCCGGAGGTGGAGATCGACCCGACGAAGCCGCCCAAACGGCTCGCGCCGCACGCCTATGCCCTGGAGGCGGCGGTCGTCCAGGACGATCTCGATCTGGCCGACGGCCGGCTCGTGCTCCTCCACGACCCGGCGGGGCACGAAGCCTGGCAGGGCACCTTCCGCCTGGTCACGCTCGTACGCGCGGAGCTGGAGCCGGAGATGGCCGCGGACCCCCTCCTGCCCGAGGTCTGCTGGTCCTGGCTGACCGGGGCGCTGGAGGCGCGCGGTCTGTCGTACGGGGAGGCGAGCGGCACGGTCACCCGTGCCGGGTCGCACTACTTCGGCGGGCTCTCGGAGCGCAGGCCCGCGACGCAGATCGAGATCCGGGCGTCCTGGACCCCGCGCGAGGGTATGGGCGGGGTGCCCGACGCCGCCTCCCATCTGGCTTCCTGGTGCGACCTGCTCTGTCAGATCGGTGGCCTGCCGCCGGCCGGTCCGATGGACACCGGAGTGGTGTCGCTGCCGCAGCGGCGCGGTCCGCAGACCCTGTGAAGACTGCCCGTATCCCTCCCGCTCCCTCCCGCATCCCCTCGAACAATCGCGCGCGCGTCCGAATTGCCGGAATTGTTACTCACCAAATCGTGATCTTTCTCTAAAGCCTGGGCCAATTGGTGCCGAAGAGGTCAGTGACCCATCAAGCACCCCACTCTTCTCCCCAGGAGGCCTGGTGTCCGTTCTCCTCGAGCAGCCCGCAAGCCTGGTCGCCTACCGCCCGAACAAGCCGACGGCCATGGTCGTCGTGGCCGACCCTCGCGTGCGCTCCACCGTCACCCGCCACCTGTGGGCCCTCGGAGTACGTGATGTGATCGAGGCTTCGTCCATCGCGGAGGCACGTCCCCGCGTCAGCAGCCCGCGCGACATCTGCGTTGCCGACGTCCACCTGCCCGACGGTTCCGGGCTGACCCTGCTGTCCGAAACCCGAGCCGCGGGGTGGCCGAACGGCCTGGCCCTCTCCGCAGCCGACGACATCGGCGCCGTACGCAATGCCCTCGCGGGCGGCGTGAAGGGCTACGTAGTCACCGGCACCCGTACAAATGTCGGGCACCCGACCCGCCCGGGCGCCGCACCCATCGGCGCCAACGCCGCCCGTCTGCACCGCCGCCCCCCGGGCGCCCCGAGCCACCCGGGCGGTTACCGCGAGCTGTCGGGCCGTGAGGTCGAGGTGCTCCGCCTCGTCGCCGAAGGCCAGTCCAACAAGGCCATCGGCGTCTCCATGGGGCTCTCCGCCCTGACCGTCAAGAGTCACCTGGCCCGCATCGCGCGCAAGCTCGGCACGGGCGACCGCGCCGGCATGGTCGCGGTGGCTCTCCGTACCGGAATCATTCACTGACCGGTTTACACCCCCTCAGGGCCCGTCGACGGATCGTTCCGTCGACGGGCCCTGTGCATACACAGATACCCTTGACAGGTGACCGACGCCCAAGAGACCGCAGCAGAGACAGCACTGCGCACCACGGGGGGCGCTCCCCCCGACGACGTCGATTCGGCGCCGATTCCTTTGTTGGAGCCCCGCGAGGGCATTCCGCAGGTGGTCGCGACCGATGAAGCGCTCGCCGAAGTGATCGCGGCCTTCGCCGCGGGCACGGGTCCCGTCGCCGTCGACGCCGAACGTGCGTCCGGATATCGCTACGGGCAGCGCGCCTATCTAGTCCAGCTCCGCCGCGAGGGCGCGGGCTCCGCACTGATCGATCCGGTCGGCTGCCCCGACCTGTCGGGGCTCGGCGACGTCATCGCGGATGCCGAGTGGGTGCTCCACGCGGCGACCCAGGATCTTCCGTGTCTGCGCGAAATAGGCATGGTCCCGACCCGGATCTTCGACACCGAGCTGGCCGGGAGGCTCGCCGGGTTCCCGCGGGTCGGCCTCGGCGCGATGGTCGAGAACGTGCTGGGTTACGCCCTGGAGAAGGGCCATTCCGCCGTCGACTGGTCGACCCGCCCGCTGCCCGACCCCTGGCTGCGCTACGCCGCCCTCGACGTGGAACTCCTCGTCGACCTGCGCGATGCGCTGGAGAAGGAGCTGGACCGGCAGGGCAAGCTGGAGTGGGCCCTGGAGGAGTTCGACGCGATCGCCTCCGCGCCGCCCGCGGCCCCGCGCAAGGACCCCTGGCGCCGTACATCCGGGATGCACAAGGTGCGACGACGCCGTCAGATGGCCGTCGTCCGGGAGCTGTGGACCGTACGGGACACGGTGGCCCAGCGCCGGGACGTCTCCCCGGGCAAGGTCCTCGGTGACGGCGCGATCGTGGAGGCGGCCCTGGCGCTGCCCCTCGATGTGACCGCGCTGACGGCGCTGCCCGGGTTCGGCCACCGCATGGGCCGGCGCGCGCTGGACCAGTGGCAGTCCGCGGTCGACCGCGCCAAGGCGCTGCCGGACAACGAGCTTCCGCAGCCGGGTACGCAGGTGGCGGGTCCGCCGCCGCCGCGCGCCTGGGCCGACAAGGACCCGGCGGCGGCGGCCCGGCTCGCTGCGGCGCGTACGGCGGTCTCGGCCCTGGCCGAGGAACTGAACATGCCGCAGGAGAACCTGATGACGCCGGACACGGTGCGCAGGGTGTGCTGGGAGCCGCCGAGGGACCGTTCCGAGGAAAAGATCTCGGCCGTTCTTTCCGGGCTCGGTGCACGGCGGTGGCAGATCGAGCAGGTCGCACCGCTGCTGGTGACGGCGCTCCAGGACGGACCGGCTCAGAGCTGAGGGTGACCGGGGCCGCGGCGGATGCCGCGGCCCCGGCTTCATTTCCGGGGTGCTCCGGGATGTTCCGGGGTGTGACCTTCGCCGCTCCTGCCGCAGAGGGTGGGCAGTCTGGTTACCCGTGGGTAGCATGACCGTATGCGGAACACGATCCGTCGTGCCCGCAGCAGCAGTGCCATCCCGCACCCTGGAGGAGAGCCATCGTGCCTCGTACCATCCGGGACGTCGTCTTCGTCGACGGCGTCCGCACCCCGTTCGGCAAGGCGGGCCCGAAGGGCATCTACCACGAGACCCGGGCCGACGATCTCGTCGTGAAGGCGATCCGGGAGCTGCTGCGACGCAACCCGGAACTCGACCCCGCGAAGATCGACGAGGTGGCCATCGCCGCCACCACCCAGATCGGTGACCAGGGCCTGACGCTCGGCCGGACCGCGGGCATCCTCGCCGGTCTGCCGCAGTCCGTACCCGGCTACTCCATCGACCGCATGTGCGCGGGCGCGCTGACCGCCGTGACGGCGACCGCGGGCTCCATCGCCTTCGGTGCGTACGACGCCGTCATCGCCGGTGGCGTCGAGCACATGGGCCGCCACCCCATGGGCGAGGGCGTCGACCCGAACCCGCGGTTCGTGAGCGAGAAGCTCGTCGACGAGTCCGCCCTGTTCATGGGCATGACCGCCGAGAACCTGCACGACCGCTACCCCACCATCACCAAGCAGCGCGCCGACGAGTACGCCGTGCGCTCGCAGGAGAAGGCGGCGAAGGCGTACGCGAACGGGAAGATCCAGCAGGACCTGGTCCCGATCTCGGTGCGCAACACCAATGCCGAGGTGGGCGAGACCGGCTGGGGCCTGGTCACCGCCGACGAGCCGATGCGTCCGGGGACGACCCTGGACAACCTCGCCGGGCTGAAGACGCCGTTCCGTACGCACGGACGCGTCACCGCGGGCAACGCCGCCGGTCTCAACGACGGCGCGACCGCCTCGATCCTCGCCTCCGAGGACTTCGCCCGCGAGAACAACCTCCCGGTGAAGATGCGCCTCGTGTCCTACGCGTATGTGGGCGTCGAGCCGGAGGTCATGGGCTACGGCCCGATCCCGGCCACCGAGAAGGCGCTGGCCAAGGCCGGCCTGTCGATCGAGGACATCAACCTCTTCGAGATCAACGAGGCCTTCGCGGTCCAGGTGCTCGCGTTCCTGGAGCACTACGGCATCGCGGACGACGACGCGCGCGTCAACCAGTACGGCGGCGCCATCGCCTACGGCCACCCCCTCGCCTCCTCCGGTGTGCGTCTGATGACGCAGCTGGCGCGGCAGTTCGAGGAGCAGCCCGAGGTCCGCTACGGCCTGACCACGATGTGTGTCGGCTTCGGCATGGGCGCCACGGTCATCTGGGAGAACCCGCACCACAAGGACGCCGGAGGCGACAAGTGAGCACCACCACCGCTGAGCTTCTGAAGGGCGCGGCCGAGCTGTTCCCCGGTGAGGTCGTCACGTCGGCGCACGTACGCCACCTCGATCTGCCGGCAGTGCCCAATAGCGGCTCCGCCGCGGGCGCGGGCAAGTTCGCGCTCATCACGCTGGACAACGGCTTCGACCACACCAAGCCGACCACCTTCGGCCCCGGTTCGCTCGCGAACCTGGACCTCGCCATCGACCAGGTGGAGAAGGAGGCGGCCGAGGGCACGATCGTCGGTGTCGGTATCACCGGCAAGCCGTTCATCTTCGCCGTCGGCGCCGACCTCAAGGGCGTCGAGCTCCTCAAGAACCACGACGACGCGCTGGCCATCGGCAAGGGCGGCCATGAGGTCTTCAAGCGGCTCTCGGGCCTGGCCGTGCCGACCTTCGCGTACTACAACGGTGCCGCGATGGGCGGCGGTGTCGAGGTCGGTCTGCACTGCTCGTACCGCACGGTCTCCAAGGCGCTGCCGGCCTTCTCGCTGCCCGAGGTCTTCCTCGGCCTGGTCCCCGGCTGGGGCGGCTGCGCCCTGCTGCCGAACCTGATCGGCGCGGAGCGCGCGGTCTCGGTCATCATCGAGAACTCGCTCAGCCAGAACCGTCAGCTCAAGGGCAAGCAGGTCTTCGAGCTCGGGATCGCCGACGCGCTCTTCGAGGGCGCGGACTTCCTGGAGCAGTCGCTGATCTGGACGGCGAACGTCCTCAAGGGCGACGTGAAGGTCGAGCGCCCCGAGGTCGACCGCGGCGAGGCCTGGGACCAGGCCGTCGCCAAGGGCCGTGTCATCGCCGACTCCAAGGTGCACGGCGCCGCCCCGGCCGCGTACCGCGCGCTCGACATCATCGCTGCCGCCAAGAGCGGTGACCTGCAGGCGGGCTTCGACGCCGAGGACCAGGCCCTCGCGGACCTGATCATGGGCGGGGAACTCCGCAGCGGTATCTACGCGTTCAACCTCGTACAGAAGCGCGCCAAGCGCCCGGCGGGTGCGCCGGACAAGAACCTGGCGCGTCCGGTGACGAAGGTGGGCGTCGTGGGCGCGGGCCTGATGGCCTCGCAGCTCGCGCTGCTCTTCCTGCGCCGCCTTGAGGTCCCGGTCGTCCTCACGGACATCGACCAGGCGCGGGTCGACAAGGGTGTGGGCTACGTCCACGCCGAGATCGACAAGCTCCTCGGCAAGCACCGCATCAACCAGGACAAGGCCAACCGCCTGAAGGCCCTGGTCACCGGTGTGCTGGACAAGGCCGAGGGCTTCTCCGACGCCGACTTCATCATCGAGGCCGTCTTCGAGGAGATCGGCGTCAAGCAGCAGGTGTTCGCGGAGGTCGAGGCGGTCGCCCCGGCGCACGCGATCCTCGCCACCAACACCTCGTCCCTCTCGATCACCGAGATGGCGTCGAAGCTGAAGAACCCCGAGCGGGTCGTCGGCTTCCACTTCTTCAACCCGGTCGCGATCCTCCCGCTCCTGGAGATCGTCCGCGGCGAGCAGACCGACGACGCCGCGCTCGCCACGGCGTTCGCTGTCGCGCGGAAGCTGAAGAAGACGGCGGTCCTGGTGAAGGACGCTCCGGCGTTCGTCGTCAACCGCATCCTGACCCGCTTCATGGGCGAGATCCAGAACGTCATCGACGAGGGCACCCCGGTGGAGGTCGCCGAGAAGGCGGTCGAGCCGCTGGGCCTGCCGATGTCGCCGCTGGTGCTTCTGGAGCTGGTCGGTCCGGCGATCGGTCTGCACGTCTCGGAGACCCTGAACCGCGCCTTCCCCGACCGCTTCACGGTCTCGGAGAACCTGGCCGCCGTGGTCAAGGCGGGCAAGCGCGGCTTCTACGTCTATGACAGCGGCAAGCCGGAGCTGGACCCGGAGGTCGCGGCGCTGCTCAAGCAGGGCGACACCGTACTGACCGAGGAGCAGACTCGTGACCGCGTCCTGGACGCGGTGGCGCAGGAGATCGGCCTGATGCTGGCCGAGGGTGTCGTGGCCGAGGCCCAGGACATCGACCTCTGCCTGATCACGGGCGCGGGCTGGCCCTTCCACCTCGGCGGGATCACCCCGTACCTGGACCGCGAGGGCGTCTCGCAGCGGGTGAACGGGAAGCCGTTCCTGGCGCAGGGCCTGGCGAGCGTTCCGGCGTAACATCGACCTACTTACGTTGTACGGGCCGTATGAGTTCGACTCTCATACGGCCCGTACGCCTGTTCAAGGAGGGTTGATGCGCCGACATACCGGCCTCAACATGCTGCGCCCGCGTAACTGGACTCGACGCACGGCCATTCCGCTGATGTGCGTTGTCGTTGTCGCGGTCGCACTGCTCTCCATCCACCATCCCACGCAGAAGATCACGGGGCGACAACTGCGCATAGCCACCTGGAACATGTGCGACATCAAGCCGTGGGGGTGCCCGAACACCGGCAGCAATCTGCAGAAAGTGATGGAGCTGAAACGGCTCGCCACCGTCGATGGCGCGCAGGTGATCCTCGTCCAGGAGACCTGCTCCTCGGACCTCGAGCGGGCTCGAAAAGGGCTGGGGCATGGCTGGAGCAGTGTCTTGCGCCCTTACGTGAACGCCGACAAGAACGGCAAGCGCTCCACGATGGCGTGCACCGTCGGCAATCGAGGCACGGCGGGCTTCGGGATCCTGGCCTCCACCGCATTGTCCCGGGTCTCTGAGGTGTCCTCGCCAGAACCGACGGTCGGAATGCAACGAGGCATCATCTGTGCCTCAGTCGCCGCGCAGAACCTTCGGGTGTGCAATGCCCACCTCACCCTGCCCGGCAGTGATCTGGCACACCCGCACCGGGAGTACCGAGCCGACGAGTTGAAGATCCTCGTGAAAGCAGCGGCGGGCGACCGGACCGTTTTCGGCGGAGACTTCAACAGCACCCCGCCGGACCCCGGCGACCCTGGGAGCTGGATCTGGCCGCAGGAAACCTACAGTCGTTACCGTGAGTGCGACCAGAAGGACAAGAACTCCCGCAGCGGCAGGACCACACACAAGACCGGCCACAAACTGGACTACCTATTCACCGCACTGCCGCGCACTGGATGCACCGTGCGCAACACAGGGGCCTCGGACCACCGCGCGCTGATCATGCAAATCAAAATCTCGGACTGAAGTACCCCTGCGGAGCAGGTTCGGCATAGGCGTTCACCACGGTGAACGCGACGGCGGCCGGGGACGTCTTGTTGCCTGTCGCATCCACTGCGACAGCCTCGACAACATGCTCCCCCTCGTTCCAGGCCCAGCCCGAATCCCATCCCCAACTGCCGTCGACCGCCACGCCGCTCACTCCCAGGCTCACACCGCGCTCCCAGAACTCCACATGTACGGAGCCTGGGGCGAAGCCCATGAAACCCACGACAGGTCCCTGTACGTGCTGGCCCTGCGACGGCATCGTGAACGTCGGCTGAAGCGTTCCTTCCACCACGTCGAAGGCGACCTCAGTACGGCCGGAATGCTGGCCGGCCGCGTTCACCGCGAAGAGCCTCACCACATGCTGACCCATGCCCCAGGGACGAGCCGGTGACCAAGTCCAGCTTCCGTCGGCGGCGACGTCCGGCGAGGCGATGAACTTGCCGTTCTCCCACAGGCTGACCCGCTCGGCGCCGGGTGCGGAGCCCATGAACGTGACGGCACCGCCGGGCACTTGCTGGCCGGCGGTCGGTACCGACACCACCGGGGCGGGGAACGACAACTGCACCTTGGACGTGGCCGCGAGGTAGTTGTTGATACCAGTCTTGTCGACGTCGGGCTGCTCATAGCCGTTGCGGACGAATCCCAACCTCGGGGCAAGGCCATCGATGAGGAAGTTCAGGATGCCCATGAGCAGCGGGACATTCCGCCTGGTCACGTCGGTGTGGCCGGTGATGAGGGGTGATTCACTGAAGATGAAATTGAAGTTCGCGTACCCGTCGAACAACGGGAGGAAGGGACCTATCTGATCCGCATACTGCTCGTCCTGCGGCGACGAGAGCATGTAAATATTGGCACCGCGATTTGCTCCCTGGCGCACCAGGTCGGGAAGAATCGAGTCGAGGATACCGACGTTGCCGTCCGTGACCTCACCCATCATGAACTCCGCAACGGAGGGAATCGACAACACATAGGTGCCGATCCTGAACTGGGGGACGACGGAAACAATATTGCGGAATCCATACTTGAGCCCGAAGTGCAGTGCGGCACTGCCGCCCTTCGAACCACCCCACATCGTCACGTCGTTCGGGGTCAAGCCAAGGGAGCCCATCACGTTCGATATCAGTGCGATAACAGAGTTCTCCAGCGAGAAATCCATTCCCTTGCACAAATAATAACTGTTCTTCGTGTCGAACAGATCGCGAATCCAGAGAACATTCGAACGAAGAGTGTCGAAGACGCCGTTCGACCAGCCATATTCGTCAGGTGCGCTAAAATTGGCGAACACCACCACCAAATGGCGGTTTCCGTTCTTGGCGTGAGCGAATTTGTATTCCACCGGATAATTTCCGGAAGTTTCAATGCCGTTGAGCGTGGGACGCTCGCCTGTCTTTCCTTTAGGCACGCGCTGAATCCATTCTCACCGGTTGCTGCGGAATCTGAACGAGAAGCCGATCTGGCTGCGAGATCGTCTGGCTGGCGACACCGTTCATGCCGCCGGCGGTCGGCTCCGGCGCCCGTCCAGGGCCGAGGTCGCCACCGGCCACCAGGATGCGATCGGTCAGCCTCGCGGCGGCGTACCCGTCGTCGAGGTCGCAGAACTCTCCCTGGAACCACCGGTACCGATCGGCGTATCCATCCTGGATACGGTCGACGTCGCGGATCGCGGAGACCAGCGCGGCGGACTCGAAGAGCAGCGGCCCCGGAGCGCTCTGCTCGAAATCGAAGTAGAAGCCTCGCAGAGTGTCCCGGTAGTGGTCCAGGTCGTAGGTGAAGAACAGGATCGGGCGCCCTGTGTTGACGAAGTCGAACATCAGGGACGAATAGTCAGTGATCATCACGTCGGTGATCAGTGACAGATCGGCCATGTCCGGGTAGTCGGAGACATCGAAGACAAAGCCGTCGCCCGCCCCCGGCACGGCATCCACCACGTTCGGGTGGCGCCGCACCATCAGCACGTGGTCGGCGCCCAGCCGCGCCCGGGCGTCCTCGAGGTCGATCCTGAAGTCGAGCTTGTACTTGCCCGGTGCGTAGAACTGGTCGTCACGCCAGGTGGGGGCGTACATGATGATGCGTTTGCCCGGCGGCAGGCCGATCCGCCGACGGATCTCCGCCGCCCGGCTCTCCATGCCGGGGCGGCGCAGGATGTCGTTGCGGGGATAACCGCTTTCAACCATTTCGCCGGGGAACTGGAAGGCCCGCTTGAGGATAGGGGTGGAGAAGCTGTTGGGGGACACCAACATGTCCCAGTTCTGCACCTCCTTCTCGACGCGCTCCAAGTACCGTTTGTCCGCGAAATGCACTGCCTCGATGTCGTGCCCGATGCGCTTGAGCGGAGTGCCGTGCCAGGTCTGTACGACGATCTGGCCCTCACGCTTCTGGAACCAGTCCGGCAGGTGATTGTTGACGACGACGTAGTGCGCGGTCCCGAGCGCCTCGTACCACTCGGGCGACCACATACGGACCGGACGGGCGGTGGGCGGGACCTCGACCTGGTCGTCACGCACCACCCAGAGATGCTCGACCGGCACGCCCCGACTCACCATTTCCTCGTGCAGCGCGCGCGGGCTGTCCGAGTACTGGGTTCCCTTGAAGGCGTCGAAAAGGACGGTCTGCTTGATCGGCCTGTTCCGGGCCTCCGGGTAGACCTTGGTCCGCATCAGCTTCTGCCGGTACGGCCCGCGGGCCTCGTCCGGCATGGCCGAGTGGACCAGGAGCGAGAGCCGGTCGTAGGCCTCGGCCTGCAGTTCGTAGCGCCGTTCGTTGATACTCACTTCGGCCGGGAACGACGAGATCAGACTCTGCTCGATCTTGATCATGAGGTCTTCGGAACGGTCCTCCCCTGCGCAGGCCGACGGATCCTGCCTGCGGAGGAAGAAGTCCCAGCGGCCGGCGGCCAGCGGGATGTCCCCGGCCAGATTCCTCATGGCCGCCGGGGTGACGGCGAAGCGGAATTCGTCGCCGTACCAGCGGATCGGGACGACACGCTCGGCACCATGGGCCCTGGAGCGCACGACGATGTGCGCGGCGTCGTACTCGACCTCGCTGAGTACGCCCTCCGCCGCGTACTTGGCAACGATCTCCAGCGAGCCGTCCTCCAGCCAGGTGGCCGAATGCGCCAGCGGCAGGGTGGCTCGCTCGAACAGCACCACGTATCCGGAGCCGTTGCGGTGTACGAAGACCTCGCGATCACCGGTGTCGCTCTGCAGAGCCTCCGGTACCCGGTAATGGCCGTCGGTGGCCTCCTCCGCCATGACCGGGTAGATCGCCGCCGCACGGCCCTCGACATGGAAGGTGGTCTTCCACCCGTTGCTTCCCATGCTCCACGACTGCGGGACCCCGCTGTCGGCGCCCCCGCGCTGACTGGGGACGAGCGCGCTCAGGGGTACGCGGGTGCTGAAACTGCACCAGCCCTCGCCGCCGGGCTTGAAGTGGACCCAGGAGTCATGCCGCCCGGCGCCACCCATGCTGGTGATGCGGAACTTGCCCCACTCGGGCACCTGGGGCCCGAGGTAGACCCCGCCGAGTTCCAGGTGGTCTCCGATGATGCGGTGCCGGGTGATACGGCAGCGGACTTTCTCCACACGGAGCTTGAGCTTCCCCTGGAGAAAGAGCGGAACCACTCGGGTGTTCTTGTCGACGTACCGATAGGGCGGATTGGCCGCACTGTCCGAGCTGCCTCGCCCCACGCCCTTGTAGCGGAAGAGACCGCGGCTGAGGACACCGGCCGCAACGTCCCAGGTGCCCTCGACCCACTCACCCTTCCGCTTGAGCCGGGTGGTGTCGAAGCGCACCTGAATACCGGACCAGTCATAACAGTAACGATTCTGCTGAGAGCTCTCCGTCGCCTGCGGGTAATAAGTGGTCTTCGCCTTGGCTACGACCGTCCTGCCCAACTTCTTGTTGCGCACCGCGATGGCCTTCATCGACATGTGCCGCTTGTGCACGTTGATGAAGCGGACATACGCGGAACCCTCGATGGTCAGCCACTCGGAGTTCCAGTACGCGTTCGTCAGCGAGCTGTGGAGTGAGAGTTCCTTGTCGAGCCGGTAGGCGCTCTTGTCGAGGCCCACCGACCGGTCACCGAGATAGGGGTAGTTGAGGTAGCGGTGCAGCCGCCGCCGGACGGGCAGCGGTCCGCCCTTGCGCTCGAATTCGAGGACATCGAGCAGCTCGTCCAGCCTGCCTTCGCGCACGAGCAGCCACTTGACGCGGGCTTCAGCGGGCAGTTCGTCGACGATGTCGTCGTCCGCCTCGTCCAGGAACTCGTTCGCCCACCGCATGAAGGCGTCCCGGTAATCCTCGTCGGCGTCCGGCAGCACCTTCAGGTGCAGCATCAGGTCCGATTTCAGACAGGCGAGGTCATACTTCCGCTTGTGGTCGACATAGGACTTGGAGCGGTGTCCCGCAAGGAAGCGGCTGACCGACTGCACCGCGGCGACCCGGTCCTCGAGGTTGCTGAACTCGGTGTGCCGCTGGGTGATCGACGGAGCGGCACCACCCTCGCGCCGACGCCAGAAGTAGACGATATCGGTGAGGGTGTCGACCTTGGTGGCCCGGAAGTGGGCGAACATGTTGACCCAGGAGTCCTCATACATGACTCCCTCGGGGAACGCGATGTAGTGGTAGTCCCAGAAGGACCGCCGGAACAGCTTGTTCCACACCGTGCGGTCGTAGATCAGGGCGGGAAGCCTCGTGATGTGCGTTCCCCGTCTGTTCTTCTCCATCGGCGTCTTGTGCAGAGGGGACTGCCACTTCTTGGTGGAGTTCATCATCTGCACATTGCCGGACACGAAGTCGGAACCGGAGCCCTCGAGCGTCTGGACGAGCAACTCGTAGGCGTACTCGGGGATGACGTCGTCCCCGTCGACGAACGCGAGGAATTCGGCGTCAGGGTGAGCGGCGCGAATGCCGACGTTCCTGGCGTGCCCCGGCCCCATCGACTCCTGCCGCAGGAGCCGGAACCGCGGGTCGCGGCGAGTGAATTCCGCGGCTATCTCGGTCGAGGAGTCGGTCGAACCGTCGTCGACCATGATGACTTCGAGATCCTGGAACGTCTGCCGGGCTATGGACTCCAGGCACTCCACGAGATAGATCTCGACGTCCTGGAAGGGCACGACAACACTCAGGCGGGGCTGGCCGGCCACTCGGTGAACTCCTCGATAGTTTCCGCTTCCTCCGATGCGCGTCGGCTCGCCGCTCATGCCCTGGGCCCACCCCTGGCCGTTATCGCTCGCCGCTCCCCCGCGATCCGCAGGCCCCCCGGCCCTCGGCTGCCCGCACACTTATACGGACTTCACAGATTCTGCACAAGGTACGCCGGTTGGTCAACACCAGGCAACCTTCTGTAAACCTCTAGCTAAATGGGACATATAGCTCGGTGAAAAGGGAGGCAAACGGCACCTGACGGGCATGCCAAGTCCTCCCCACGCGCAGGGGGGAGGGAGACGGGTCAGGGGAGGGGAACCGCGCCCGGCCAAGGGGCGGAACGGTCACCGAGAGGGGTCATCCCACCCGGCGCCACGCGCCGAAGGCGAGGCCCACTTCCGAGAGGTCCCGGCGAGCGACTCTCAGCCCGCCATCCATGTCGACAATCGCAATTGTGACCGCACCGAGACCGTCGATGCCCATGGCCGGCAGGCCGACGCACCGGTCCCCGACGGGAGCCCACCAGGCGCCGTACTGCTCGCCTTCCGTCGGATAGGCCCCGATCTCGGGGTATCCCTCGGCACCGAGCTGCAGCATCACCGTGCAGTCATAGCCGTTGACGGGGGTCCGCACGATGCCCACCGGGCCGACACCGCCCGCCCCGCCCAGCGGCATGAGGGCACTCGCCTGTCCCGCCGCGCTGCGCGGACGGTAGGCGACGACACTGCCGTCCGCCGGATGGCGCCAGAAGTAGGTGCCGATACCCGGACTCGTCTCGTACGAGCTGTACGTCCCCTCGACCGCATCAGCGTGCACCCGCCCCCGCCACTTGAAGGCGGCACCGGGCCGCTCCTGGCGCACATACACGGCCCCGCCCCGGAAGGGCGTGAGGTATTCGCCATATCCCTCGGAGGTCACCAGAGGCACGACCGATCCGCGCACCCACTTCCCGTCGAGGTCGGTCCACTTGCCCCAAGCGCCGTCCGTGCTCCGGGTCCGACCGCGCACACCTTGCCCGAAGCGTGCGCCCACGACATGGAGCAGGCCCGCGCCGTCGGTCAGGACGACAGGGTCTCCCAGGCCGGACAGTGTCGGCTCGTTCGTACGAAACGGATTTCCGACCGGGCGCCAGGCGCTGAGCGGCCGTGCCGTCTGATACTGCGTGGCGACGATGAACTCAAGGCCGCCAGGCATCCCCTCGCGGTGCCGCATGCCGGCAAAAGAGATGAATCCATCAGAGTCCTGGCTCAGCGTGAACCGCCCGTGCCAGTCCTCGACGGGGAGCAGCTCGGGCCCCTGCCAGTGGTCCGAGCCGGGCGACGACTCGGTCCAGCGCACCAGACCGTCGGCGCAGCTCGCGTATGCGGTCAGCCGGCCGTCACGCCCAAGGCGCAGCCAATTCGAGGCCGCATGCCCGCCATCGGTCGCGGCGACGATCTCAGAACCCATGACAGCGGGGGGCCTCGAAATGAACTCTCGAGCCGCCTCCGAACGACCGCGTCGCGCCATGAACCCAGCCACCTCCCCGCCTCGTGTTCTTCGTGGACCGACCCGACGAGCCGACGGACAACCTACGGCAGCACTTCGGACACCTGACGCCCGGGCCAAATGTTCGGAGGAGGCAGGTTACCCACTCGGCCCAGGTGGGTCAGAGGCCCTCCGCCACGAACTGCCGCAGCCAGGTTCTGAAATCGGGCCCCAGATCCTCGCGTTCGCACGCGAGGCGAACGATGGTGCGCAGGTAGTCGCCACGGTCTCCGGTGTCGTACCTCCGGCCCTTGAAAACGACGCCGTGGACCGGGCCGCCGGGCGATCCGGGCCCGGCGAGACTGCGCAGGGCGTCCGTGAGCTGGATCTCGCCACCGCGGTCGGCCTCGGTCGTCCGCAGTACCTCGAAAACCGCCGGGTCGAGAATGTACCGGCCGATCACCACATGGTTGCTCGGCGCCTCACCCGCGGC
Source organism: Streptomyces beijiangensis (assembly GCF_017315755.1). Taxonomy (GTDB): domain Bacteria; phylum Actinomycetota; class Actinomycetes; order Streptomycetales; family Streptomycetaceae; genus Streptomyces; species Streptomyces beijiangensis. Next base: position 15,696 of record NZ_JAFLRJ010000157.1, read on the forward strand.
AGGCTTCTCCACCAGGTTCGTGATCCGCACCACGCCGTCGAGGGGCGTCGGCTCCACTGCGGCGCATCCGTAAAGGTGCACCTGCTCGGGCTCGACCTCCATGAGCGCGACCACGCTGCCGCCGAACTCGCGCCGTACTTCAGCCATCTTGTCCAGGAGCGGATCACGCGGGTCGATCAGATCGTCGCCCAGCAGCACGACAAACGGCTGGTCACCGACGTGCGGTTCCGCGCAGAGCACCGCGTGCCCCAGTCCCCGCGGATCGCCTTGGCGCACATAGTGCAGCGATGCGAGTCCCGTCGACTCTTCCACCCGTGAGAGCCGGTCGTAGTCACCCTTGCGCCGCAGGGCGTCCTCCAGCTCGTAGTTGCGGTCGAAGTGATCTTCCAGGGCACGCTTGTTGCGGCCCGTGATCATCAGTACGTCCGTGAGACCGGCGGCCACGGCCTCCTCGACGACGTACTGGATGGCGGGCTTGTCCACCACCGGAAGCATCTCCTTGGGCGTCGCCTTGGTGGCCGGCAGAAACCGCGTCCCCAGTCCCGCTGCGGGTATGACCGCCTTGACGATTGCGGGATGTGCATTGTTCACGAAGAGATTCCACTTCATATAGCGACGGAGCGACAGCGGAGTGCGACTACCTGGGGGTGGTCGAGGTCACAGGAGTGCCTGACGGATTGACACAATCCGAGACGAAGATATCCGGCGCTCCCAAGAACTTGAAAACATGCTTATAGTGCATTTCTTCAAGCCTGACCGAGCGGACCCGTCCCCCACCCGAGTCCCATCGGCCCACGACGGGTCGATCCAGTAAAGGACTCGAATCTCCGCATGACACAGAACAACGTGACCGTCGGCGCCTCGGACGACGCCAGATCCCATGGCCGCCGCAAGCCCCGGCGCCGCCGCGGACTCAAGATCACTCTGAGTGTTCTCCTCGTCCTGGTGCTGGCCGGCGGCGGCACCGCCTGGTGGTTCTACAGCCAGCTCAACGGCAACATCAAGGGCGTCGACATCAACAAGGCGCTCGGCACCGACCGCCCGGAGAAGCTCCCCACCAGCGGACAGAACGTGCTGGTCCTGGGCTCGGACTCGCGTGCCGGTGACAACAAGGGGCTCGTGGGCGGCGACGTCAGCGGCGCCCGCTCCGACACCGCGATGGTGGTGCACATACCGGAGGGCCGTAAGAAGGCCGTCGCCGTCAGCATTCCGCGCGACACCCTGGTGACCCGGCCCGAGTGCACCAAGAAGGACGGCTCGACGCTCTCCTCCGCGCACCGCGTCATGTTCAACTCGGTGTACTCGATCGCCGGTCCGGCCTGTGTGGTCAAGACCGTGGAGAAGATGTCCGGGGTCCGCATCGACCACTACATGGAGATCAACTTCGCCGGGTTCAAGGGGCTCGTCGACGCGATCGGCGGGGTCAGTGTGACCACGGACCAGGCGATCCACGACACGTCCTCCGGGCTCGACCTCGTGGCGGGTACGCACAAGCTGAACGGCACCGATTCGCTCGCGTTCGTCCGTACCCGGCACGGCATCGGCGACGGCAGTGACCTCGGGCGCATCGGGCTGCAGCAGCAGTTCATGCTGGCCCTGCTCAGTGAGGTCAAGTCGCAGGATCTGCTGGGCAGTCCGACCAAGTCGTACAAGATCGCCAACTCGCTCACCAAGTCGCTGACCACCGACTCCGAGCTCGCCTCGCTCACCTCGCTGGCCGACTTCGCGCGGAGCCTGAACGGGGTCGATCCCGCCACCATGGAGACGATCATGCTTCCGGTGGCGTACGACAAGATCGACCGGAACCGGGTGATTGCCGCCGAACCGCAGGCGAAGACCCTCTGGAAGGCGATCCGCACCGACTCGACGATTCCGGAGTCGGCGAAGAAGTCACCCGCGACCGGGGGCTGATCCGCTCGCTACACCCCGGCCCAGGCCGCCAGGGCCAGCCCCGGCTCGGCCTTCTGGCGGGCTACGCGCAAGGTGCCGTCCGTGGCGATGACCGCCATGACCACCCGGCCCTCCGCGTCCAGCGCGAGGGTCGGGGCGCCGATGGAGGCTTCGCCGGTCGGCGTCCACCACAGGCCGTCCGCCTCGGCCTCGGTGGGACAGGCCGCGATGGCGGGACGGCCGTCCCTCCCCCGGTAGGCCAGGACCGTGCAGTCGTGGCCCTCGATCGGGGTGCGCAGGAGCGCCGGGGGGCCTTCGTCCGGTTCGCCGCCCAGGGATACGGGGTCGGAGCCGTGGCGGTGGGCGACGATGCCGGGGGTCTCGCGGTCGCTCCAGTAGTACGTGGCACGGTCGTCGGCGGTCTGCAGGCCGGCCACCGATCCCGGGAACGGTGTGCCGTCGACCGCTTCCGCCTCGGTGAACTCGCCGCCGGGGGCGGCCTGTTCGCGGCGGAGCAGTTCCTTGTCCACGGGGGCCACCATCTCGATCAGGCCGCCGACCGCGACGACCGCGGCCATGCCCTCGCGGAAGTGCGCGCCCTTGAGGTCCTTCCACCCCTCCCACTTCACGGACTTGGTCTGGCGCCGCATGTTGACCGCGCCGTTGCCGTTGTTGAGGAAGATGTGGACATGGCCGTCGGCGTTGACCTCGGCCGCGGGGACACCCACGGCACGGGCCTTGTTCATGTCCTTGGTGTGGGGATTGCCCAGCGACTGCCAGGGGCCGATCGCGCGCCCGCTCTGGTACTGGACGGCGTGCATCACGTCGTCGCCCTGGGACCGTCTGCGGCGGGCGAGCAGATGGACGTATCCGTCGGGGCCCTGCGCGAGGGACAGGTGGGTGAGACCGGCGGCCACGATGAAATCGGGTCCTGACCAGTCGGGTCCGCCGGGCCTGGTCTCCGTCCAGCGCAGGACGCCGCCCTCGGTCAGGGCGTAGGCGGTCAGCCTGCGGTCCTTGCCGCGGAAAAGCCAGCGGCTGGTGCTGGGAGCTTGGGCGGTACGCGGCGACATGGCTGGCTGCCAGCCTTCCCTCAACTGGTCATACTTGCGGTCAAGACTAACATTCGCGCTGGTGAGGGGCGGTGTGCGGGGTGTCCCTGTTGATCGTGGACGCGGCAAATGTGGTGGGTTCCGTACCCGACGGGTGGTGGCGGGACCGGCGGGGGGCCGCCGTACGGCTGCGGGACAGCCTGGTCGGGTACACGGACTCGGGCGGGGACGCCGTGGAGGTCGTGCTCGTCGTCGAGGGCGCCGCCCGGGGCGTCGGGTCCGTCGAAGGGGTGCGGGTGGAGTCGGCCCCCGGCAGCGGGGACGACCGGATCGCGGAACTCGCCGCCGAGGCCGGGGCCGCCGGGCTGGAGTGCACCGTGGTCACCGCCGACCGGGAGCTGCGGCGCCGGGTGGAGGCGTACGGGGCGCGGTGCGCCGGGCCGCGTACCGTGCGTCAGCCGCCCGGGGAGCGTACGTAGAGGACCGCCCCGTCGACCGTGGACCGCTCGGTGTAGTGGCCGGCCAGCAGCCGGCGCAGGGTGGGGATCCGGTCGGGGGCGAAGGGCTTGCCGCGCGAGTCGTCGACGATCAGGTCCGGCGGGCGCTCGGCCATCTCCTCGCGGAAGAGGGACCAGGCCCCCTCGACGGCGTACTTCTCGCCGACCTGCGGTCCGTCGCGGCCGCCGCTGTAGTTGGTGAGCAGTCCGGCGGTGAGGAAACGGCTGGCCGGGGTGCGGTCGGCGAAGAGATACGTCTCGGGGTGTATCCCCCAGACCAGGACGCGGTCGTCGGGCGCGGTCCGCGACCGCACCGCTTCGGCCAGGCGCTGGGCGTGTGCGAGTTCGGGGCGCGGCGCGAGCAGTCCCCAGGCGAGGAAGAGCGCGCAGGCGCAGGCCGAGGTGAGCACGGTGGCGGGCAGCCAGTCGTGCGGCAGGATCTGCAGCGCCGCCGTCGCCAACAGGACCAGGGGCGGGATCAGTTGAAGGTAGTAGTGCCCGAAGAAGTGGAATCCGACGACGACCGCGGCGGCCGATGAGGCGAGCCATAGCCAGAGGTCGGCGGCCCCGGTGCGAGCGATGCGCAGGACACGCAGGACCGGGGGGATCAGACCGGCGCAGGCGACGGTGAGGATCACGGTGTTGGTCAAGGCGCGGACCAGCACATGGAGTTCGGATCCGGTGAAGGAGGCGTACGCACCCGATCCGGTCACCGTCCAGAAGAAGAAGCCCGTCGGCGTGGTGAGCAGGGCGGCCGCAGCCACGGGCACGGTGAGCCCGACTGCCGTACGCAGCAAGGCGTTCCGGGTCGGTGCGGTGTGCCAGAGCAGCCACAGCACCGGGAGCAGCACCGCGCCGCCGGTCTGCTTGGTGAGGAGGGCGGCCGCCACCGCGGCTCCCGCGCCGGCCCAGCGCCTGCGGTCCGCGCACCAGAGCGCGGCCGCGGTGAAGGGCAGCATGAAGACCTCGAAGGTGGCTGCCTGGGCGTCCTCCGGGTTGAGGCCGATGGAGGCCAGGAGATAGAGGACCCCGGCGGTGCGCCCCGCCCGGTCGCCCCAGCGGCGGCGGGCGATGGCGGACAGGAGGACCGCGGTGGTCAGCTGGGCGAGGACGGCGAGGACCTTGAGCGGGCGCAGCGAGTCGTCGCCGCAGAGCGCGAAGGCGGCTTCGTACAGCCAGGGCAGGAGGGGTGGCTTGCGGTCGACGACGGTGCCGTACAGGGTGCCGCCGCCCGCCAGTATCCGCGCCTGGACGGCGAGATACCCCTCGTCCGGGTTCCAGAGCGGGAGCCGGAAGGAGGGGATGCGGGTGACGGCGGCCAGCACGGCGAGGAGGGGGAGGACACGGCGCCAGAAGGGGGCGGCCTGTGCCCGTCGTGGCAGCCGGGGGGCGGATACGTACCGTAGCGACGGCGGCGGCTCGACAAGCATGGTCGCCAAACTATCGGCCCCGCACACCGCAGCTTATGCGGACATACGGGGCCGGGGACGAAATCCGGTGTGATTACCGGGAGTTGCGGTTGAGGTGGCTGTGCTTGCGTCCGTACACGAAGTAGATGACGATCCCGATCGCCATCCAGATCCCGAACCGCAGCCAGGTCTCCACCGACAGATTGAGCATCAGCCAGACCGAGCAGGCGACGGAGAGCACGGGCAGGACAGGCACCCAGGGCGCCTTGAAGTTGCGCGGCAGGTCGGGGCGGGTGCGGCGCAGGATGATCACGCCGAGGGCCACGACGACAAAGGCGAAGAGCGTGCCGATGTTGACCAGCTTGGAGAGCTCGTCGAGCGTGACGAAACCGGCTACCAGCGCGGAGATGAAGCCCAGGATGAGCGTCGAGCGGTAGGGCGTACGGAACTTGGGGTGGACGTGGCTGAAGAGCGGCGGCAGCAGTCCGTCGCGGCTCATCGCGAAGAAGACCCGGCTCTGGCCCATCAACAGGATCATGCAGACGGTGACCAGGCCGATGATCGCGCCGAAGTTGATGAGCCCGGCCCAGAAGGGGTGCCCGACGGACTTGAAGGCCTCGGAGAGCGGGGCTTCGGAGTCGAGCTTCGTGTACTTCTGCATGCCGGTCACGACGAACGCGACGGCGACGTACAGCACCGTGCAGATGACCAGCGAGCCGAGGATGCCGCGCGGGATGTCCTTCTGCGGGTTACGGGTCTCCTCGGCAGCGGTGGCGACGACGTCGAAGCCGATGAACGCGAAGAAGACGACGGCCGCGGCGGTGAAGATGCCCATGAAGCCGAAGCTGGTGGGCGTGAATCCGAAGATCGCCTCCAGGAGGGTGGCGCTGAGTCCGCCGCCGCCCTTGGTCTCCTGCGAGGGCGGGATGAACGGGTGGTAGTTGGAACCGTTGATCAGGAAGGCGCCGACCGCGATCACGATCAGGACGACGATGACCTTGATGGTCACGACGACCGAGGTGACCATCGCGGAGAGCTTCATGCCGACGACGATCACCGCGGTGACGGCGAGGATGAGGAGGAAGGCGGCGATGTTGAAGCCGAACCCTCCGCCCGGGGGCGGCCCCTGGAGCTTCTCGGGCAGCGGGATGCCCCAGCTGTCGAGGAGCGACTGGACGTATCCTGACCAGCCGACGGCGACCGTCGCGCAGCCCAGCGCCAGCTCCAGGACCAGGTCCCAGCCGATGATCCAGGCGGGCAGCTCACCCATGGAGGCGTAGGAGAAGGTGTACGCAGATCCGGCGACCGGGACGGTCGAGGCGAACTCGGCGTAACAGAGGGCCGCGAGCGCGCAGACCACGGCGGCGACGACGAAGGAGAGGGTGACGGCCGGGCCCGCGTAGTTCTTGGCCGCCGTACCGGTGACGACGAAGATCCCCGAGCCGATGACGACCCCGACACCGAAGACCGTGAGGTCGAGGGCCGAGAGCGACTTCTTCAGCTTGTGCTCCGGTTCCTCCGTGTCCTGGATCGACTGCTCGATGGATTTCGTCCGCAGGAGTCCCTGCTGCCGTTTGCCGGTGCTGTGGTCGGTGTGTGTGGACACTGCCGCGCCTCCCTGGTGGTCCGGTTCCGATGGCCGAGTCACCGCAATGATCGAGACCACACCTCCCCGCACGGAGATCGGATGGGGCAATTCACCCAATGGGGTCCATGCGGGGGAAAACCAATGGGCCGTACGGACCACCCTGACGGATGGTCCGTACGGCCCAGGGGCTGACGGAGGGTGCCTGCCGGACGCGTCAGTCGCGCGCGACCTCGGCCGGTTCGTCCTCCATGCGGCCGTCCAGCTTCGCCACCAGACCGGTGACCTGGCGGGCGATGTCCGGGGCGGTCAGACCGATCTCGGCCATGACCTCCTTGCGGGTGGCGTGGTCGAGGAAGCGCGACGGGATGCCGAAGTCGCGCAGGGGTACGTCCACGCTCGCGTCCCGCAGTGCCTGGGAGACGGCGGAGCCGACGCCGCCGGCCCGGCTGTTGTCCTCGACGGTGACGACGACCCGGTGCTGCTCGGCGAGCGGGGGCAGGGCCTCGTCGACGGGCTTGACCCAGCGGGGGTCGACGACGGTGGTGGTGATGCCCTGCTTGTTGAGCAGTTCGGCGATCTCCAGGCACATGGGCGCCAGGGCGCCGACCGAGACGAGGAGAACGTCGGGGGTGTCCGTGCCGGCCTCGCGCAGGACGTCCATGCCGCCGATCCTGCCGACGGCGGGGACGGCCGGGCCGACGACGCCCTTGGAGTAGCGCACGACGGTCGGGGCGTCGCGGACCCCGACGGCCTCGCGCAGCTGGGCGCGGACCTGCTCGGCGTCGCGCGGCGCGGCGATGCGCAGGGTGGGCACGCACTGCAGCATCGACATGTCCCACATGCCGTTGTGCGAGGCGCCGTCGTCGCCGGTGACACCTGCCCGGTCCAGGACGAAGGTGACACCGCACTTGTGCAGGGCCACGTCCATCAGGACCTGGTCGAAGGCGCGGTTGAGGAAGGTCGCGTACACGGCGAAGACCGGGTGCAGACCGCCGGTGGCAAGCCCGGCCGCGGAGGTCGCCGCATGCTGCTCGGCGATCCCGACGTCGTAGATACGGTGCGGGAACACCTCCGCGAACTTCTTGAGGCCGACCGGCTGGAGCATCGCCGCGGTGATGGCGACGACGTCGGGGCGGTCGTGACCGATCTTGACCATCTCGTCGCCGAAGACCGAGGTCCAGCTGGCGGCGGCGGTCTTGATGGGCAGGCCGGTGTCGGGGTGGATCGGGCCGATGCCGTGGAAGCGGTCGGCCTCGTCCTGCTCGGCCGGCTGGTAGCCGCGGCCCTTCTCGGTGAGGCAGTGGACGATCACCGGGCCGCCGAAGCGCTTGGCACGCTCCAGGGCCGACTCCAGGGCGGTGATGTCGTGGCCGTCGATCGGTCCGAGGTACTTCAGGCCGAGGTCCTCGAACATGCCCTGCGGGGCGATGAAGTCCTTGAGGCCCTTCTTGGCGCCGTGCAGGGTCTCGTACAGCGGCTTGCCGACGACCGGCGTGCGCTCCAGGAGGTCCTTGCCGCGGGCCAGGAAACGCTCGTAGCCGTCGGTGGTGCGCAGGGTGGCGAGGTGGTTGGCCAGGCCGCCGATGGTGGGGGCGTAACTGCGCTCGTTGTCGTTGACGACGATCACCAGGGGGCGGTCCTTGGCGGCGGCGATGTTGTTCAGCGCCTCCCAGGCCATACCGCCGGTGAGCGCGCCGTCGCCGATGACGGCGACGACGTGGTCGTCCTTGGCCAGCACCTCGTTCGCCTTGGCGAGGCCGTCGGCCCAGCCCAGGACGGTGGAGGCGTGGCTGTTCTCGATCACGTCGTGGTCGGACTCGGCGCGCGAGGGGTAGCCGGAGAGGCCGCCCTTGGTGCGCAGCTTGACGAAGTCCTGACGGCCGGTGAGGAGCTTGTGCACATAGCTCTGGTGACCGGTGTCGAAGAGGACACGGTCCTTGGGGGAGTCGAAGACGCGGTGCAGTGCGATCGTCAGTTCGACGACGCCCAGGTTGGGGCCGAGATGGCCACCGGTCTTGGACACCGCGTCGACGAGGAAGGTCCGGATCTCTCCGGCCAGCTGGTCCAGCTGCTCCGGGGTGAGCCGGTCCAGATCGCGCGGTCCCGTGATGCGGGTCAGCAGCGCCACCCGTGCCTCCTTGCGTTCTAGCTGATCGAGCTTCTGCCGGATCTTCCCGAGTCTAATGTTCCGGTCGCGGCAGTGTTCATCGGGCGGTGCGTTCTATCTCACGCGGGAACGTCACGCAGGAGCGCCCGGCACCGCGGTTGCGGTGCCGGGCGCTCCTGCGGATCCGCGGTCAGGCGCGGCCCGCGGTCTTCTGGGTCTTGCGGGAGACCGAGTCGATGATCACGGCGATGAGGAGTACTCCACCGGTGATCATGTACTGGATCGCGTTGGAGGAGAGGTTCATCTGGTTGAGCCCCTGGACGATCGACTGGATGACCAGGATGCCGAGGAGCGCGGACCAGACCTTGCCGCGTCCGCCGAACAGTGACGTACCGCCGATGACCGCCGCGGCGATGCACATCATCAGCTGGTTGCCGCCGCCGAGCGAACGGTCGGCGCCGCCGGTGGCGGAGGCCAGGAAGAGACCGCCGATCGCGCCGAACGTGCCGGAGATCATGAACACCGAGATACGGATCCAGGACACGTTGATGCCGGCCCTGCTGGCCGCCTCGACGCCACCGCCGACCGCGAAGATCTGACGGCCGTACGTGGTGCGGCGCAGGACGAAGTCGGTGATGACCAGGATCGCCAGGAAGATCACCAGGGAGAGCGGGAGGCCCTGCTCCTGGTTGAACGCGTAGGCGGCGAGGAGAGCGCCGAGCGCGAGCAGCACGGTGCGCAGGATGATTTCGCTCTGCGGGCGGTGCGGCAGGTCGGCGGCCTTGCGCCGGCGCGCGTCGCGCAGCTGCGTCAGATAGAAGGCGACGATCACGAACACGGCGAGGCCGTAGGCGGCCGCCACGTCGGCGAAGTAGTACTTGGTGAGGTCGTCGACGAAGCTGCCGAGCGGGGTGGTGATGGTGGACTTGTCACCCATCACCCAGGTCTGCAGACCGGCCCAGCCCAGGAAGCCGGCGAGCGTCACGACGAACGCGGGCACGCCGATCTTGGCGAAGACGATGCCGTGGAAGGCGCCGAGGACCGTGCCGGACAGGATGCCGAGCACGATGGCGAGGGAGTCGGGCATGTGGGTGCCGAGCACGGCCCACATCGAACCCGCGAGACCCGCGACGGAGCCGACCGCGAGGTCGATCTCGCCGAGCAGCAGGACGAAGACGATGCCGACGGCCATGATGCCGGGGCCCGCCGCGTACAGCGTGATCTGGTCGAGGTTGTACGAGGTGAGGAAGTTTCCGGTCTCGAGCTGGAAGACGACCGCGATGATGATCAGGCCCACCACGACGGGCAGCGAGCCGATCTCACCCGAGCGCACCTTGCGCTTGAACTCGGTCCAGTAACCCTTGAAGCCCTGCTCACGGATGAGCAGGCGGGGGTCGATGACCTTGACTGCTCCGGCCGCTGCTGCGGGAGCCTCGGTGGCTTCGGCCTGGGCCGGGACCTGGGCCGGAGTCTTGCTGAGCTTGCTCACTTGGATGCCTCCGCGCTGCGGGACGAACGGCGCGTCACGGCGTTGTCCGTGGCGCCCGTGATCGCGGCGATGATTTCTTCGTGGCTGGTCGTCGCCACGGGGAAGATGCCGTTGTTGTGACCGAGTCGCAGCACGGCGACCTTGTCGGCGACAGCCTTGACGTCAGCCATGTTGTGGCTGATGAGGATGACGCCCAGGTTCTGCTCGCGCAGCCGCTCCACCAGGTCGAGGACCTGCGCGGTCTGCTCGACACCGAGGGCCGCGGTCGGCTCGTCGAGGATCACGACCTTGGGGTTGCCGACCAGGGCGCGGGCGATGGCCACGACCTGGCGCTGACCACCGGAGAGCGCGGCGACCGGGATACGGACGCTGGGGATACGGATGGAGAGCGTGGACAGCAGATCCTGTGCCCGCTTCTCCATCGCGACCTCGTCGAGGACTCCGGCCTTGCGAATCTCCCGGCCGAGGAAGAGGTTGGCGACGACGTCCAGGTTGTCGCAGAGCGCGAGGTCCTGGTAGACGGTGGCGACGCCGAGGTTCTGGGCGTCGTGCGGGCGGTTGATCTCCACCTTCTCGCCCTCCCACTCGATGATGCCCTCATCGATGGGGTGCACGCCGGCGATCGTCTTGACCAGCGTGGACTTTCCGGCACCGTTGTCGCCGACGAGGGCGACTACTTCTCCGGCGTGGACTTCAAGATCGACACCGGAGAGGACTTGCACCGCTCCGAATCGCTTGAAGATTCCACGCAACGCCAGCACGGGCGTCTGTGACACGTGAACCATCTCCTTCGCCGCCTGACCGGCGGGGATGTGCCGCCTGAGCGGCGGAGACGTCGCACCGTCGGCACGACGTCGACATTCTGGAAGTTCTTGAGGGGGGAGAGTGTCCGGCACCCGGCCGACAGCGGGGTGTTGGCCGGCCGGGGCCGGACAGTCATGGGGCGGGCAGACTCCGCGGACGGAGGACCGGGCGCCGCATCCGGGCCGGGACGGCACGGCCGGGGCAGTGCGTCCCGGGCCGGTGTACGGCGCGGGTCAAACCCGTGTGTGCCAGGGCCTGTCGGCCCTGGCACACGAGGTGACTACTTGATGCCCAGCGCGGTGCACTTGGCGGCGATGTCCGCGGAGCAGACGTCCGACACCTTGTAGATGCCGTCCTTGATCACGGTGGACGCGATGTTGTCCTTCTTGATCACGGTCGGCTCGAGCAGCGTGGACGGAACGCCGTCCGTCTTGCCCTGGGCGCCGATGTCCTTGCCCTGGAGCAGGTTGACCGCGAACTGGGCGGCCGCCGGGGCGAGCTGCTTCGGGGACTTGTAGATCGTGAAGGTCTGCGTACCGGCGATGATCCGCTGGATACCGGGGAGTTCGGCGTCCTGGCCGCCCACCGGGATGCCCTTGATGCCGGCGTTGGCGATGGCGGTGATGATGCCGCCCGCCATGCCGTCGTTGGCGGAGTAGACCGCGTTGATCTTGTCCTTGCCGACCGAGGAGACGGCGGCGGCCATCTTCTCGCCCGCGATCTTCGGGTCCCACTCGCCGGACGCCTCGTAGGCGATCTTGATCTTGCCGTCGAGGGACTCGTGGGCGCCCTTCTTGAAGAGGCCCGCGTTCGGGTCCTTCTCGTCGCCGTTGATCATCACGAGGTTGGAGGTGGCCGCCTTGGTGCCGAGGGCATCGAGGATGGCCTGGCCCTGGAGCTTGCCGATCTTCTCGTTGTCGTGGCTGACGTAGGCGTCGGCACCGGCGATGGCGCGGTCGTACGCAACGACCTTGACACCCTTGGTGTGCGCGGTCTTGACCCACGAGGCGGACTTCTCGGCGTCGACCGAGGAGATCGCGATGACCTTGATGCCATCGGCTATCTGCTGGTCGAACTGCTGCTTCTGCGCGCCCACGTCTCCGGCCGCGTTCTTGTACTCGACCACGCAGTCGGGGCAGTCCTTCTTGACTGCTTCGACGAACAGCGGCTTGTCGAGCGTCTCGTAGCGCGCGGTCTTGTTCTCGGGGAGCAGCAGACCGATCTTGGTCTTGCTGCCCGAGTCCTTCGCGTCCTTCGAGTCGTCGCCGGCCTTGCCACAGGCGGCGATGGAAAGGGCCATCGAGACCGCTGCGGTACCGATGACTGCGCGGCGCATCATTGCGTTCATGTGGAGATGCCTCCCTGACGAGGCCGCAACGTTGCGGCCGAGGTGGGAGTGAGTCAACTCGGCCGCCACGTAGGCGTCAAGGAGTAAATCCTTAACGAGATGGCAACGGTGTCATTCGTTATCTAAGTGAAGGCAGGGGTACCCGCGGGCACAGTGCTGTCAAGAAGGGTCGAATCGCCCATTTCGTTCAGTACGAGGGCGAGGGCGCCCAGCACCTCCGCGCGTCCGCCGAGCGCGCCGGGGAGCACCGAGAGTTGCCGCGCCGCACTGGGGATCGCGTACCTTCCGACCGATTCGCGGATCGGCCCGAGCACCAGCTCACCGGCCTCCGCGAGGTCTCCGCCCAGCACCACCCTGCTGGGGTTCAGCAGGTTGCACAGGTTGGCGACACCGCTGCCGATGTGACGTCCGACGTCGGCGACGACCCGGCGGCAGCCAGGGTCCCCCTCGCGCGCCAGCTGGACGACCCGCTCCATGGTCAGGTCCACGCCGTGGCTGGACTGGAGCAGGGGCAGTACGTACCGGGCCGCGGTGAACGTCTCCAGGCAGCCCCGGTTGCCGCAGCGGCAGACCGGACCCGACTCGTCGAGGGTGATGTGGCCGATCTCGCCGGCCGTGCCGCCGGGGCCCCGGTAGATCTGCCCGTCGATGACGAGCCCGGCGCCCACACCGCTGGCGACCTTGATGTACGCCAGGTCCTTGACCCCCCGGCCGCTCCCCCAGACCAGCTCGCCGAGCGCGCCCAGGTTGGCGTCGTTGTCGACGTACACCGGCACCCCCAGACGTGCGGAGAGCTCCTCGGAGGGGTTGATGCCGGTCCAGCCCGGCAGGATCGACGTGGAGCCGAGCGTGCCCGACTCGACGTCGATGGGACCCGGTACGCCGAGCCCCACTCCGATCACCTTGTCCGCGCCGATGCCGGTCGCCGCGATCAGCCGCTTGACCAGCTCTTCCGCGCGGCCGAAGCCCTGCGCGGACGAGGCGTCCACATCCAGCGGCTCGGACTCCTCGGCGAGCACCTGGTGGGCCAGGTTGCCGACCGCCACCCGCAGGTGCGTATGCCCGAAATCGACGCCGATGACGATGCCCGCGGACCCACTGAGCGAGACGCTGCGGGCCCGGCGGCCGCCGGCGGAGGTCGGGGTGACCTCGACGGTCCCGCCTTCCTTCAACTCCCGGACGATATTGGAGACCGTGGCTGCCGAAAGCCCGGTGGAGCGGGCGATCTCCGCCTGAGTGAGCGAGCCCGCCATCCGCACCGCGCGAACGACCCGCTCAAGGTTGGCCCGGTGCAGAGATGTCTGCGACCCCGGAGTCTCCATCGACTCATCCACTCCCGCCGTTTGGCAGACGGCACGACGGCCGCCCCCCGCGCGGGGTCGCAACAACGAGACCCCGCCCTATCTCCAACATGTGAACTCTAAGATGAGCCTTTGGGGTTCCTATCCGTCAAGACCTTGAGCAGGGGAAGGCACGAATGAGCGGCCTGCCCGCTGACCTCAGTTGAGACAGAAGCGCAGGTCAGGCAGGTAGGAAGGGCGTAAGAGCCGGGACGGGCGGATTACCGCCGGTAAATTTCGCGTGGAGCGAGATGTGTTCGGCCTCCCGCACCGGGTTCAGGACCTCGCCCGCGGCGAGCCAGGCGGCGGCTCCGGCTCCGCTTCCTGCCGTACGGACCGGGGTGTCCCACCGCTCCCCGAGGAGCTCCTGTACCGCCGAGCGCAGGGGTCCTTCGCTGGTCAGCACGGATCCGGCGAGCACGATCGGCCCCTGTGGACGGTGTACGCGGGCCGCCGTCGCGACGAGGAGGCGTGCTCCTTCTCGTACGATCTCCAGCGCCCTCGGATCTCCGGCCTCGGCGGCCCTGTTCACCGCGGGAGCGAGCCGGGTGAGCGACTGGGGATCGGCCTGGGCCCGGGCGACCAGCGCGAACGCCTGATCGTTCAGGTCACGAAAGGATCTCGGCGTACCGAGCAGCTCCGCCATGACCAGTTCCGCGAGCAGTCCCGGCGGTGTGCCGTCCGGCCGGGTGAGGTCATGGACGACCGTCCTCGCCGCCGACCGCCCGAGCCAGAAGCCCGACCCCTCGTCGCCGAGCAGCCAGCCGAGCCCGTCCGACCACGCCTCGGCCGTCCCGTCCGTGACCCGGCAGGCGATCGCGCCCGTACCACTGAGCAGCAGCGTCCCCGACGACTGCGGGGTGCCGGCGACGAAGGCGATCAGCGCGTCGCCCTCGGGGCGGGGCACACAGCCGAGTCCGGCCTCCCGCCACACCGCTTCGAGCACGCTCGGGGAGAACGCCAGGCCGCCCGCGATGCCTGCCACACCGCCCACCACATCGGCCGGGTCCACCTCGCGCAGGGCGTCGGCGAGCGCCGCGGCCAGCTGGGCACGGGCCGCCGGCTGTCCATGGGTGGTGGGGTTGCCGCCGCCGGCCCGTCCGCTGCCCAGCAGCTCTCCGTCGAGTCCCGTGACGACCGCGCGGGTCGCGGTGCCTCCCGCGTCGATCCCCAGGACGAGTCGGTGATCCGTCATGCCGACATGGTGGGTCTTGACGGGAGCCGATGGCAAGAATAATTTTCATGCGGTTGGCACTCCAATGAAAAGAGTTACCTTGACAGCGGGGACAGTTGGGCGGATCACGGATGAACTGCCCGAATTGCCGGGCGCGTTGCGCCGGATCGCGGAGGCCGTCCTGGCCGACCCCGCGGCAGCGGCACGATCGACGATCATCGAACTGGCGGCCCGCGGCGAGGCCTCCCCCGCGACGGTGACGCGCTTCGCCAGGACCTTCGGATTCGCCGGGTACACGGAGCTCCGCTACGCCCTGGCCGCCGACACCGGACGTACGGAACAGGCGAGTTGGGAGAACGCGTCCGGCGGCGCGGCCTCCCCGGACGACTCGCTCGCCACCCTGGTCCAGTCGCTGCTGACCACCGACACCGAGCTGCTGCGCGAGACCGGCGAGCGGCTCGACCTCGACGCGGTCGCACAGACGGCCGCCGCCATGGTGGCGGCCCGGCGCGTCCTGTTCTTCGGTACGTCGGTCAGCGGGGCCGTCGCCGGGCTGATGGCGGGGCAGTTCAACCGCATCAGGCTGCCCTGCTGGAGCTCCACCGACCCGCACGAGGCCCTGCCCAACGCGGCCCTGCTCCAGCCGGGCGACGTCGTCATCGGGGTGTCCCACCGGGGCCGTACCCGCGAAGTCCTCGAAGTACTGACCGAGGGGGCCGACAACGGCGCGGTCTCCGTCGCCGTCACCTCCTCCGCCCGTTCCCCGCTCGCGGAGGCGGCGGACCACGTTCTGCTCACCGCCGGACGGGAGGGCGTGCTGCACGCCCGCGGCATGGCCACCGTCCACTCCCAGCTGTTCGCGCTGAACGCCCTCTACATGGCGGTCGCCATGCGGACGTACGAACGCACCACGCACGCCCTGGAGATCACCAGCCAGGCCACCGCCAGCCACCGGACAGAGAAGAGACGACCATGACCATCGACGCCCAGTCGTTCGTCGGCCACATCGAGAAGCTGATCCCCTCGGTGGCCACCAGCCAGGCCGAGGCGGTCGGCCGTGCCGCCCGGCTCATCAGTGCGTCGCTCCTCGACGGCGGTGTGGTCCAGGCCTTTGGTTCCGGGCACTCCGAGTCCATCTCCATGGAGATAGCGGGCCGGGCCGGCGGGCTCGTCCCCACCAACAAGATCGCCCTGCGCGACCTGGTGCTGCACGGCGGCGAGCCCGCCTCGCTGCTCGGCTCCCCGGAACTGGAGCGCGATCCCGCCATCGCCCGGAAGCTGTACGACCTCGCACCCGTACAGCCGCAGGACGTCTTCGTGATCACGTCCAACTCCGGCGTCAACGGGACGATCGTGGAGTTCGCGTCGATCGTGAAGGAGCAGGGGCACGGTCTGATCGCCATCACCTCGCTCCAGCACACGAACGAGATGACCTCGCGCCACCCCTCGGGCCGCAAGCTGATCGAGCTGGCCGACGTGGTCCTGGACAACGGCGCCCCGTACGGGGACTCGGTGATGAATCTCCCCGGCGGCGGCACCTTCGGCGCCGTCTCCACCATCACCTCCGCGCTGCTCGCGCAGATGACGGTCGCCGAGGTGGTCAAGGATCTGCTGGCCGCCGGCCAGGTTCCGCCGGTCTATCTCTCCGCCAATATGGCGGGCGGCGACGAGCACAAC
The DNA here is from genome assembly GCF_017315755.1 of Streptomyces beijiangensis. Classification (GTDB taxonomy): domain Bacteria; phylum Actinomycetota; class Actinomycetes; order Streptomycetales; family Streptomycetaceae; genus Streptomyces; species Streptomyces beijiangensis. The sequence goes on from NZ_JAFLRJ010000157.1 coordinate 32,071, forward strand.
AGCGCACTCGAAGCCCGTTATGCGGGCCGGATTCGTCGCGGCGCCTGATACAGCGCAATGCCCCGGCGGATTTCCCCGCCGGGGCATTGCCTCTGCTTTACCGCACTGCTACTTGAGCGTGCCCGCGGTGAGACCGGACTGGATCTGCCGCTGGAACGAAAGGTAGACGACCAGCATCGGGAGCATCGCGATGGCGACACCGGCGAAGAGCACCGGCAGGTCGGTCGCGTAACCCTGCTGTTGCTGCAGCTGGATCAGGCCCTGGGTGAGCATGTACCGCTCCGGCTCGCCGGAACTCTGCGGCTGCATGAGGACCGAGGGGAGAATGTACTGGTTCCACTGGCCGAGCACATTGAAGATACCGATGCTCAGCAGACCCGGCTTGGCCATCGGCATCATCACCTGGAAGAACACCCGGGTGTGCGAGGCCCCGTCGATGACCGCCGCTTCGTGGATCGCCGTGGGCAGCGTCCGGAAGAAGGAGTGCATGAAGAAGACGGTGAACGGCAGCGAGTACGCGATGTAGACGCCGATCAGGCCCTGGTACGTGTTCAGCAGCTCGAGCCGCTTCATCATGAAGAAGAGCGGGATGAGCGCGAGGAACACGGGGAACATCGCGCCGCTGACGAAGAAGTAGTAGATGAGCCGGTTGCCCGGGAACTGGTACCTCGCCAGTACGTACGCGGCCATGGATCCGAAGAGCATGGTGAGCGGCACCGAGAACACCAGCACGATCGCGGTGTTCAGGAAGTAGTCGCCGATGTGGCCCTTGCTCCAGGCACGGCTGAAGACGTCGAAGTCCCAGGACGTCGGCCAGCTGAGGGCCGAGCCGCCGATCTGCGCGTCCGTCTTGAAGGAGCTGAGTATCAGCCACAGCAGCGGCAGGACGATCAGGACGGCCCACAGGATCAGGAATCCGTGCGAGAAGACGTTGAGGGTCATCCCCTCGGAGCGGGAGTCACCGGGCCTCGCGGACTTCTTGGTGCCCCGCTGGCCGGGGACGACGCTGCCGCCCTCGGTGACCGACGGGTCTTTGATGGGTGTGCTCATGTCTGGGTCTCCCGCTCAGAACTCGATGCGCTCGCGGCGGGTGGCACGCAGCGTGATGACGGAAATGATCATGGTGAGGACGAGCATCACGATGCCCATCGCGCAGGCGTAACCGCTCTTGCCGAAGTAGAGGAAGTTACGCATCAGCACAGTCGCGATGACTTCGCCATGATGGTCCGGTCCGCCGCCGAAGCCCGTGCCCGGAGTCAGGGTCGACGCCAGGACGAACATGTCCATCGCCACGATGCCCAGATAGACCCAGGCAGTCTGTACGGATTCCCAGAGCAGCGGCAGCGTGACGCGGAAGAAGGTCTGCGAACGGCCGGCCCCGTCGAGCAGCGCGGCCTCGTAGATCTCCCTCGGGATGGACTGCATCGCCGCGGAGAAAAGCACCAGATAGAAGCCGACCCCGTGCCAGATGATGACCACCATCAGGCACCAGAGCACCAGCTTCGGGTTGTTCATCCACTCGATGGGGCTATTGGCGTCGACGAGCCCCAGCTTGATGAGGATCCCGTTGAGCAGACCACCCTCGTCACTTCGGTACAGCGCCTGGAAGAGCACCGCGAGAATCGCGAGCGACAGCACCTGTGGGAAGAAGTAGATGATCTTGTAGATATTCGAGCCCTTGACGCCGCTCACTCCGCCCGCACCACCCCGGCCGCCCACGTTCACCATGAAGGCGAAGAAGAGGGAGATCAGAATGGTGAGGACCGGAATGAACACCAGGAGCAGGACGTTGTGCCAGATCGCCTGCTTGAAGACGTCATCGTGGAACAACGCTGTGTAGTTGTCCAAACCGACGAACTTGAAGTTCGGCGACTCCCCCGACCAGTCGGTCAGGGAATATCCGAAGGTCTGTATGTACGGCCAGATCACGAAGATCAGATACAGCGCCAACGGTGCGAGAAGAAATCCCGCGACAAATCTGTACTGCCCTTTTCGCATGGCATCCTGCCCCTGGTGTTGCGGTGAGCGTTGTGACTAGGCGCGGTGGTTCTTCTTGGAGGCCGGGTCCTTCGCGGCCTTGTCCACAGCGGCCTGTGCCCGCTTCAGCCACTCAGCAGGCTGGATGCGCTTGGACATGAGCTCGTTGGACGCGTTCTGGATCGCGACGTCCATCTCGCTGTACCAGTTCGGGTAGAGGAAGTTGAAGGAGTTGGCGTCGCCGGCCGCCTTCACCGCCTCGACCGTGGACTGGGTACCCGGGCGCAGCTTGACGCTCGGGTCGACACCGTCCTTCAGGATGGTGAGCGAGTTCGCCTCCTTCGCGAAGCTCGTCGACCACTCCTTGGAGAGCATCAGGCGCATGAACTCCTGCGCCTCGGCCTTGTTGGAGGCCTTCGTCGGGATGATGAAGGGCTCGCCGGAGCCGGCGCGGATCGCCTCGAAGGGCAGCTTGCTGCCAGGCAGCAGCGGAACCGGGAGGAACTTCATGTCGAAGTCCGCCGGGGTCTGCTTGAGCTGCTCGTTCTCCAGCCAGGAGCCGGAGGGGATGAAGGCTGCCTTGTACTGGTTCCAGCGGGTCTGCGACTCGGTGTGCGTCAGACCGTTGGTGCCCGGCATCAGCAGGCCCTGGTCGACGATCTCGTAGACGGCCTCGATGGACTTCTTGGCGGCGTCGCTGCCGACGAACGCCTTCGGGTCGAGGTTGTCGATCGCCTTCATGGCGTCAAGACCACCGGTCTTGGCGATGAGGTCCATGATCAGCAGGTTGATGTAGTACGGGAACTTGCCCTGGTGGGCGAGGCCGCCGATGCCTGCCGCCTTGGCCTTCTTGCAGATGTCCAGGAAGTCGTCCCACGTCTTGGGCTCGGCCCAGCCCTTCTCCTTGAAGAGCTTGCCGGAGTACCACAGACCCCAGACCGTGTAGACGTAGTTCAGGGAGACGACCTTGCCGCCCTGCAGACCCGGGTCGGTGGAGCCGGCGATCAGGGTCTCCGAGACCTTCTTCGACGGGTCGTCGACCGACGGCGCGTCGAGCACGGCCTGGAGGTCGAGGAGCTGACCGCCCTTGAAGAGCACGTCCAGCTTGATCTGCTGGGCGCCCGAGTCGTCGATGACGTCCGGGGGGTTGCCGCCGTTGAAGCGCGGCTGCAGCTTGCCGGTGATCTCCTGCGTGCCGAGGTGGGACGTCTTGGTGCCCCACTTCTTGGCGAACAGCGCCTCCCACGCCTTGGCGTAGTCGTCGCCGTAGCCGCCCTTGAAGACGACAACCTCGAGCTTGCCGTTCTTGGCGACGCCGAAGGGGTTGTCCTTGGTGACCTTCCCCTTGGACGTGTCCTTGGAACCGCTGTCGTCACTGCCGGACGCGCACGCCGACAGGAAGCTCATCGTCGGGACGGTGATCAGGCCGAGCGCAGCAGAACGCTTGATCAGATCGCGACGGCCGAGGCCCTCACCGTTGTTGCGGGTGGAGGTAGATCCCATGCTCAAGTCCTCGCCTTCTCCAGGACTCAGGCGGTGTGCCGGTCGCCCGTATAAATACGCCAAAGGCGAAGGGCCCCGCCACCGCGGTCAGTTGTAGCTGGGTAGTACTGAGTTCAGTGGGTACATAGGGAAGTACGACGGCGGAAGCAGAACAGCCCTCCCCGCTGTCTTCCCGTCCCCCTGGCCTGCTGCCTAAAACGCGGCTTGGCAGACGCCGACAGGTATAGTCCACTTCCCTTCAAGTGGGCAAGATCGAATGCAGGTTTGAACGTCAGTCTTTCCCGAGTTGAGACCTCACGGACATCTGGGGCTCCGGCGCAGCGCACTGGACGGGCATATTCCGCATCCGTGCGAAACACCCCACCGACACGTCCAACAGCCTTGACACCACTGGGCACTTGCCTTCCTACTTGTCCCTGCGCATCACAATGACAACGTTGTCCAGATCGCATCCTTGGGAGGACGTCCTTCATGCTGCCCAGACCCCGGCACCGATTGAATTCCGTAACCGTCCTGATGGCGACAGCCTTCGCGCTCGTCGTCTCGGCTCAGGGGGCCGCCGTGGCCCGGCCCGCGCAACCACAGGGGCCGGGGGGTGAGTTCAGCTCCTCCTTCGAGACGGGACAGCCGCAGCCCGACTGGCGCAACACCGTCGAAGTGGGGCCCGACGGTCAGAAGCGCGCTTCAGGTGTCGAAGGCGGATTTACCAGCGGAATACCGGGCAATGTCACGGACCGGGTCACCGACGTCCGGGCCAGCGGCGAGAACAGCGGCGGCGGGGAGGTGAAGGAGAACCTCATCGACGGGCAGCCCTCCACGAAGTGGCTGGCGTTCTCCCCGACCGCCTGGACCGAGTTCGACCTGGACGAACCGGTCAAGGTCGTGACGTACGCCCTCACATCGGCCAACGACCACGCCGAGCGCGACCCGAAGGACTGGACGCTCCAGGGCTCCGCCGACGGCACCACCTGGAAGACGCTGGACACCCGCAAGGGCGAGACCTTCAGCGGGCGTCTCCAGACCAAGTCGTACGACTTCGCCAATGACACGGCGTATGCGCACTACCGTCTTGACATCACCGGCAACGGAGGGGCGACGGACGCCCTCCAGCTCGCCGACGTTCAATTCTCGAACGGTGACACCAGCACACCGGCGCCGACCGACATGCGCACCCTGGTCGACAGCGGCCCCACCGGATCCCCCACCGCGAAGGCGCGGGCCGGCTTCACGGGGACGAAGGCGCTCCGTTACGCGGGTACGCAGTCGGGCACCGGGCACGCGTACTCGTACAACAAGGTCTTCGACGTCAACACCCGCATCGCCCGGGACACCCAGCTCTCCTACAAGGTCTTCCCCTCGATGGCGGAGACCGATCTGAACTACCCCGCCACCAATGTCTCGGTCGACCTGGCCTTCACCGACGGCACCTATCTGAGTGACCTGGGCGCCCTCGACAGCAACGGCGGGACGCTGACGCCGCAGGGCCAGGGCGCGGCCAAGCGGCTGTACGTCAACCAGTGGAACGCGGTCGCCTCGCGGATCGGCTCGGTCGCGTACGGCAAGACGGTCGACCGTGTCCTGGTGGCGTACGACTCCCCCAAGGGCCCGGCGAAGTTCCAGGGCTGGATCGACGACATCACGATCGCCCCGAAGGCCCCGGAGAAGCGGCTGGCGCACCTTTCGGACTACGCGCTGACCACCCGCGGCACCAACTCCAGCGGCTCCTTCTCGCGCGGCAACAACTTCCCCGCGACCGCCGTGCCCAACGGCTTCAACTTCTGGACGCCGGTGACCAACGCCGGCTCCACGAGCTGGCTGTACGACTACGCCCGCGGCAACAACGCGGACAACATGCCGACACTCCAGGCCTTCGCGGCGAGCCATGAGCCGAGCCCCTGGATGGGCGACCGGCAGACCTTCCAGCTGATGCCGTCGGTGGCCTCCGGCACCCCGGACGCCGACCGCACCAAGCGGGCCATGCCCTTCCGCCACGAGAACGAGATCGCGAAGCCGCACTACTACGGCGTCACGTTCGAGAACGGTCTCAAGGCGGAGATGACGCCGACCGACCATGCGGCGATGATGCGGTTCACCTATCCCGGTGATGACGCCAGCATGATCTTCGACAACATCTCCAACGACGGCGGTCTGACCCTCGACCCGGCCACGGGCTCCTTCTCCGGCTTCTCGGACGTCAAGAGCGGCGGCTCCACCGGGGCGACCAGGCTCTTCGTATACGGGACCTTCGACACCCCCGTCACCGCGGGCGGCAAGCTCACGGGCGGAGGCGGCGACGACGTCACCGGCTACCTGCGCTTCAAGCCCGGCAAGAACAAGACCGTCACCCTCAAGATGGCGACCTCGCTGATCAGCCTGGACCAGGCGAAGGACAACCTGCGCCAGGAGCTCCCGGCCTCCGCGACCTTCGCGAGCACCGAGAACCGCGCCCAGTCCGCCTGGGACAAGATCCTCAAGAAGGTGGAGGTCGAGGGCGCGACCCAGGACCAGCTCACCACCCTCTACTCCTCGCTCTACCGGCTGTACCTGTACCCCAACTCGGGCTCGGAGAAGGTCGGTTCGAAGGTCCAGTACGCCAGCCCCTTCTCCAAGGCGACCGGCGAGAACACCCCGACCCAGACCGGCGCGAAGATCGTCGACGGTCAGGTCTACGTCAACAACGGCTTCTGGGACACCTACCGCACGACCTGGCCCGCGTACTCCTTCCTCACCCCGAAGAAGGCCGGCACGCTCGTCGACGGTTTCGTGCAGCAGTACAAGGACGGCGGCTGGACATCGCGCTGGTCGTCCCCCGGCTACGCGGACCTGATGACCGGCACCAGCTCGGACGTGGCCTTCGCGGACGCGTACGTCAAGGGCGTCACCAACTTCGACGCGAAGGCGGCGTACGAGGCGGCCCTGAAGAACGCCACGGTCGTCCCGCCCAGCTCGGGCGTCGGCCGTAAGGGCATGGACACCTCTCCCTTCCTCGGATACACCTCGACCTCCACCGGGGAGGGCATGTCCTGGGCGATGGAGGGTTACGTCAACGACTACGGCATCGCCAAGATGGGCGATGCCCTCTACAAGAAGACGCACGAGAAGCGCTACAAGGAAGAGTCCGCGTACTTCCTCAACCGCGCCCAGGACTACGTCAAGCTCTTCGACTCCAAGGCCGGCTTCTTCCAGGGCAAGGACGCCAAGGGCGACTGGCGCGTGGACTCCGACAAGTTCGACCCGCGCGTCTGGGGCTACGACTACACGGAGACCAACGCCTGGGGCATGGCCTTCACCGCCCCGCAGGACTCGCTCGGCCTCGCCAACCTCTACGGCGGCCGCGACGGCCTCGCCAAGAAGCTCGACACGTACTTCTCGACGCCCGAGACCGCTTCCCCCGAGTTCGCGGGATCGTACGGCGGTGTCATCCACGAGATGACCGAGGCGCGCGACGTGCGGATGGGCCAGTACGGGCACAGCAACCAGGTCGCCCACCACATCACGTACATGTACGACGCGGCCGGCCAGCCCTCCAAGACCCAGGAGAAGGTCCGCGAGGTCATGAGCCGCCTCTACACGGGCAGCGAGATCGGCCAGGGCTACCACGGCGACGAGGACAACGGCGAGCAGTCGGCCTGGTACCTCTTCTCCTCGCTCGGCTTCTACCCGCTCGTCATGGGCAGCGGCGAATACGCCATCGGCTCCCCGCAGTTCACCAAGGCGACGGTCCACCTGGAGAACGGCCACGACCTGGTGGTGAAGGCACCGAAGAACAGCGACAAGAACATCTACATCCAGTCGCTGAAGGTGAACGGCAAGTCCTGGAACTCCACCGCCCTCCCGAACGACCTTCTGGAGCGCGGCGGCACCCTGGACTTCTCGATGGGCTCGAAGCCGTCCGACTGGGGTACGGGCAAGAACGCGGCGCCCGTCTCCATCACCAAGGACGACAAGGTCCCCGCCCCGCGCGAGGACAAGATCACCGGGACCGGCCCGCTGTTCGACAACACCTCCGCCACATCGGGGGAGTTCACCTCGACGGACCTCCCGGTGGCGGGCCCGACGCGCACGGTCCAGTACACCCTCACCTCGTCCGACAAGGCGAAGGCGCCGACGGCCTGGACCCTGCAGGGCTCCGACGACGGTGAGAAGTGGACCTCGCTGGACCAGCGCGCCGGTGAGTCGTTCAGCTGGGACAAGCAGACCCGTGTCTTCACGGTGGCGCACCCCGGTACGTACAAGAACTACCGCCTGGTGAACACGGCCACGGGCGCGGCGACCCTCGCGGAGGTGGAGCTGCTCTCCTGACCTGTCACTCCAGGAACACACCCCGGGCCACGGCCGTGACGGCCGTGGCCCGGGGTGTGTGTCCACGCCTGGCTTCGCGCCTTGCGGTCAGTTGCTGAGCGCCAGCTTGATGCCGAATGCGCCGACGACGGTCCCGGTGATCCGGTCGAGTGCGCGGCGGGCCCGGGGCTTGCGGAGCCAGGTGTGCAGGACACGGGCGAAGCCGATGAGGACGGCCGACCAGAGAAGACCGATGAAGATGTGCACCGTGGTGAGCGCGAGCCCCATGGCGAAGTGGCTGGTGCCCGCGGGGATGAACTGGGGCAGGACGGCGACGTAGAAGGCGCCCATCTTCGGGTTGAGGAGGTTGGTGAGCGTCCCCTGCCGCCAGCCGCCGCTGACCGAGTCCGCGCCGGCCGACAGGAGAGAGTCGTCCGTGTCCGAAACGGGTGAGGCGCGGAAGGTGTCCCGGAGCATCCGGAAAGCCATCCAGACCAGATAAGCGGCACCGACCCAGCGCAACGCCGTATAGGCGAGATGGGAAGCCGTGAGCAGCGCGGTCACTCCGAGGGAGGTGAGCGCACCCCACAACAGGGTGCCGGTCTGAATTCCGAGGACGACACCCCACGCTCTCCTGCGTCGGCCAAGGGCAGAGGTGCGCAGAATCAGCGCGGTGTCGAGTCCAGGAGTCAGGGTGAGAAGCCCTACAACCAGGGCGAAGGACCAGAGGGCGGTACTTATTGCCATGGAATGCCAGGCTACCCCACCCGATCTGCCGGGCGGCAGGTGAGGCCGATCACGTCCGGCCGGTCACGCCAGGCACCCGAACTCGCACCACACCACCTTGCCCGGGTCCCGCTCCCCCACGTCCCACTTGTCGGCGAGGGCCTCCACCAGGAGCAGCCCCCGGCCGCTCTCGCTCACCGCGCGGTCCGCCTCCCGCCCTATGGCCGGTACGCCGTCGCCGCTGTCGTGGACCTCGATACGCACCCCGTCGTCGCACGGCAGCACACGCAGGAGGAAGCCACGGCCGGGCGGGACGCCGTGAATGAGGGCGTTGGTGGTGAGCTCGCTGACGCAGAGCAGGATGTCGTACGAGCGGCTCCGCACACCCCAGTCTTCGAGCGCCTCGCGCGTGAACTCCCGCGCGGCGGGGACGGATTGACGCTCGCGACGGTAGAAGCGCTCCCGGAAAGCGGCTTTCACAGGTTTCATGAACGGGAATGTCGCGCACAGTGATTCACTGGGTACAGTGCGTCGACCCCGACAGATTTTCTGTCGGGGTTCGGGTGGGGTCAAGGGAGAGTGGGGGCGGGGAGATTGACCGTCATGAGCCCGGGAAAGCGTCCGCCGAAGAACCCGTCGGCGATGAGGATGGTCGGCGACCTGGTGGCCCTGTTCCGCAAGGCGGCCGGGTTCACGCAGGCGGCGCTCGCCGAGCGTCTGGTGGCGGCCGAGTCGACCATCGCCGCGATCGAGCAGGGCAGGCGTCCGCTGCTGCCGGACATGGCTGTCGCGATGGACCAAGTCCTCGACACGAAGGGGGCATTGGCGGTCGCGGTGGCGGGGATGCCGGAGATCGACCAGTATCCGCTGTACGCCGAGCAGTACATGGCGCACGAGCGCGAGGCCATCACCTTGTCCTGGTACGACGTCCTGACCGTGCCGGGCATCCTCCAGACCGAGGAGTGCGCCCGTACGGTGCTGCGCAACCGTGTGCCCGCGTACGACGAGGACGAACTCGGCGCGAAGACGGCGGGCCGCATCGAGCGCCAGGAGATCCTGCACCGCAGATACCCGCCGACGCTGAGCTTCGTCGTGTGGGAGGCTGCGCTGAAGTTGGCCTACCTGGAGCCGTTGGCGCGCGCGGACCAGCTGCGCCATCTGCGAGCCTGCGCCGAACTCCCCGGCCTGGCAATGCAGTTCCTGCCACTGGACGCGCCGACGCATGCCGGGCTCGACGGGGCCTTCACTCTCGTAGAAACCCCCGACCACCAGCATCTGGCGTACACCGAGTCACAGCGCGGCAGCCAGTGGGTCTCCGACCGCGACGAAGTGTCCAACCTGGCGCGCAAATATGCGATGCTGCGATCACAGGCCCTGACGCCCGAGCAGTCCAAGGGCCTGCTGAACCGGCTGCTAGGAGAGCAATGAGCACCGCACCGAACTGGTTCAAGTCGAGCTACAGCGGCAGCGAAGGCGGTGACTGCCTCGAAGTCGCCTACGACTGGCGGAAGTCGAGCTACAGCGGCAGCGAGGGCGGCCAGTGCGTAGAGGTCGCCGCCCACCCCACCGCCGTCCACATCCGCGACTCCAAGAACCCCGACGGCCCGCACTTCACCGTCAGCCCGGCCGCCTGGTCCGCCTTCGTCAGCGCCGAGCGCCGCCCGTAACTTCAGCTGTGCGCGTACGCGCCTTGCCTCCAACTCCCCGCAGTGCAACGTTAATTACATGATTACAGCCGAACAGCACGAGCAATTGCGCGGCTGGTTCGCCGGCCGCCTCCCCGAAGGCCTCTTCGAGGAGCCCGCCGAGATCACCGTGGACCGCGAGGAGATCACCGTCGTCGGCCGCATCGCCGAGCCGCAGCTCGCGAAGGACGTGTCCGACGCCGAACGGGCGGCCGCGGTCGAGGGCCGCATCCAGGAGTTCCGGGAACGCACCCGCGAGGAGCGGATCGCGGTCGCCAGGGACGCCGAGCACCGGTACCGCAGGAAGGTCTCGTGGGGCGTGCGCTGCGGGGACGAACAGGCCCTGTTCACCCACGTGTCGGCCCCGGCCATGACCCGGCTGCGCCAGCCCGAGCGGCAGGTCCTGGACACCCTGGTCGCCGGCGGTGTGGCACGCAGCCGGAGTGATGCGCTCGCCTGGTGCGTACGCCTGGTGCAGCGCAACGCCGACACCTGGCTCACCGACCTGGGCGAGTCCCTGGAACAGGTACGGCGCGTCCGGGCACAGGGCCCGGACGCGGCCGTCTGATCAGGACGCCGCCAGTTCGGAGTTGGCGCGCTCGGTGACCAGGGCCAGGACGCGGCCCGCGGTCTCCAGGTCGGCGGCCGGGATGTCCCCGTACAGCCGCACAGTGAGCTCGGCGCCCGCAGCGCGGGTGTTCGCGTGCAGTTCGGCCCCCGCGTCCGTGAACCGGACCAGGTCGCCCGGCGCCGCCTCCAGCAGCTTCGCGGCGATCAGTTCGTCGACGACCGTGCGGGCGAGCTCCGCCTCGATCTTCACCCCGCCGACCAGCGCGTCGACGATTGCCCCGATGTCGGCGGAACCGCCGCGCGTGGCAACGTAGTTGAGCCCCAGCGTCTGATGGAAGGTGGCACCGCTCTGGACCAACAGGCCCTCCAGGAGGGCGCGGGTTGCGTAGTGGGCCTGGCCTATGACCTGACCGTTGACGGTGGTGGGTGCAGTGGTCATGACTACTCCTCGATGATGTCGAGTGATACGTCGAGCAGCGCCGTCAGCTCTCTGGCGAGCGCCTTGGTACGTGCGCCGCCCAGCCCTCCGAGCGGCGCCAGCATCCGTCCGTGCAGCTCCTGTACGACCTTGATCGCGCTCCGCACGACCTCACGCCCCTCCCCCGTGAGCGCAAGCCGCACCGCCCGCGAGTCGGCCGGGTCCTTCGTGCGCTCCACGAGTCCGGCGGACTCCGAGGCGCGGGCCAGCTTGGAGACGTACAGCGCCTCCAGGCCTGTGTGGTCGGCGAGTTGGCGCTGGCTGGGCTGCACTCCGGAGTACTCCATGCCGTACAGCGATGCGAGCAGCGAGTACTGCGCGTGCGTCAGCCCCAGGGGCGCGACCGCCCGGTCTACGGCGACCCGCCATTTCATGGACAGGCGCCAGACCAGGAAGCCGGGTGTCGAGCCTTCGTATGCCGTACTCATGAGAAATACAGTACATGGCTATTAAGTACATGGCTACTATTTTCGTGAGTGCACTCCAGGACCTACGGTCGAAGGCATGACCTCAAATCTCCCCACCCGCCGGCTCGGCGCACTGACCGCCTCCGCCCAGGGCCTCGGCTGCATGGGCATGAGCCACGCGTACGGCGCTGCGGACGACGGTGAGTCGATCGCGACCATCCACCGCGCCCTCGACCTCGGCGTCACGCTCCTCGACACCTCCGACTTCTACGGACAGGGCCACAACGAGGAGCTGATCGGCCGCGCCCTCACCGGCGCCCGCCGTGAACAGGCCGTCGTGGCGACGAAGTTCGGCTTCTCCAACCAGCTCGGCGAACCGACCGCGATCCGTGGCGACGCCGCCTATGTACGGCAGGCCTGCGAGGCCTCGCTGCGCCGCCTCGCCACCGACCACATCGACCTCTACTACCAGCACCGGGTCGACCCGCAGGTGCCGATCGAGGAGACCGTCGGCGCGATGGCCGAGCTCGTACAGGCCGGAAAGGTGCGCCACCTCGGCCTCTCCGAGGCGGGTGCGGAGACGATCCGCCGCGCACACGCGGTGCACCCCATCGCGGCACTGCAGAGCGAATGGTCGCTGTGGACACGGGACTTGGAGGCGGAGATCGCCCCGGTCTGCCGTGAGCTCGGGGTCGGCCTGGTGCCGTTCTCACCGCTCGGCCGGGGGTTCCTGACCGGCCGCTACACCTCGGTCGAGGGGATGGAGGCGTCCGACATGCGCCGTACCCAGCCGCGCTTCGCGGACGGCAACCTCGAACAGAACCTGGCGATCGTCGACCACCTCAACACTCTTGCCGCCGAGAAGGGCGTCACCGCGGGCCAGTTGGCGCTGGCCTGGGTCCAGCACCGGGGCGCGGACGTGGTGCCGATCCCCGGCACGCGCCGCCAGAAGTACCTGGAGGAGAACCTCGCCGCCGTGGCCGTCGAGCTGTCGCAGCAGGAGCTGGCGGCGATCGACGCGGCCGCCCCCGCGGGCAAGGTGGCCGGCACCCGTTACGACGAGGGCAGCCTGCGCTTCGTCAACGGCTGAGCGGGAACGACCGAGGGCCGCACCCCCCGCCTGGGGGTGCGGCCCTCGACTACGTGCCCGTACCGCTTACTTGCGGATGAGGGAGCGCAGCACGTACTGCAGGATGCCGCCGTTGCGGTAGTAGTCCGCCTCGCCGGGGGTGTCGATACGGACGACGCCGTCGAACTCCACACCGGTGTCCGTGGTGACCTTGACGGTGCGCGGGATGACGCCGTCGTTCAGCTCGGTCACGCCGGTGAAGGAGAACGTCTCCTCGCCCGTCAGGCCGAGGGAGGCCGCCGTGGCGCCTTCCGGGTACTGGAGCGGCAGGACGCCCATGCCGATGAGGTTCGAGCGGTGGATGCGCTCGTACGACTCGGCGATGACGGCCTTGACGCCGAGGAGCGCGGTGCCCTTGGCGGCCCAGTCGCGGGACGAGCCCGAGCCGTACTCCTTGCCCGCCAGGACGACCAGCGGGGTGCCGGCGGCCTGGTAGTTCTGCGAGGCGTCGTAGATGAAGGAGACCGGGCCGCCCTCGACGGTGAAGTCGCGGGTGTAGCCGCCCTCGGTGCCCGGCGCGATCTGGTTGCGCAGGCGGATGTTCGCGAAGGTGCCGCGGATCATGACCTCGTGGTTGCCACGGCGCGAGCCGTAGGAGTTGAAGTCACGGCGCTCGATGCCGTGCTCCGTGAGGTACTGACCGGCCGGGGTGTCGGCCTTGATGGAGCTGGCCGGGGAGATGTGGTCGGTGGTGACCGAGTCGCCCAGCTTGGCCAGCACGCGCGCGTCCGAGATGTCGGCGACCGGGGTCGTCTCCATCGTCATGCCCTCGAAGTACGGGGGCTTGCGGACGTACGTCGACTCGGAGTCCCACTCGAAGGTGTTGCCGGTCGGGATCTCCAGGGCCTGCCACTGGGCGTCGCCCGCGAAGACGTCCTGGTAGGACTTGTTGAACATGTCCTCGCCGATGGCGGAGGCCACGACCTCGTTGACCTCGGCCTCCGTCGGCCAGATGTCCTTGAGGAAGACCGGCTTGCCGTCGGTGTCGGTGCCGATGGCGTCCGACGTGATGTCGACCTTCATCGAACCTGCGATGGCGTACGCGACGACCAGCGGCGGGGAAGCCAGGTAGTTCATCTTGACGTCGGGGTTGATCCGGCCCTCGAAGTTACGGTTGCCGGAGAGCACCGAGGTGACGGCCAGGTCGGCGTCGTTGATCGCCTTCGAGATCTCCTCTTCGAGGGGACCCGAGTTGCCGATGCAGGTGGTGCAGCCGTAGCCGACCAGGTTGAAGCCGAGCTTGTTCAGGTAGGGGGTGAGCCCCGCCTTGTCGAAGTAGTCGGTGACGACCTTCGAGCCGGGCGCCAGGGTGGTCTTGACCCACGGCTTGCGGGTCAGGCCCTTCTCGGCCGCCTTCTTCGCGACGAGACCGGCGGCGACCATCACGTACGGGTTCGACGTGTTGGTGCAGGAGGTGATGGCCGCGACCGTCACCGCGCCGTGGTCCAGCTCGAACGACGTGCCGTCGGCCAGCGTGACCGGGGTCGGCTTCGTCGGGACGCCGTTGGAGGCCGCCGGGGAGTCGGACGCCGGGAAGGACTCCTTGCCGGCCTCCTCGTCGTCGGAGACGTAGTTGCGCACGTCGACGGCGAACTGCTGGGAGGCGTTCGCGAGGACGATGCGGTCCTGCGGGCGCTTCGGGCCGGCGATGGAGGGGACGACCGTGGAGAGGTCGAGCTCCAGCTTCTCGGAGAAGTCGGGCTCGGCGGCCGGGTCCAGCCAGAGGCCCTGCTCCTTGGCGTACGCCTCGACGAGCGCGACCTGCTGCTTGTCGCGGCCGGTCAGACGGAGGTACTTCAGCGTCTCGTCGTCGATCGGGAAGATCGCGGCGGTGGAGCCGAACTCCGGCGACATGTTGCCGATGGTGGCGCGGTTCGCGAGGGAGGTGGCGGCGACGCCCTCACCGTAGAACTCGACGAACTTGCCGACGACGCCGTGCTTGCGCAGCATCTCGGTGATCGTGAGGACGAGGTCCGTGGCGGTGGTGCCCGGGGTCAGCTCGCCGGTCAGCTTGAAGCCGACGACGCGCGGGATGAGCATGGAGACCGGCTGGCCCAGCATCGCGGCCTCGGCCTCGATGCCGCCGACGCCCCAGCCCAGCACGCCCAGGCCGTTGACCATGGTGGTGTGCGAGTCGGTGCCGACGAGGGTGTCGGGGTAGGCCTGGCCCTTGCGGGTCATGACCGTACGAGCGAGGTGCTCGATGTTCACCTGGTGGACGATGCCGGTGCCCGGGGGGACGACCTTGAACTCGTCGAAGGCGGTCTGGCCCCAGCGCAGGAACTGGTAGCGCTCCTTGTTGCGGCCGTACTCCAGCTCGACGTTCTGGGCGAACGCGTCCTTGGTGCCGAACTTGTCGGCGATGACGGAGTGGTCGATGACCAGCTCGGCCGGGGCCAGCGGGTTGATCTTCGCCGGGTCACCGCCGAGCTCCTTGACGGCCTCACGCATGGTGGCGAGGTCCACGACACACGGCACACCGGTGAAGTCCTGCATGATCACGCGAGCCGGCGTGAACTGGATCTCCTGGCTGGGCTGGGCCTGCGAGTCCCAGCCGCCGAGCGCGCGGATGTGGTCGGCGGTGATGTTCGCGCCGTCCTCCGTACGCAGCAGGTTCTCCAGCAGCACCTTCAGGCTGTAAGGGAGGCGCGCGGAGCCCTCGACCTTGTCCAGCTTGAAGATCTCGTACGACTCGTCGCCCACGCGCAGCGTGCTGCGGGCGTCGAAGCTGTTCGCCGACACGACAGTCTCCTTCATCAATGTGCGCGTTCTGTTGCCGCCTCGACTCCAGCGCCGATCAGGTAAGGTAACCCTTACCGGCTGGACGGTCGCGGTGCGCCTGGGCAATTATCTCGATGTCGAGATAACTCTAGTACACCACCGCTCCGGGGTCATGTCCGGGCCGCTCCTGACGGCTCCTGACCGCTCTCATCCGATCTCATCCGATCGAGGCGTTCACTCAGCGCAGTACGGCCGCCAGCAGGTCGGTTCCCAGCGCCGTCAGATCATGCAGATTGAGGGTGTAGCGGACGTAGCGGCCCTCCCGCTGGGCCGTGAGCAGGTCCGCGCGGCGCAGGACAGCGAGGTGGCGGGAAACCTCCGGGGGCGAAAGCCCCCAGGCATGGGCCAGCTCACCGGTGGTGTGCGGGCCGCGGGCCAGGGTGCGCAGCAGCCGTAGCCGTACCGGATGCGCGAGTGCCTCCAGCCGTAGCGTGACCGTTTCCAGCGATACCGGCTCCGGTGGACTCGCCTCGGCCACGGGGTACTGCACCACCGGCTGCCACCCGGGCGCGTGGACCACCACCAGGTGCGGGCGCCCGAAGACGCTGGGGAGGAAGGTGACCCCGGCGCCGTGGGCGGCGGTCGCGTTGTCCTGCAGCTTGTCCACGATGATGCAGTTGCCGTCGGGCGCCAGGGTGACGGCGCCGGAGACCGATGAGAGCGCCGCCCCGGTGCCCTGGCGCTTCAGCAGGTCGTTCTTCAGGCGCAGGTCGGTGGCGAGTCGCACGGCGACGCCCGTCCAGGCGGCGTCGAAGAAGGCCTCGGCGCACTGTTCGAGGGTGTCACGCACCCGCGCCCGTACGGCGGCCGGATCCGCGAGCAGCCGTTCCGCGAAGGCCTCTTGGAGCGCGCCGCGGGCCTGGGCCAGATCCAGGGCCCGCTCGCGCGCCGTCAGGTCGGCGAGGGGCGACGGCGCGGCGAAGTGGACCCGGTTGCTGCCGCACGTGGTGACGAGCGCGGCGGTCACATACGTTTCATCGTCGATCCGGTCCACATCGTCCAACTCCTCGGCGAGGGTCGGACGGGGACGGGCGGGGACCAGGAAGTCGGCTCGTGAGGAACGCCAGAGGAACTCCGCCTCCCTGAGCCGCTCGGCCAGCTCCGGCCGCAGCCCGGCCCAGACGTCCCCGGCCCAGTCGGCGAGCTGCGGGTGATGCGCGGGTTCGGCCAGCACGTGCAGCATCGCGGTCAGCTCGGCCAGCGGGGAAGCGGCGAACCGCAGTCGCCCGGACGGCAGGCCGCCGATGTCGATCCTCAACGTCATCCCCTCATTCTCGGTGCTCGGACCGCCGACGACCGCGTCGATTGACGTTGTCCGTCAACCGGCACGGCCGTCCCGGCGGCCGAACGCACCGTTGGCGCCATGGCAACCACCACCAAGCTCCAGCCGCGCGCTCTCGTCCGTGCCTCCGGAGGCCCCCGCTATGCCGTCGCCCTGGCCGTGGACGCGCTCGGCACCGGCATGCTGCGGCCCTTTCTGCTGCTGTACGGGGTGACCGTGCTCAGGCTGTCCGCGTCGGCCACCGGCATCGCCATGACGGTCGGCACCGTCGTGGGCCTGGTGTGCATGCCCGCGGTCGGCCGATGGCTGGACCGGGGTGCACGCAGCACGGTCGTGGCAGCGTCGATGCTGGTGCGCGTGCTGGGCGTGGCGCTTCTGCTGGCCGCCCCGGCAGGGCACGTCGGGCTGTTCGCGACGGCGGCACTCTTCCTCGGCATCGGCAACCAGGCCTGGCCGGCCGCCCACGCAGCCCTCGTGGCCACGGTCGCCCACGGCCGCGAACGCGATGCCGCTCTCGCGGGAGGCCGCGCCCTGCGCAACGCCGGCATGGGCGCGGGCGCCCTCGTCGCCACCGCATGCCTGGCGGGCGGCACCACCGCGATGCAGGCGCTGGCGGCCGTGACCGGGCTCGCCTATCTCGCTGCTGCGGCCTTGGCGTGGTCGGTCCACCTGCGCGCGTATCCGGCCGCTGCCCCGGCCAAGGACAGGAAGGACAGGAAGGACAGGGGCGACGAGCCCGCACCCCGGATGCGCGCGCTGCTCGCCGCCAACGTGGCCTACGCCTTCTGCCTCAACGTCACCGAAATCGCGCTTCCCCTGGTCCTGGTGACACAACTGCACGCATCCCCGATGTGGTCGGCAGCCATCTTCGTGGCCAACACGGTGCTGGTGGTCACCCTGCAGGTTCCGGTCACCGTCCTGATGTCCCGCTTCCCCCGGCGGACCGTACTGGCTCTCGCCGGCGTGGTGCTCACCGTGTCCTACCTCGGCTTCCTCGCGGCCACCTCACTCGGACACGGCTGGGGTGCCCCGGCCGTCGCCGCGGTGTCCGTGATCTGCACCATCGGCGAGATCATCTATGCCGGCAGCGCCACCGCGCTCGTCACCGCCATCGCACCGGCCCATGTCCTGGGGCGCGTCCTGGCGCGCTTCCAGCTCTCGACGGGCTTCGGCCTCGCCGTCTCCCCGGCGGTCATCACCGCTCTCGCACCCCACGGCTCGGCCGCCCTCTGGGGCAGCCTCGCCGCTGCGACGCTTCTGTCCGCCTCAGCCGTCGCCACCGAGCCTCCGCAAAAACCCGTTTGCGGACCACCGCGACCACTGCTAATTTTCCGGTGGCCGTGCAAGAGAACGAGGAGGTGGTACCCGTGAACACAGTATCGACATGGGTGCTCCCCTCTGGGGTCATGGTCGGGCGATAGGTCGTCCGGGAGCGCCGTCTCTGAGCCCTCCCGAAAGGCACGACCATGCAATTCACTTCTGAACAACACCTCGACGACGGCGTCATCGAACGCGAATTCACCCTCGGCGAGATCCCCGGCATCCTGTGGACGCCCTCATCCGTATCCGCACCGACGCCGCTGATCCTGATCAGCCCCCCTCCCCTCGGACTGCGCAAGATGCACCCCCGGCTGGCGGGGCGGGCCCGGCACTACGCGACGAAGTACGGCTGGGCCGCGGCCACCATCGAGCTCCCCGGGAGCGGTGACCGGCCCCGTTGGGCCGCCGCCGAGCAGGCCCGCGCCGACCTGCGCCGGGCGATGGAGGCAGGCGAGCCGGTGACCGACGAGATCATCGACGCCCTCGTCCTCCCGCTGGTCGAAAAGTCGGTCCCGGAATGGCGGACCGCCCTGGACGCCCTCCTTTCGCTGCCGGAGATCGGCGGCCCGGTCGCGTACGAGGGGGGAGTGATCTCCATCGGCGTCCGCCTTGCGGTGGTCGAGCCGCGCATCGCGGTGGCCGGCTTCTACGCCGGGAGTTTCATTCCCGCCGCCATCCTTGAAGAGGCCCGCCAGGTCACCGTTCCGCTGCGGGTCCTGTTGCAGTGGGACGACGAAGGGAACGACCGGCAGGCGGCACTCGACCTGTTCGACGCCTTCGGCTCCAAGGAGAAGTCCCTGCACGCCAACCTCGGCGGGCACGCCGGTGTCCCGCGGTCCGAGATGGAGGACGGGGCCCGGTTCTTCGCCCGGCACCTGAAGTGAGGCACGGCCGTCGGGCCGACGGCGGAAAGTAGCTGATGTCTGCCGGCATGCCGCTCGTCGAGGACGGGTCCCGGCCCTCCTCGATGAGCGGCATGCCGGCAGGCGCGACTTCGAACGGAGCCATCTGATGACAGAGCACACGATCACGCTGCACATCGACCGTGACAGGGTCCATGCGGGGGACGACGATTCCCCGTACCGCACGATTGGCGAGAGCCGTACCGTGCGCGGGGACATCACCGTCGGCGAGGCTCTCGACGCCATCACTCACGGCCGTGACCGTTACCACCTGGCCTCCATAGCGGGAGGGGCGACCTGGGTGCTGTACGGCGGCCCGGCGGACAGCGAGAAGTCCCGCGCGGTGGGCAGGAGCAGCACCGCGCTCGCCGTCATCGAAGAGCCGGATCGGGCAGACCGGCGCGAGGAGCCCGGACTGCTGGTCGACCCGGGCCTGGCACTGTCCTCTCTCGCGGGCACGGGCGGGGGCGTGATGTTTGTTTTCCAATGTCTCCAGCAGGCCGACCCGCAACAGACGTGGCAACGCCTGCACGACGAATGCTCTGTCCCTCCATCTCCCCGCGCATGAAAGGGTGGTGATCGACTCGGGGCCGGTCCGTCGCCCCGGACGCCGTCCCGCAGGAGCTGACCGCCATGACCGAACTGCCGAAGCCGACCGGGGCCCCGGCCCACCAGAACGTGACCTTCCCCAGCGCCGGGGGCTCCGCGCACGGCTATCTCGCGCTTCCGCCGACCGGACAGGGTCCCGGCGTCATCGTCATCCAGGAGTGGTGGGGTCTGACCGACCACATCGCGAATGTCGCCGACCGGCTCGCGGCGGAGGGCTTCGTCGTCCTCGCACCCGACCTCTACGGCGGCAACGTCGCGCACGACAGCGGAGAAGCGTTCCGGATGATGCGGGAGCTTCCGGTGGAGCACGGCGTCGAGCTGCTGTCCGGCGCCGTCGACCACCTGCTGGGGCTGCCCGAGGTCACGTCGGGCACCGTGGGATCGGTCGGCTTCTGCATGGGCGGCGGCTTCGTGATCCAGCAGGCCGCGGCCGATCCGCGCGTCAGTGCCGCGGTGCCCTTCTACGGAGTGATCCAGGGCCCCCTGCCGGACTTCTCGGGTCTGAAGGCCCAGATCCAGGGTCACTACGGCGAGCTCGACAGCACCGTTCCGCTCGACAGCCTCACAGAGCTGAGCGAAGCGGTCGAGCGGCAGTCCGGCGTCACCGCCGACCTGCGCCTCTACCCCGCCGGGCACGCCTTCTTCAACGACGGCCACCCGGAGGTATACGCCCCCGGACCGGCCGCGCAGGCCTGGGAGAGCACGCTGACGTTCCTGCACGAGCAGCTGGGCTGAGCCCCGCCTAGCGCGCCCCTCCCCGGCTCCGTACCAGCAGCCAGAGGAAGTACGGCGTCCCGATCACCGCGGTGAGCAGACCGGCCCCGAGCTGGGCCGGTGCGATCACCGTCCGGCCCACCACGTCCGCCGTGCACACCAGCACCGCACCGAGCAGCACCGCCACCGGCACCACCCGCGCATGCCGGCGGCCCACCAGTGCGCGTGCGGCGTGCGGGGCCACCAGGCCGACGAAGGCGATGGTCCCGGCGGCGGCGACGGCCGCCGCGCTCAACAGGACGGCCAGCGCCAGGAATCCCGGACGCGACCGGGCCAGCCCGAGGCCCAGCAGTCTCGGAGTGTCCTCGTCGAGCGAGACCAGGTCGAGTTCGGTACGCCGTACGACCGCGACAGCGAGCGCCGCCACCAGCACGACGGCGAGCGGCAGCAGGTCCGGCATGGTCCGCCCGTACGTCGAACCGGACAGCCAGGTCAGCGCCTTGGTGGCGTTGAACGGGTCGGTGAGGACGATGAACAGGCTGATCAGGGCGGAGCTCGCGGTGGCGACCCCCATGCCGACCAGGACGAGACGGTTCTGCTGGAAGCCGCCGCGCGCGGACAGCCCGAAGACGATGACGGAGGCCAGGGCCGCGCCCGCGAAGGCCGCACCGGCGAGCGCCGTGGGACCGGCCGACGGCACGGACGTCAGAAGGATCACCGCGCCGAGCGCGGCTCCGCCGGAGACGCCCATGACGCCCGGTTCGGCGAGCGGATTGCGGGTCACCGCCTGGACCAGGGTGCCTGCCAGTGCGAGGGCCGCACCCGCGAGGAGGGCGGCGAGCACGCGCGGCACCCGGGTGTCGAGGACGAACGTGACGGCCCGGCCCGACCTGCCCTGCGCCCAGTTCATGACATCGCCGAACAACAGCTTGGTGTCGCCGAGCAGTACGGAGGCGACGGTCAGCGCGATCAGTACCGCCACCAGCGTCCCGGCCACGGCCAGGAAGACGGCCCGGCTGCGGATGCGCAACCGGTCGGGCGCGGCGGCGGCCCCGCTGTCCCGGCCCCTGGTCGCCAGTCCCACCAGGAACACAGCGCCGAGCAGACTCGTCACCACACCGGTCGGCACGGCCACCGCCACGTCGGCCGGCACCAGTGTCCGCAGGACGACGTCCGAGCCGAGGACCAGGGCCGCACCGGCCAGCGCGGACACCGCCACATTCGTACGCAAGCGGGAGAAGGCGCGGTAGCGGCGTGCCGGCAGGCGTACGGCGGCCGGGGCGCAGAGCCCGACGAAGCCGATCGGGCCCGCGAGGGTGACGGCCGCGGCGGACAGCAGGGCGCAGAGCACGACGGTGGTGACACGGGTGGCCCGCACCGGTACGCCCAGACCCCGCGCGGCGTCGTCGCCGAGCGCCAGGGCGTCGACCCGGCGGGCGACCAGCAGCAGTCCCGCGAGACCGGCGAGAGCGAGCGGCACCATCCAGAGCACCCCGCCGAAACCGTTCTGCGCGATGCTGCCCTGGTTCCAGGCGTACAGCCCCTGCGTCTGTACGGGGAACAGCAGCAGCAGTCCTTCCGTGACGGAGCTGAGGCCGAGGGTGAGGGCGCTGCCCGCCAGGACCAGCCGTACGGTCCCGGCTCCCAGCCCCGACATGCCGAGCACGACGGCCGCAGCCGCCAGGCCGCCGACGAAGGCGACGCCCGACGAGGCGAGCAGCGGCAGCGAGACGCCGGTCGCGGCGACAAGTCCGAGCGAGAGATAGGAACCGGCGTTGACCGCCAGGGTGTCGGGCGCGGCGAGCACATTGCGGCTGACGGCCTGGAGGGCGGCGCCCGCCATGCCGAGCACCGCCCCGACGAACAGTCCGGCGGCCATGCGCGGCAGCCGTGAGGCGATGACGACGGAGGCGTCGGCCGGGTCGGCCTGCCCGGTGAGCGCCTTCCAGACCTCTGCGGCGCCGACGGCGGCTGTGCCCTGCGCGATGTCGACGACGGCGAGTGCGGTGACCAGCAGGACGAGCACGGCCGTCACCGCTGCCGCGCCGCCCTTCCGGGAAGCCGCCGCCGCGGTGGGGCCGGCGGGAACGGTGGTGGTGACGGCCATGATGTCTACGTGCGTCCCGTCGTCACTTCTTCAGCGCGGCGACGACGGAGTCGACGTACGACTCCATCGACGCGGTGCCGCCGAACATCCACACGCCGTCGGGCAGCCGGTGCACATTGCCCGCCTTCACGAACGGAAGCGACTTCCACACCGCGTTGCCCGCGAGCGCTCCGGTGAACGGTGTGCTGCTCTTGTCGTCGTCGCTGGCGATGTACGCGAACTCCACGTCACCGAGCCTGGTCAGGCCCTCGACGTCGGTGGTGGCGAGCCCGTAGGCCAGGTCGCCCTTCATCGTCCAGGGGTTCTTCAGCCCGAGCTTCTCGTTCACGGCGCCGAGCAGCGAACCGCTGGTGTACGGCCGGATGGAGACCTGATTACCGGTCACATACCCGTCGGCGAAGGCGAGTTCGGTCCCCTTGTGACCGGACTTCTCCAGCTCCTGCCTGCCTTCGGCGAGCTTCGCCTCGAAGCCCTTCTTGAGCTCGCCGGCGCGGGCCGTGGTGCCGGTGGCCTTGGCGATCATGTCCAGATCGCTGTTCATCCGGCCGATCGGGTCGGCTGCGTCGGCCGCCTTCAGGTCGAGCACCGGGGCTGTCTTCCGCAGCTGCGTGAGGGCGGCCGCGGGCAGGTCGCTGGTGGCGACGATGAGATCGGGCGCGAGAGCGGCGACGGTGTCCATGCTGGGCTCGCCGCGGGTGCCGATGTCCTTCGGCGTGTTCGTCAACGGGGCTGCCTTGTCCCAGGACTTGTACCCCTTGACGTCGGCGACACCTGCCGGCGCGACACCCAGCGAGACCAGGTGCTCGACGACGTTCCACTCGGTCCCGACGACCTTCTTCGCGGGCCCGTCGAGCTCCACCTTCTTACCGTCCGCGCCGGTGAGGGTGATGTGCTCGGCGGGCTTGTTCTCCGCCTGGTCCGCGGCGGGTTCGGACGTACCGCACGCGCTCAGGGCGAGCATGGCGGTGGTGGCCGCGGCGGCGGTGAGGAGGAGTCGTCTCATGAGGTGGTACTGAGCCTTTCGCTGTGCGCGTGGTGCACTTGGTGCGTGTTCCGTCGTGTGTGGTGCCGGCCGATGGCGCGGGTGCGCAGCCGCCCGGTCAGCGGATCGGTGGAGACCTCGATACGGATGCCGTACGTCTCGGTCAGGCGCTCCGGGGTGAGTACGCCGTCCGGCTCCCCGTCGGCGATCACCCGTCCGTCCCTGAGCAGCACGATCCGGTCGGCGACTGCCGCCGCCTGGTCCAGGTCGTGCAGCACCACGCCGACGGCGATGCCGTGGTCGTCCGCCAAGTCCCGTATCAGATCGAGCAGTTCCACCTGGTACCGCAGGTCGAGGTAGGTCGTCGGCTCGTCGAGGAGCAGTACGCCGGTCTCCTGCGCGAGACAGCCCGCGAGCCACACGCGCTGGAGCTGGCCGCCGGAGAGGTGCTCGGCACCCCGCTCGGCCAGTTCGGCGACCCCGGTCATCCCGAGCGCCCGCTCCACGGCCGCGTGCCCGCCCGGATCGGCCCGCCCCCAGCGGCCCCGGTACGGATACCGCCCGAACTCCACGACGTCCCGCACGGTGAGCCCGCTGGGTGTGGGCCGCCCCTGGGTCAGCAGCGCCACCTGCCGCGAGAACTCACGGGGCGTCAGCGCGAAGCCGTCCGTGCCGTCGTCGAGGGTCAGCGCCGCGGTCCGCGCCCGCTGCAATCGCGCCACGGTCCGCAACAGCGTCGACTTCCCACTGCCGTTCGGCCCGACCAGTACGGTCACCCGTCCGGGCGAAAGGTCCAGGAACGCCTCGTGCACGACGTCGACACCGTCGTACGCCACGGTGACACCCGTGGCCGAGAGGGTGTGGCCGCGCGGTGGCGCGGCCCGGGTAAGTTCTTCACCGACTTTCACGAGATGAAGGTTAGCCTAACCTAAGTTCGGCTGAAAATACCTGGTCCCTTTACGGTGTCGATCCGGCCGCTCCCCGTTCGACGTACTCGTAAGAGCAGATGGAGACGGGCCAAGGAGCGCACCATGCCCAAGCTTCGCGTACACAACCTCACGGTCACCCTGGACGGCTTCGCCTCCGGCGTCGGCCAGCGCCCCGGCGCACCCTTCGGCGACGGCGTCGACGGGCTGCACGAATGGGCCTTCGCCGGGATGCGGGAACTGACCGACGGCAAGGGCGGGATCGACGCCGGGTGGATCGAGCGCGGCGACGAGAACATCGGCGCGACCATCATGGGGCGCAATATGTTCGGCCCCGTGCGTGGACCGTGGCAGGACGAGTCATGGACGGGCTGGTGGGGCGAGAACCCGCCGTACCACCACGATGTGTTCGTCCACACCCACCATCTGCGCCCCTCACAGCCCATGGAGGGCGGGACCGTCTTCCACTTCACGGACGAGCCGGTCGAGACCGTGCTGCGGCGGGCGTTCGACGCCGCGGGCGGGCAGGACGTACGGATCGGCGGCGGTCCGGCCACCGTCCAGCAGTATCTGCGCGCCGGTCTGGTCGACGAGATGCATGTGGTCGTCGTCCCGCTCCTCGCCGGCCGGGGCGAGCGTCTCTTCGACGACCTGGGGGACGCGCTCGACGGCTATCGGGTCGCCGAGGTGGTCGCCTCCCCTGCCGCCACGCACTCCCTGCTGGTGCGGCGCTGAGATCCATCGCATGATCACCCCGATGGCCCACCCCCGAGATGCGGCATCTCATATCTGAGATAACCTGCCGATATGGCAGACGACTACCTCGTACGTATCGGCAAGCTCATCCGTGACGCCCGTCAGCACCGGGGCTGGACACAGAGTCAGCTTGCCGATGCGCTCTCCACCAGCCAGAGCGCGGTGAACCGCATCGAGCGCGGCAACCAGAACATCAGCCTTGAGATGATCGCGCGTATCGGCGAGGCGCTCGACAGCGAGATCGTGTCGCTGGGTTACGCCGGACCGATGCATCTGCGTGTCGTCGGCGGCCGCCGCCTCTCGGGCTCGATCGACGTCAAGACGAGCAAGAACGCGTGTGTGGCACTCCTCTGCGCCTCCCTGCTCAACAAGGGCCGTACCGTGCTGCGCAGGGTGGCGCGCATCGAAGAGGTCTACCGGCTCCTGGAGGTCCTCAACTCCATCGGTGTGCGCACCCGTTGGATCAACGACGGCAAGGACCTGGAGATCGTGCCGCCCGCGCGCCTGGAGATGGACGCGATGGACGCGGAGGCCGCGCGCCGCACCCGCTCGATCATCATGTTCCTTGGCCCGCTGCTGCACCGCATGGACCGCTTCAAGCTGCCGTACGCCGGCGGCTGCGACCTCGGTACGCGCACGATCGAGCCGCACATGATCGCGCTGCGCCGCTTCGGCCTGGACATCTCCGCGACGGAGGGCATCTACCACGCCGAGGTGCAGCGCACCTCCCCCGACCGCCCGATCGTGCTGACCGAGCGCGGCGACACGGTGACCGAGAACGCGCTGCTGGCCGCCGCACGCAACGCCGGTACGACCGTGATCCGTAACGCCTCGTCCAACTACATGGTCCAGGACCTCTGCTTCTTCCTGGAGGCCCTGGGCGTACGGGTCGACGGCGTCGGAACCACGACGCTGACCGTGCACGGGGTGCCGGAGATCGACGTGGACGTCGACTACTCGCCCTCGGAGGACCCGGTCGAGGCGATGAGCCTGCTGGCCGCTGCCGTGGTGACCGAGTCGGAGCTGACGATCCGCCGGGTGCCGATCGAGTTCCTGGAGATCGAACTCGCGGTCCTGGAGGAGATGGGACTCGACCACGACCGCAGCGCGGAGTACCCGGCGGACAACGGGCGGACCCGCCTCATCGATCTGACGGTGCGGCCCTCGAAGCTCGAGGCGCCGATCGACAAGATCCACCCGATGCCCTTCCCCGGCCTCAACATCGACAACGTGCCGTTCTTCGCGGCGATCGCGGCCGTCGCTCAGGGCCAGACCCTGATCCACGACTGGGTCTACGACAACCGCGCGATCTATCTGACCGATCTGAACCGGCTGGGCGGGCGCCTCCAACTCCTGGACCCGCACCGGGTGCTGGTCGAAGGACCGACCCGGTGGCGGGCCGCCGAGATGATGTGCCCGCCCGCGCTGCGGCCCGCGGTGGTGGTGCTGCTCGCGATGATGGCGGCCGAGGGCACCTCGGTGCTGCGGAACGTCTATGTCATCAACCGCGGTTACGAGGACCTGGCGGAGCGACTGAACTCGGTGGGCGCGCAGATCGAGATCTTCCGCGACATCTGAACCACAGGTGCCGCGGCATCGCGCCATGGTGCGAAACCGGCTCCTGCCCTGCGACCTCAACCTTGCTCAACCCATGGTGTGGGCGCTGGTCAGCGGGAGCGATCCTGAGGACGGGTCGCTCCCGCTGACCCCGCTGCGCGTGATCACGATCCTGGGTGTCGGGACGGTCCAGGTCGCCCTGGTCTGTGTATGGCGACTGGTGGCGATGGTGCGACGCGGAACCGTGTTCTCCCACGCCGCCTTCCGGTACGTGGACGGCATCATCGGCGCGATCGTTGCGGCTGCTCTCGTGTGGTTCGCGGCCACGGCCATCAATGCGCCCGGCCAGCGGGACGATCCGGGCGTCACCGGCATCATGGGCAGGATCGGCGTGGCCATCCTGGGAGTCGCGCTCATCGTGCTCGTGCTGCGGATACTGCTCACCCAGGCTGTCGCCCGCGACGTCGAAGCGGCGCATATGCAGGCCGAGTTGGACGAGGTGATCCGATACCGATCGCCGTCGACATCGACGTGATGCCGGCCCGGCGGAAAATGTCCGTGGGAGACCTCGCGGACCGCGTACGAGGGTGAGAAGATCCGGCGCCGATCGAGGCCCCCTCCGGGCCACCGCGGCAGTTCACCATCGCCGACTCGAACCACCGCTTCAGATCCTCAAGTCGAGGGCTGCACGACGACCTGCTCGCCCTCTCCACTCGGATCCTCGAAGTTGGCCAGGTAGCGGTTGAACAGCGCCTCATCCACCGTGACGGCGTTGGCACCTTCCACGCCGTTCCGTACTTCGAGGCGGCGCTCCAGCGTCGCCCGGTCGGCCTTGAGGTGGACCAGTTCCCAACGGCAACCGTGGCTTTCTACCAGCGCCTTGTAGTCGTCGCGGGCGGCGCGACTCCAGAAGCTGTAGTCCACCACCACGTCGCGCCCGGCCAGCATCAGCTCGACCAGTTCCTGCCGCTGCTCGCGGCGGACCTCTTCCTTGAGCCGGTCGAACGCTTCGGCTCTCAGCACCAGGCCGGCGTCGCGCTGCCCGAGTCGTTGCCAGACCAACTCGTCGATCGACAGCCGGGCGAATCCGCGTCGCACCAGCCCCATCGCATAGGTGGTCTTGCCCGCTCCCGGAAGACCACACATCAGCACCACCGTGCTCACTTGCTGCGTCACGGGGCCAGGTTAGACCGACTGACCCGGCGAGCCTATGCGGTCAGAGAACCAGGGCGTGTATCGAATGTCGGCGGCTGCCCCGGTCACGCCGCAATCGCGTCCTCACCGGCCAGGAAGGGATGCAACAGCATGAGCAGGGCGTTCGGTCGGTGCAGTGGAATGATGTGGCCACAGTCTTCGATGACGTGTCCGGTGAGGTCGTCGGTGACGGGTCGGAGCTGGCGTTCCAGTGCGGCGCCGACGGGTTGGGCGCCCAGCGCCATTGTCGGCACCGTCAGGCGGGCGGTGGTGACGGCCTGCGAGATCTGCAGTGCGCTTTCGGGCAGGGCCCGGTAGTACGAGAACGCGCGGCTCAACGCGTGGCTGCCCGTGTATGCGTGGACAAAGGCGTCCCGGATGGCAGCGGGCACTCCGTCGCCGAGCGTGCCGGTGTGCAGGAACCAGTCGATATAGGCGGCCTCGTGGCCTTCCAGTACGGTCTCGGCGAGGCCTGGCGCGGCGGTATGGAAGCCGAACCACCACGGCGGCCCGCCGGCAAGGAAATCCTCGGCGCCCGGCAGCCCGCCCAGCACGGACTCCATGACGACCAGGCGTCGGACGAGACCGGGGTGGCGCAGGGCGAGGAGGAAGGCCGCCGGGGTACCCGCGTCGATACCCACTACTGCGGCGGAAGACACGCCGAGCTCGGTGAGAAGCGCTGCGGCGTCCTCTGCCAGGGTGCCTGCGTCATACCCGGAGGCGGCCGGGCCGCTCGCGCCGAATCCGCGCAGGTCCGGCGCGATGACGCGGTAGCGGTCGGACAGGTCGGCCATGATGTCCGTCCATAGCTCCCAGGTGTGCGGAAAGCCATGCAGCAGCAGGACGGCCGGGCCGGATCCGGCGAGAGCGACGTTGATTTCGACACCGTTGGCAGGGACGCGTCGCAGTTCGGGCATGGAGGGACTCCAGGGGTGGTGAGGAATGGTGACAAGGTCACGCTAGGGAACTAGCCTGGTCCTTCCAAGACGGCACTTTCCCATCAGGTGGTGAGCCCCGGGTGACCACGTCCATGCCCGACGAACCCGGTCGGCGGTCCGGTGAGCGCGGTGATCTACTGGACCCGCTCTGCCCGACCCGCCAGTTGCTCGACCGTATCGGTACCAAGTGGACGTCGATGGTGGTCAAGGTGTTGGCCGAGACGGATCCCGGCGAGCTCCGGTTCGCGGAACTTCGGCGTCGCATTCCGGGCATCTCGCAGAAGATGCTGTCTGTCACGCTGCAGAGTCTGGTCCGTGATGGCCTGGTCGGGCGCCGTGTGGAACCCACAGTGCCGCCCGCCGTCCACTATCGGCTCACCGAGCTCGGCCTGTCCCTCGAAAGGCCGCTCTCCTCCCTGCGGGTCTGGGCCGAGACACACATGCCGGAGATCGACCGCAGTAACCGGCTCGCCGAGGCCCGACAGCCCTGACAGCCCTGACAGAAAGAGCGATGGTCACAGCCACTCGTTGATGGCGGCAGCGAGGACGGCCGCCTCGTGGCGGACCGTCATCGAAGCTGAACCGGCACACCCGGGTGGGCCGGCAGTCGTGACTCTCCACGCGAGCGGAGGTGAGCCGCCCATCGCCCGTCCGCTCTCTTGCCTCACACCTGGGACTCGGCGAGCAACCGCAGCGCGAACGCCTTGAGTTGCGGGTCGGCGTCCGCGGCGTTGCCCGCGTGGAACGGCGGCTGCGGATCGTATTCGACGGCCAGTTGAACGGCCTTCGCCGTCGGCTCCCCGGCGATCAGGGACGCCAGGTACAGGGCCATGTCCAGCCCCGCCGAGACTCCCGCCGCGGTGATGATCTTCCCTGAACGCACATAGCGCTGCGGCCGGTAGACCACGTCGAACTCGGACTGCAGATAGTCGGCCGAAGCCCAGTACGTCGTAGCCTGCCGTCCGTCAAGCAGCCCCGCGGCGGCGAGGACCAGCGCCCCGGTGCACACGGACGTCGTCCATGTGGTGTGCCGGTGGATGTCCCTGATCCAGCGCAGCAGCGCCTGGTTCTCCATCGCCCCCACCGTGCCGCGATTTCCGCCGCCTGGCACCAACAGGACGTCCAGGCGGCCGACTTCGGCGATCGACCTGTCCGCCGTCACGGCCACGCTCCCGGTGTCCGTACGGACCTGTCCCCGCCGCTCGGCGATCATGGTCACGTTCGCGCCGGGCAGCCGGGACAGCACCTCCGCGGGGCCCGTGGGGTCCAGCAGGCTGAAGCCGTCGTACAGCAGGATGCCGATCTCCAGCTCCCGGGCGCCGGGCTGAGCGGCCTGCGCTTCGGTGGCCCGGGCCGCGGCCGCGGCAGCCAGCGCGGCGGCGGCCGCGGTTCCGCGGAGCACGGTTCTGCGTGTCGTCTCAGGTGTCATGGGGCGCAGTCTTCTCGCGTACGGGAACGAGCGTCCGCCCCATGTCCGGCATCCTGCGCATCGTGTCCCCGCCGACGCCATAGTGATCCAGGAATGCCTGCCGCAGCGTCTGCGCGGACCTGAAACCGCAGCGGCGGGCTATCGCGGCCAGGGGCAGCCCGCTGGACCTGACCAGTACCGCCGCCGCTTCCGTACGGGCGGCCCGCACGGCCCGTGCCGGTGTGGTGCCGAGATGGGCGTTGAACAGGCGGGTCAGGTGACGGGCGCTCACTCCCGCGCGGGCCGCCAGCGCCCTGGGGGTCAGGTCCTCGGCCAGGTGGCCCGAGATGTATCCGGAGAGATCCCGTACGAGACGGTCCTCCGGCGGCGGGGCGGCCAGGAACATGCTGATCTGGGCCTGATCCGCGGACCGGTGGACAGGGGCGACGAGTTCGCGGGCGACGGTACGGGTCAGTGTCGGCCCGTGGTCGTCCTCGATCAGGGACAGCGTCAGATCGAGTGCGCTCGTCACCCCGGCCGAGGTGTAGATGTGGCCGTCCCTGATGTAGAGCGGACCCACGTCGACGGCGACCGCGGGATGCCGGGCGGCGAGCCGTTCGCCGTACCGCCAGTGGGTGGTGACCCTCCGGTGGTCGAGGAGTCCGGCGGCGGCGAGTAAGAAGGTGCCGGTGCAGACGGAGGCGACACGGCGGCTGCACGAGGCGAGCCGGCGTACCTGGGCGAGCAGTTGCTCGTCCGCCGCCGCGTTCTCGCTCCCCACGCCACCCACGACGATCAGCGTGTCCAGCCGCCCCGTCACCGCCTCGAGTCCCTGCGCGGCTCCCAGCACGATGCCGGCCGAACTGCGCGCGGCACGGCGGCCGACGGTGCCCAGCTCGACGGCATAGGGCGGGTCCGCGCCGTACCGGTTGGCGATGTCGAGAGCGCCGCTGGGGCAGGCGATGTCGAGGATCTGTACGTCGTCGTACGCCACGATGAGGATGCGCCGCTGATGACCCATGACCCCCACCTCCAGCAGAGACCGGTACGTACTTCGCCGCCGCCCCCGGCGAGTGGGAGAAGGACGACTCGAAGCCGGGTGCGGCGGCGCGGACCGGTCAGCCGGCGCCGAGGACCTCGCGCTCCAGGTGCGCGGAGACGACCCAGTTGGGAGCGTCCACGACCTCCGAGATCTTCAGGTCCGCCGCCACGCTCGCCAGCAGGTACGCATCCTCCGGGGCCAGCCCGGTGCGGGCGGTGATCTCCTCGATGAGCGCACGGACCGCGTCCCGGGACGCCTCCATCAGATCGGGGCCGATCCCGGTGGTGGCCAGCGCCGCACCGGTCCGTGCGCTGACCGGGTGGGTCTCGATCACCGGGGTGCGGGGCGCGGCTCCCTTGGTCACGTCCACCCGCAGCCGCACCGTCGCCGAGGTCTCCACGCCGGTGCCGCAGACCTCGCCGTCGCCCATCGCGGCGTGGGTGTCGCCCGCGGAGAGCAGTGCGCCCCCGACGCCGACCGGGAGGATCAGCCGGGCGCCGGGCCCGATGTGCCTGATGTCCATGTTGCCGCCCCAGCGGCGCGGCGGGATCACCGAGTGCGGGCCCGGCTCGGGCGGGGCGACGCCGATCGTGCCGATCATCGGGACGACGGGGACACGCAGTCCCGGCAGGAGGTCGGCGTACCCGCCGGTGATGCGCGAGATCCTCAGGTGCGGATCGGGGAACTCGTCGGCGAGGAGCCCGAATCCGGGGATGCAGGCGGTCCATCCCCACTCCCCCACCTCCACGTCGAGGATGTCGACGACCAGGGCGTCACCCGGCTCGGCCCCCTCCACATACAGCGGTCCTGTGACCGGGTTGAGCCGCCCGAAGTCCAGCTTGCCGAGGTCGGCGGCGGTGGACTCCGCGGTGAGCTGACCACCGCCCGCGTCGACGAGCTGGAGGGTCACCTCGTCGCCGGGGGCGAGGGTCGCTACGGGGGCGATGGCCCGGTCCCAGGTGTGGTGGACCTGGCCACTGTGGATGCTGAAGGAGGTCATGAAACGTCAGTGTTCCAGGGCGTGTCGGCCCCTGCCGAGGGCGTCGTCCATGCGGTGCAGTTTGCGGGTGGCACGCCGACGCGTCCACAGCGCGACGCCGACACCGGCCGCGCCGAACACGACGAAGGCGCCGACAGCCCACTGACCGGTCGCGGCGGCCAGGGCCAGCAGGAGCACGATCCCGACACCCATGACCGGCACCGCCCAGCGGGTGCGGCGCATCAGATGCAGACGGTACGTCACCAGGCGGCGCATGGCGTCCTGTTCGCCGGGGTCGCGCGGGACCGTGCCATGCATGATCTTGCGACTGAGGACCTTCGCGGCCCGGGGATCGCTGCCGGTCCTCGCGGTCTCCTTGCGCCTGCTGTGCAGGACGAAGGCCGCGCCCACCGCGCCGTAGAGCACCGTCCGGACGGCCCAGTAGGCCGGCGACCTGTGCGAGTCGAACAGCAGGGTCACTGCGGCGATCACGAGCACGGCGAGCACGAGCTGGGCCGCCAGACTGCGGCTGAACCATTGCCACGCTGCACGCATGGAACCGACCTCCCTCATGGATAGGCGAGTTGTCCCTTGCGTGTACCCCGAAAGCGCCGGATGCGTCAGGGAAGTACGGCCGTGCCGTCCAGCTCCACCATGGCCTGTTCGTCCCAGAGGCGGGTGGTGCCGATCACCGCCATCGCCGGGTAGTCACGGCCCGCCAACTCCCGCCAGATGCGTCCCAGTTCGGGAGCGTGGGTGCGGTACGCGGCGACGTCGGTGGCGTAGACCGTGACGCGGGCGAGGTCGGCGGGGGTGCCTCCGGCCGCCTCCAGCGCCGCGAGGAGGTTGGTGAGTGCCGTACGGAACTGCGCCGGGAGCGTGTCGCCGACCACCTTGCCGTCGGCGTCCAGGGCCGTCTGGCCCGCCAAAAAAACCAGGCGGGAGCCGGTGGCCGCGACCGCGTGCGAGAAGCCGGCCGGCGGGGAGAGGTGCGGCGGGTTGATGCGGTCGATGGGCATCAGGCGTACAACTCCTTGGCGATGATGGTGCGTTGGACCTCGGTGGCGCCTTCGTAGATCCGGGGGGCGCGGACCTCGCGGTAGAGGTGTTCGAGGAGGTGGCCGCGCTGGAGGGCGCGGGCGCCATGGAGTTGTACCGCCTGGTCGACCACGTACTGGGCGGTCTCGGTGGCCAGGAGTTTCGCCATGGCGGACTGCTTCGCGATGGCGGGGGCGGTCGCGTCCGTGTCGTACGCGGAGGCCGCCGCATAGACCAGGAGGCGGGCCGCCTCGGTGCGGGTGGCCATCTCCGCCACTTGGTGGGCGACCGACTGGAGGTCCTTCAACGGGCCGCCGAACGCCGTTCGCCTGGCGGTGTGCTCGATCGTCGCGTCCAGGGCCGCCTGCGCCATGCCCACGGCGAAGGCTCCGACGCTGGGGCGGAAGAGGTTGAGGGTGTTCATCGCGACGCGGAAGCCGCGGTCGGGGTCGCCCAGGACGTCCTCCGGGCCCACGGGGACGTCCGCGAAGGCCAGGGCGCCGATGGGGTGCGGCGAGAGCATGTCGAGCGAGGCGCCGGTGAGTCCCTCCCGGTCGGCGGGGACGAGAAAGGCGGTGACTCCACGGGCTCCGGCGCCTTCGGTCGTACGGGCGAAGACGGTGTAGAAGTCGGCCTCCGGGGCGTTGGAGATCCAGCACTTCTCACCGGTCAGACGCCAACCCCCCTGGTGCGGTGCGGCCTTGAGCGACAGCGCCGCCGCGTCCGATCCCGCGCCGGGCTCGCTCAGGGCGAAGGCCGCGACCGCGCGTCCCGCCGCGACCGCGGGGAGCCAGCGGTCGCGCTGGGCCCTGCTCCCCGACTGGACCAGGGGGTACGTGCCCAGGCCCTGGAGGGCGAGGGCGGTCTCTGCCTCGGTGCAGCCGTGGGCCAGGGACTCCCGCATCAGACAGAGGCCCAGGGACCCCGAGGTGAACAGCCGCGCAAGCAGGCCGAGTTCACCCAGTGCGGCAAGCAGCGGGCGGTTGACGCGGCCCGGTTCGCCCTTCTCCGCGAGGGGGCGCAGTCGGTCGGCGGAGAGGGCGCGCAGTTCGGCGCACCACGCCCGCTGTTCGGGTTCCAGGGCGAATCCGGACATCAGCTCATCCCTCTTATCGCGGACCGTTGACTGTCGTCATGCAAACGATACGCTCGATGGGCGACAAGGGGGCGATCCCGTCATGGAGCTGAAGACCTCAGCGCACGTCGACACCTTTCCCCGAGATCAGCTGCCGCCCGCCCACCAGTGGCCGGAGCTGATCCTGGACCTGCCCGAAGTGCGGTACCCGGACCGGCTCAACTGCGGATCCGAGCTGCTGGACTCCACCGTGCGGCGCTTCGGCGCGGACCGGCCCGTGTTCCGTACCGCGGCCGGAGAGATCTGGACGTACGGCGAGCTGCGGGCCGAGGTCGACCGCATCGCGCATGTGCTGACCGGCGACCTCGGGGTCGTACCGGGAAACCGGGTCCTGCTGCGCGGGCCCACCACCCCCCATCTGGCGGCCTGCTGGCTCGCCGTGATGAAGGCGGGCGCGGTGGCGGTGACCGTGCTGGCCGCGCAGCGCTCGCAGGAGCTGGCGACGGTCTGCGGGATCGCCCGGATCAGCCACGCCCTGTGCGACATCAGATCGGTGGACGATCTGGCGAAGGCGGAGATCGCGGGGCTGCGCATCACCACGTTCGGCGGCGAAGGGCCGGACGACCTGTGCCAGTTGACAGAGGGGAAGCCGTCGGCGTACGAGGCGGTGCGGACCTCTGCCGACGACGTGGCGCTGATCGCCTTCACCTCGGGGACGACCGGCCGGCCCAAGGGGTGCATGCACTTCCACCGGGACGTGCTCGCCATCGCGGACACCTTCTCGCGCCATGTCCTGAAACCGCGCCCCGACGACGTCTTCGCCGGCAGCCCGCCGCTGGGGTTCACCTTCGGGCTCGGCGGTCTCGTCATCTTCCCGATGCGGGCGGGCGCTTCGGCTCTGCTCCTCGAACAGGCGGGTCCCAGGCAGCTGTTGCCCGCGCTGGCCGAGCACCGGGTGTCGGTCCTGTTCACCGCGCCGACCGCCTACCGGGCGATGCTGGCGGACGTGGACGCGTACGACATCTCGGCGCTGCGCCGCTGCGTCTCGGCCGGCGAGAACCTCCCGGCGGCGACCTGGCGTGCCTGGCACGAGCGGACCGGGCTGCGCATCATCAACGGCATCGGCGCCACCGAGCTCCTGCACATCTTCGTCTCGGCGGCGGACGACGCGATCCGGCCGGGGACGACCGGCGTGCCGGTGCCGGGCTGGCAGGCGCGGATCGTCGACCGGGATGGCGCGCCGGTCGCGGACGGGGAGCCGGGGCTGCTGGCGGTCCGGGGCCCCGTGGGGTGCCGGTATCTCGCCGACGAGCGGCAGCTGGACTATGTGCGCGACGGCTGGAATCTGACCGGCGACACGTATGTGCGGGAGGCGGACGGCTACTTCCGGTACGTGGCCCGCGCGGACGACATGATCATCTCGGCCGGGTACAACATCGCCGGCCCCGAGGTCGAGGACGCCCTGCTGCGCCACCCCGATGTGCTGGAGGCGGCCGTCGTGGGCCGCGCGGACGAGGACCGGGGGCAGGTGGCGGTCGCGTACACCGTGCTGCGGGAGGGCGCGCGGCGGGACACACGGGCGCTGCAGGACTTCGTACGGGCCGAGCTGGTGCCGTACAAGTGCCCGCGCGAGATCGTCTTCGTCGACGCGCTGCCCCGCACCCCCACCGGCAAACTGCAACGCTTCCGCCTGCGCGAATTAGAGTGATCACGTGAGTGAGCTGCACGCCCCCCGGTCCCTGATCGTCACGCTGTACGGCGCCTACGGCCGCGAGTCCGCGGCCCCTGTCCCCGTGGCGGAGCTGATCCGCCTCCTCGCGGCGGTGGGCGTGGACGCGCCGTCGCTGCGCTCATCCGTTTCGCGGCTGAAGCGGCGCGGGCTGCTGGAGTCGTCACGTACGGACGAGGGCGCGGCGGGCTACGCGCTCTCCGCGGACGCGCGCCAGCTGCTCGACGACGGCGACCGGCGGATCTACGGACGTCCCGCACCCGAGCTCGCGGACGGCTGGGTGCTCGCCGTCTTCTCCGTCCCCGAGTCGGAGCGCGACCGCCGTCATGTACTGCGCTCGCGACTGGCGGGACTGGGGTTCGGGACGGCGGCGCCCGGGGTGTGGATCGCTCCGGCGGCTCTCTACGAGGAGACGCGGCACACCCTGGAGAGGCTTGAACTGGGGCCGTACGTCGACCTGTTCAGGGGCGAGCACCTGGGTTTCTCGGCGACTGCCGAATCGATTTCCCGGTGGTGGGACCTGGGATCGATCGCCAAACTGTACGAGGAGTTCCTGGAGCGCCACGAGCCGGTGCTCCGGCGCTGGGAGCACCGCGGAGCCGACGCGGAGTCCGCCTACCGCGACTACCTCCTGGCCCTCGACTCCTGGCGCCGGCTCCCCTACGCGGACCCGGGCCTGCCGCCGGAGCTGCTCCCGCGCGACTGGCCGGGAGGCAGGGCGGCCGAGGTTTTCGCGGAGCTGCACACACGACTGCGGGACGCGGGCTCGGATTTCGTGCAACTGAACGGCCGGACAGCGCGTCGTACGGAGGCATGACAACTCTTCCCGTCTCGTGGCTGCAGCGGGCGTCCTGGAGTGCGGCCGGGCTCACCGGCGCGGCCTGCGGCTATGGTGCGATCGCCCTCGCGGCACATGCGCGGGCCTACTGCGGTGCGGGGGCCGATGCGGGCGGCAATCTCGAACTGAATCTCCTGATACTGCCGTTCATCGCCCTCTTCTCACTGGGCGCGGTGTCGGTCGCCGCCGTCGCACGGCGGGCGACACTACGGAGGCCGCGCACGGTGCGCGCGGCGGTGCAGTTGGTAGCGGTCCTGGGGATCCTGTCGGCGCTCACCGTCTGGTTCTTCGCGGCGCGCGGCACCCTGGACGGCTACCCGGGCGACACCGGGCTCTGCCCGGCGAGCAACATCCCGCCATGGTGGCCGCGATGGCTGCCCGCCTGAGCCCGGGGATCCCCTCACGCCAGCGTGAGCCGTGGTTTCGGGCCGTCCGTTCTGCCCGTCCGGGGTCGGCGGCTGCCCGCCTGGTACGGGAGGGGCCAGGGTGCGCCCGGGCCCTTGTAGTCCTGGTCCGCCGCAGCGTGCAGGGTCCAGTTCGGGTCGTGGAGATGCGGGCGGGCCAGGGCGCAGAGGTCCGAACGGCCCGCCAGGAGCAGGGAGTTGACGTCATCCCAGGAGGAGATCGCACCCACCGCGATCACCGGGACGTCCAGGGTGTTACGGATGCGGTCCGCGTAGGGGGTCTGGTACGA
Organism: Streptomyces beijiangensis; assembly: GCF_017315755.1. GTDB lineage: Bacteria > Actinomycetota > Actinomycetes > Streptomycetales > Streptomycetaceae > Streptomyces > Streptomyces beijiangensis. The sequence continues at coordinate 69,698 of NZ_JAFLRJ010000157.1, forward strand.
GCGGCCGTACGCGGGCTGCTCGTCCGGGACCACCTGGCCCGTCGACACGTCGATCGCGTCCGCGCCGTGCGCGGCGAAGGCGCGAGCGATCTCCACCGCTTCCTCGGGCGTCGTACCGCCTGGTGCCCAGTCCGTCGCCGAGATGCGTACCGTCATCGGGCGGTCGTCCGGCCAGATGTCGCGCACCGCGTCGAAGACCTCCAGGGGGAAGCGGAGGCGGGCGGCCAGGGAGCCGCCGTAGCCGTCGGTGCGGCGGTTGGCGAGCGGGGAGAGGAAGCCGGACAACAAGTAGCCGTGTGCGCAGTGGAGTTCGAGGAGGTCGAAGCCGCAGCGAGCCGCGCGCCAGGCCGCCGCCGCGAACTGTTCGCGGATGTCGATGAGGCCCGTACGGTCGAGCTCGTGCGGGGTCTGGTTGATGCCTTCGCGGTACGGGAGGGGGGAGGCGGCCGACAGGGGCCAGCTCTCGTCGGCGGGGAGCGGCTGGTCGATTCCCTCCCACATCAGGCGTGTTGAGCCCTTGCGGCCGGAGTGGCCCAGCTGGATCCCGATGGCCGTGCCAGGCGACTGGGTGTGGACGAAGTTCGCGATACGGCGCCAGGCCGTGGCCTGCTCCGGCGTGTAGAGACCCGCGCAGCCCGGGGTGATGCGCCCCTCCGGGCTGACGCAGACCATCTCCGTCATGACCAGGCCGGCCCCGCCGAGCGCCCGCGCACCCAGGTGGACGAGGTGGAAGTCGCCGGGGACGCCGTCCGTGGCGGAGTACATGTCCATCGGCGAGACGACGATGCGGTTGCGCAGAGTCAGGTCGCGAAGGCGGAAGGGGGTGAACATGGGCGGGGTGTCCGGCTCGCAGCCGAAGGCGCGCTCCACGGAGGCGGTGAAGGCGGGGTCGCGCAGGCGCAGGTTGTCGTGGGTGACGCGGCGGCTGCGGGTGAGGAGGTTGAAGGCGAACTGGCGCGGCTGCTGGTCGGTGTACGTCTCCAGCTGCTCGAACCACTCCAGGCTGGCCTGCGCGGCGCGCTGCGTGGAGGCGACCACGGGCCGGCGTTCGCTCTCGTACGCGACGAGGGCGGTGGGGAGGTCCGGCTGCTCCTCGATGCAGGCGACCAGGGCGAGGGCGTCCTCGACCGCCAGCTTCGTACCCGAGCCGATGGAGAAGTGGGCGGTGTGGGCGGCGTCGCCGATCAGGACCGTACCGCCGTGCGACCAGCGGTCGTTGACGACTGTGCGGAAGGCGGTCCACGAAGAGTTGTTGCCCCGGAGGGAGCGGCCGTCCAGCGCGTCGGCGAAGATCTTCGCGCAGCGTTCCGTCGACTCCTGCTCGTCGCAGGCGTCCAGGCCTGCCGCCCGCCACACCTCTTCGCGCATCTCGACGATGACGGTGGAGGCGCCGGCCGCGTACGGATAGCCGTGCAGCTGCATCACCCCGTGCTCGGTCTCGGCGATCTCGAAGCGGAAGGCGTCGAAGGCGAAGTCGGCGGAGAGCCAGATGTAGCGGCAGCGGTGGGTGGTGATGCGGGGGGCGAAGACGTCGGCGTGGGCCGTGCGGGTGGCGCTGTGCACGCCGTCGGCCGCGATCACCAGGTCGTGTTCCAGGGCGAGTTCGGCGGCGGGCGGGGCCTCGGTGCCGAAGCGCAGTTCCACGCCGAGGGAGCGGCAGCGCTCGTGCAGGATCTGCAGGAGGCGGCGCCGGCCGAGCGCGGCGAAGCCGTGGCCGCCCGAGGTCAGGGTCCTGCCCCGGTGGACGACGTCGATGTCGTCCCAGCGGACGAACTCCTCCTGGAGCGCCGCGTAGACGGCCGGGTCCGCGTGCTGGATGCCGCCGAGGGTCTCGTCGGAGAGAACGACACCGAAGCCGAAGGTGTCGTCGGGGGCGTTGCGCTCCCAGACGGTGACGGTTCTGGTGGGGTCGAGCCGTTTGAGGAGGGCTGCCGCGTAGAGCCCGCCGGGGCCGCCACCGATGACCGCGACACGCATACCGGCTACCTCCCCTGCCATTTCGGCGGCCGCTTCTCGGTGAAGGCGGCGTGGAATTCGGCGTAGTCCTCGCCCTTCATGAGGAGCGCCTGGGTGGCGGCGTCCAGCTCTACGGCGGCGGAAAGGGGCATGTCGAGCTCGGCGGTGAGCAGGGCCTTGGTCTGCGCGTACGCGAGGGCGGGGCCGTCAGCCAGCCTGCGGGCGAGCGCGGCGGCCGCCTCGTCGGCGCGGTTCTCCGACGCCAACTCACTGATCAGGCCGATCCGTTCGGCCTCGTGGGCGCGGACGGGGTCGCCCAGCATCAGCAGCCGGGTGGCGTGCCCGAGCCCGACCACCCGCGGCAGGAGGTACGCGGCGCCCATGTCGCCGCCGGAGAGCCCGACCTTGGTGAAGAGGAAGGCGAACCGGGTGGAGGGGTCCGCGACCCGGAAGTCCGCGGCCAGTGCGAGGACGGCGCCCGCACCCGCCGCGACACCGTGGAGCGCGGCGATCACAGGGAAGGGGCATTCGCGCAGCGCCCGTACGACCTGCCCGGTCATCCGGTTGAAGTCGAGGAGCTGGGCGGTGTCCATGGCGAGCGTGGCGCCGATGATCTCGTCGACGTCACCGCCGGAGCAGAATCCGCGCCCTTCGCCGCCCAGGACCAGGACCCGCACGGAGCGCTCGCGGGAGAGCTCGGCGAGCAGGTCGCGGAGGTCGGCGTAGGCGCCGAAGGTGAGCGCGTTGAGCTTGTCGGGCCGGGCGAGCGTGACGGTGGCGACCCCGTCGTCGACGGTCAGCTTCAGATGCTTCCACTGACCGGTACGGGGTGTGGAGCCGGTAAAGGGGCTCATGACGTGCGGCCTCCTTCGGTCGGAGGGCTGCTTGTCCCTAGAAGTTATCACCTGTTCGTGATCCTCGTCACGAGTACGCGATAAGGGAACTGTAGGGGCAGTGCACCGAAGGTCCCGCCCTCTGGGGGCGGGGGCCTCTACGCGCCCACCCGCACACTCCGTACCGTTGAAAGCACGACGAACACGAGGAACATGACGAACTCGACGAACTCGACGTAACGGAGATGAATCCCAGCGTGTCCGACACTGCCCGCCCCGCCTCATGGCGCATCGCACTGCCGCACACCACGGCCGCAGTGCCGATCGCCCGCGCCCTGATCCGTACCGCGCTCGCGGACATCACGGCCGGCGACGGGACAGCGGCGGACAGCGATACGGCCGAGCTGCTGACAGCGGAGCTGGTGGCCAACGCGGTGGAGCACACGGACGGGGACGAACCGATCGAGCTGGTCGTCGAGCTGCTCCCGACGGGCTGCCAGGTCGAGGTCCACGACCGGGACCCGGTCGCGCCCGGCGATCTCGTCACCACCGGACCCGAGACCGAGCCCGACCCCTGGCAGGAGCACGGGCGCGGACTGCTGCTGATCCGTACGCTCTCCTCGTCCTACGGCCACCGCCCCACCGCGCACGGCAAGGCGATCTGGTTCACACTGCCGGGGCGGAACTGACGGCGGCGGCGTCCGTCAGCCGGGAGTGACGGCGCCCGTAGAGCGCGTACACCATCAGTCCGACGGCCACGAAGACGAGGAACTGGACCCAGGTCGTCCAGCCCGTTCCGTACATCAGGTACACACAGAAGGCCATGCCCACCAGCGGACTCACCGGGTAGAACGGCACCCGGAAGGAGCGCTCCAGCTCCGGGTGGCTGCGGCGCAGCAGGATCACCGCGATGTTGACGACGGCCATGGTCGCGGCGGCGCCGATGGTCGTCAGGTTCACCACGATGTCGAGCGAGGAGAAGGCCGCGGGGACCGCGAAGACCAGCGCGACGATCCAGGTGTTGGCGACGGGGGTCGAGGTCTTCGGGGAGACGCGTTCGAAGACCCGCGGGATGAGGCCGTCGCGTGACATCGACATCAGAATGCGGGTCTGGCCGTACATCACGGCGAGGACCACCGAGGCGATCGCGACGACCGCGCCGAAGGCGATGATTCCGCCGCCGACGGTGGAGTCAGTGACCTGGTTGACGATCAGGGAGAGGGCGGCGGGCTTGTCGCCCACGGCGTCCGCGCCCATTGCGCCGATGGCCGCGACGGCGACCAGACAGTAGATGACCGTGACGATGCCGATGCAGATCAGGATCGCGATGGGGATGTTGCGGCGGGGGTTCTTGACCTCTTCGCCGGCGGTGGTGATCGCGTCGAATCCGATGTACGAGAAGAACGCGGCCGAGGTGCCCGCCGTGATGCCCGCGAAACCCTGCGGGGAGAACGGCACGAGGTTGCCGTCCTCGAAGGCCGTGAAGGCGATCGCGCAGAAGGCGATCAGAATGGCGATTTTGAGGATGGCCATGGCGGCGGTGGCCTGGGCGCTCTCGCGGATGCCGCGCACCAGCAGCAGGGCGGCCATCATGATCACCACGACGGCGGGAATGTTGATCACGCCGCCGTCGCCGGGGCCGGCCGAGAGCGCGGCGGGCAGCTGGTGGCCGAAGACGCTGTCGAGCAGTTCATTGACGTACTGGCTCCAGCCGACCGCCACGGCCGAGACCGAGACGCCGTACTCGAGGAGCAGGCACCAGCCGGTGAGGAAGGCGATGCGCTCGCCGAGGGTCGCGTACGCGAAGGAGTACGAGGAGCCCGAGACCGGGATCGCACCACCCAGCTCCGCGAAGGAGAAGGCGGTGAAGATGCAGGTGATCGCGGCCAGGATGAACGAGATGATCACCGCGGGGCCGGCTTCGGCGACCGTGTCGGAGAGGCCGACGAAGATGCCGGTGCCGACGATCGCCCCGACGCCGAAACACACGAGCTGGAAGAGCCCCATGGTGCGCTTCAGGCCGTGGCCCTCGAGGTCGGCGCCCGATTCGGCGACCAATTGTTCCGGGGACTTGATGCGCAGCACGGGGTGGATCTCTTCTCTGATCTCTGTTTGAGCACAAGAAAGTGGGGTTCGAGCGTGCGAGCTCGAACCCCACCAAGAGGCGACATACTAGCCGCCACTCTGCATATTCACCCAATCGGGCGTATTGCTATTCGCCGTGGGCCGTGCCCGCGAGTGTCGCCACCATGATCGCCTTGATGGTGTGCATCCGGTTCTCGGCCTCGTCGAAGACGACCGAGTGCGGCGACTCGAAGACCTCGTCGGTGACTTCGAGTTCGGAGAGCCCGTACTTCTCGTGGATCTCGCGGCCGAGCCTGGTGCCGAGGTCGTGGAAGGCGGGCAGGCAGTGCAGGAACTTGACGTCGGCGTTGCCGGTGGCGCGCAGCACGTCCATGGTCACGGCGTACGGCCCGAGGACCTTGATGCGCTCGGCCCAGATCTCCTCGGGCTCGCCCATGGAGACCCAGACGTCGGTGACGACGAAGTCCGCGCCCAGGACGCCCTCGGCGATGTCCTCGGTGAGGGTGATGCGGGCGCCGCTGGTCTCGGCGGCCTTGCGGGCCTGCGCGACGACGTCGTCGGCCGGCCAGTAGGATTTCGGCGCCACGATCCGTACGTCCATACCGAGCAGCGCGCCGGTGACCAGGTAGGAGTTGCCCATGTTGAAGCGGGCGTCGCCGAGGTAGGCGAAGGAGATCTCCGTGAGGGGCTTGGCGCTGTGCTCGGTCATGGTGAGCACGTCGGCGAGCATCTGGGTGGGGTGCCAGTCGTCGGTGAGGCCGTTGTAGACGGGGACACCGGCGTACGCGGCGAGCTCGTCGACCGTGGCCTGCGCGTCCCCGCGGAACTCGATGGCGTCGAACATCCGGCCGAGGACGCGGGCGGTGTCCTTCGCCGACTCCTTCTTGCCGATGTGCGAGCCCACCGGGTCGATGTACGTCGTCGACGCACCCTGGTCGGCGGCCGCGACCTCGAACGAACAGCGCGTACGGGTCGAGGACTTCTCGAAGATCAGGGCGATGTTCTTCCCGCACAGCCGCTGCGTCTCGGTGCCCGACTTCTTGGCGGCCTTGAGCTCGGCGGCCAGCTCGACGAGTCCGCGGAACTCCTCGGCGGTGAAGTCCAGCTCCTTGAGGAAGGGGCGGCCTGCGAGGTCTATCGCCATGTGACTACTCCTGGGGCGGTGGAATACTATGCATTAGAACGCATCACTATACGGCATGTCCTGTTCGACGCAGTCTCACGCGGCCTCACGCGGCATCCCGTTCGACCGGGCAGCTCATGCACCGCGGCCCGCCCCGGCCCCGCCCCAGTTCACTGCCGCGGATCTCGATGACCTCGATGCCCTGTTTCCGCAGATGCGTATTGGTGGTCACATTGCGCTCGTACGCGACGACCACGCCCGGCTCCACCGCCAGGACGTTGCAGCCGTCGTCCCACTGCTCGCGCTCGGCCGAGTGCACATCCTGCGTCGCGGTCAGGACGCGGACGGAGTCCAGGCCGAGCGCGGCGGCGATGGCGCGGTGCATGTGCTCCGGCGGGTGGTCCGTGACCTTGAGCTCGCTCTCGGCTGCGCCCGGTTCGATCGTGTACGAGCGGAGCATGCCGAGGCCCGCGTACTGCGTGAAGGTGTCCCCGTCGACCATCGTCATCACCGTGTCCAGGTGCATGAAGGCCCGGCGCTTGGGCATGTCGAGGGCCACGATGGTCTTCGCCGAACCGGCCGCGAACAGCCCGCGGGCCAGCATCTCCACCGCCTGCGGGGTGGTGCGCTCGCTCATCCCGATCAGGACCGCGCCGTTGCCGATGACCAGGACGTCGCCGCCCTCGATGGTCGAGGGGTAATCGCCCTGCCCCCGCGACCAGGTGTGGAAGGTCTCGCGGGCGAAGAGCGGGTGGTGCCGGTAGATCGCCTCGAAGTGGACCGTCTCGCGCTGCCTGGCGGGCCAGCGCATCGCGTTGATGGAGACGCCGTCGTAGATCCAGGCGGAGGTGTCGCGGGTGAAGAGGTGGTTGGGGAGCGGGCCGAGCAGGAAGTCGTCCAGGTCCATGACATGGAAGCGGACGGAAGTCGGCTCCGCATGCCCCTGGAGGAACTCCCGCTTGGTCATCCCGCCGACCAGCGCCCCGACGAGATCGGCCGCGGGCATTTTGTCGAAGGCCGCACGCAGATGGCCGGTGGCGAGCGGACCGTACTCCTTCTCGTCGAAAACCCGGTCCAGGACCAGTGCTCTCGCCTCGGGGACTTCGAGGGACTCCCGGAGCAGATCGCCGAAGAGATGCACCTCGACCCCGCGGTCGCGCAGCACATCGGCGAATCCGTCGTGCTCCTGGCGGGCCCGGCGCACCCAGAGCACATCGTCGAAGAGCAGCGCGTCCTTGTTGCTGGGGGTGAGGCGCTTCAGCTCCAGATCGGGCCGGTGGAGGATGACGCGGCGCAGCCGCCCGGACTCGGAGTCGACATGGAATCCCATGTCCCCATCCTGTCCCCGGGCGGCCGGGCCCACCCCCTGAGTGCCCCGATCAGAGGCGCGGGTCCACCGGCTCCGACTCCAGTGCGAGTACGGCGAAGACCGCCTCATGGACGCGCCACAGCGGTTCGCCCCCGGCGAGCCGGTCCAGGGCCTCCAGGCCGAGCCCGTACTCGCGCAGGGCGAGCGAGCGCTTGTGGCCGAGGAAGCGCTGGCGCAGCCTCGCCAGGTTCTCCGGGCGGGTGTACTCGGGACCGTAGATGATCCGCAGGTACTCGCGTCCGCGCACCTTGATGCCCGGCTGGACCAGCCTGCCCTTGCCGTCGCGCACCAGCGCCTGGAGCGGCTTGACGACCATGCCCTCGCCGCCGCGGCCGGTCATCTCCAGCCACCAGTCGGTGCCCGCCTGCACGGAGGCCTCGTCGCCGGTGTCGACGACCAGGCGCCGGGTGGTCTGCAGCAGACCGGTTGGGTCGTGCTCCACCAGCCGGTCCAGCCAGGCCAGCTGCTCGTCGTGCGGTACGGCGGCGAGGCTGCGGCCCTGGGCAGCGAGGAGCTGGAAGGGCGCGAGCCGTACGCCGTCCAGGCCCTCGGTGGTCCAGCAGTAGCGACGGTAGGCGTCGGTGAACGCGGCGGCGTCGGCCGCCCGTTCGTACTGCTTGGCGAGCAGTCCGTCGAGCCCCTCGACACCGCGCGCGACCGCGGCCTCAAGGACGCTGACCGCTCCGGGGAAGACGGCTCGCGACGCGGCGCCCACGGCGGCGTACTGCGTGCGCAGCAGGCCCGACGCCTTGAGCGACCAGGGCATCAGCTCGGCGTCGAGCAGCAGCCAGTCGGTGTCGAGCTCGTCCCAGAGTCCGGCCTCGGTGACGGCGGTGCGCAGTCGGCCGAGGATCTCCTCGGTGACGGTCCCGTCGGAGAAGAAGGGCCGTCCGGTGCGGGTGTGGAGCGCGCCGGTCGGTCCTTCCACGCCGAAGCGCTCGCGTGCCACGTCCGCGTCGCGGCAGACCAGGGCGACCGCGCGCGAGCCCATGTGCTTCTCCTCGCACACGACCTTGCCCACGCCGTCACTCTTGTACTGGGCGAAGGCCTCGGCCGGGTGCTCCAGGTAGCCGTCCACGTTGGACGTCCCGGTCGGGGACATCGTCGGCGGGAGGTAGGCGAGCAGGCGCGGGTCGACCGCGAACCGGCTCATGACCTCCAGCGCGGCCGCCGCGTTCTCCTCGCGCACGGCGACGCGGCCCGAGTGCCGGGTCTCCACGATCCGGCGGCCGTTGACGTCGGCGAGGTCCAGCGGACGTCCGTCGAGACCGCCCGGCGCCTCGGTGGTGAGGGGCTTGACCGGCTCGTACCAGACCTGCTCGGCCGGCACGTCGACGAGCTCGCGCTCCGGCCAGCGCAGTGCCGTCATCTTCCCGCCGAAGACCGCGCCGGTGTCCAGACAGATGGTGTTGTTGATCCAGCTGGTGGACGGGACCGGGGTGTGCCCGTAGACGACCGCGGCACGTCCGCGGTAGTCCTCGGCCCACGGGTAGCGCACGGGCAGGCCGAACTCGTCGGTCTCCCCGGTCGTGTCCCCGTACAGCGCGTGCGAGCGGACCCGGCCCGAGGTGCGGCCGTGGTACTTCTCGGGCAGCCCCGCGTGACAGACGACGAGCTTGCCGCCGTCCAGGACGTAGTGGCTTACCAGTCCGTCGATGAACTCACGCACCAGCGTGCGGAATTCGTCGCTCTCCTTCTCCAGCTGCTCGATGGTCTCGGCGAGTCCGTGGGTGTGCTGGACGTTCCTTCCCTTGAGGTAACGGCCGAGCTTGTTCTCATGGTTCCCGGGGACGCACAGTGCGTTGCCCGCGGCCACCATCGACATCACCCGGCGCAGTACGCCAGGACTGTCGGGGCCGCGGTCGACCAGGTCCCCGACGAAGACGGCCGTACGGCCCTCGGGGTGCGCCCCGTCGACGTAACCGAGCTCGCCCAGCAGGGTGTCCAGCTCGGAGCGGCAGCCATGGATGTCCCCGATGATGTCGAAGGGACCGGTGAGGTGGGTGAGGTCGTTGTAGCGCTTCTCCAGAACGACCTCAGCGCTCTCCACCTCCTCCACCGAGCGCAGGATGTGCACCTTGCGGAAGCCCTCGCGCTCCAGACCGCGCAGCGAGCGGTGGAGTTCGCGGCGGTGGCGCGCGATGACATGGCGGGGCATGCCGGCCCGGTCGGGGCGTGCGGCATTGCGCTCCGCGCAGACCGCTTCGGGCAGGTCGAGGACGATCGCGATGGGCAGGACGTCGTGTTCGCGGGCGAGGCTGACGAGCTGCTTGCGGCTCTCGGACTGCACGCTGGTGGCGTCGACGACGGTCAGCCGGCCGGCGGCGAGACGCTTTCCGGCGATGTAGTGCAGGACGTCGAAGGCGTCGCCGCTCGCGCTCTGGTCGTTCTCGTCGTCGGCCACGAGGCCGCGGCAGAAGTCGGAGGAGATGATCTCGGTGGGCTTGAAGTGGGCGCGAGCGAAGGTGGACTTGCCCGACCCGGTGGCTCCGATCAGGACCACGAGGGAGAGGTCGGTCACCGGGAGAGTGCGCTTGCTGGTGCTGTTGGTCGTGGCGGTGTCGGTACTGGTCATGCGGCCTTCGCCTCCTTCTTGTCCGTCTCGTCGTTCTTCGCGTTCTTCGCCGCCATCGTGAAGACCGCCATCTGGGTGGGCGGCCCCACCTCGGGGTCGTCGGGGCCCACGGCCACGAACTCCACGCCGTAGCCGTGCCGTTCGGCGACCGCTCCCGCCCACGTCCGGAACTCCTCGCGCGTCCACTCGAAGCGGTGGTCGCCGTGACGCACATGCCCGGCCGGCAGGGTCTCCCAGCGGACGTTGTACTCGACGTTGGGCGTGGTCACCAGTACGGTCCCGGGGCGGGCCGTACCGAACACGGCGTACTCCAGGGCGGGCAGCCGGGGCAGGTCGAGGTGCTCGATGACCTCGCTGAGGACCGCCGCGTCGTACCCCTTGAGCCGCTTGTCGGTGTACGCGAGCGAGCCCTGCATCAGCTTGACGCGACCGGACTGCCGCTCCCCCATCCGCTCGATGCGCAGCCGGCGCGCGGCGATGTTCAGCGCGCGCATCGACACATCGACTCCGACGACCTCGGTGAAACGCACGTCCTTCAGCAGCTCGTGCACCAACTGGCCCTGCCCGCAGCCGAGGTCGAGCACCCGTCCCGCGCCGGCAGCACGCAGCGCTTCGAGAATCGCCTCGCGCCGCTGCACGGCGAGCGGAACCGGGGTGTCCTCCGTGTCCGTGGTCTCGTCGACGGCGTTGTCGATCTCCTCGACCTCGCTGTCGTCCGCCTCCGCGAGCCGTACGAGTTCCAGCGCCTCCATCGCCTGCCGGGTCAGCCCCCAGCGGTGCGAGAGATAGCGGCTGGTGATCAGCTTCTGTTCGGGGTGCTCCGCCAGCCAGCCCTCGCCGGCTCGCAGCAGCTTGTCGACCTCGTCGGGTGCGACCCAGTAGTGCTTGGCGTCGTCGAGCACCGGCAGCAGGACGTACAGCTGCCGCAGCGCGTCGGCGAGCCGCAGCTCCCCTTCGAGCACGAGACGTACGTACCGGGAGTCACCCCACTCGGGGAACTGCTCGTCCAGCGCCACCGGTTCGGCGACGACGCTCGACCAGCCGAGCGGGCCGAAGAGCTTCTGCACCAGGTCGGGGCCGCCGCGCGCGGGCAGCGCGGGCACCTCGATCCGCAACGGCATCGGCTCGGCGGCCAGCTCGGGGCGTGCCTCGCACACCCCGCGCAGGGCGCTCTTGAATACGGTGCTCATCGCGACGGACAACAGCGAGGACGCGGCGTACGGCCGGTCGTTCACGTACTGCGCGAGCGCCGCATCGGGCGCACCGCCGCGCCCCTTGCCCTTGCCCCTGCGCACCAGCGCCACGGGGTCCACCTCCAGGAGAAGCGCCGCCGTGCAGCGCTCGGCGGTCGCCTCGGGGTAGAGGACATGCGCCGTGCCATGGGAGGTGGAGAACGTCTGCGCTTTCTCGGGATGCTTGTGCAGCAGGAAGCCGAGCTCGGTCGCGGGACGCTCTGGGGTGCCGTAGGTACTGATCGTCAGGAACACACGTCCGAGTATTGCCTGGTACGACCGCCCAGGCCAGGGACTTTCTACCCACCCTGGACCCTCTGGGACGGAACCTGTCCTACATGGCGCCTAGCGTCAGCACCCTCGGACCGACCCGAAGGAGCACCGGATGAGCCGCATCACGAGCAACCAGCCCGACTCCACCCCGACCTGGATCGACCTCTGCGTACCCGACCTGAAGCAGGCGCAGGACTTCTACCGCGCGGTCTTCGGCTGGGAGTACGAACCCGCCTCGAAGGAGTCCGGCTCCACCACGCTCTGTCTGCTCGACGGGGAGCCGGTGGCCGGACTCCGGGAGGGCGACCCGCAGCAGTGGCTCATGTACTTCGCGACCGGGGACTGCGACGCCCTGTCCCGGCGCATCGCCGATACGGGCGGATCCCTCGTCCAGGGCCCGGCGGACCTCGGCACCCTGGCCCGCACGGCGGTCGCGGTCGATGCGGTCGGCGCCCCCTTCGGCCTCTGGGAGGGCCGCGACCTGCCCGGCTGCGCGGTGGTGAACGAGCCCGACTCGCTGGTCCGCAACGACCTCATCACGCCCGACCCCGGACCGGCCCGTGCCTTCTACACCGCGCTCCTCGGCTTCACCCTGGACGCCAACGAAGCCATGCCCGAACTGGACTTCACCTTCCTGCGCCGCCCGGACGGACATGAGATCGGCGGGATCATCGGCGCCCCCGGGGCCGCCAGGTCCGGCTGGCACACGATGTTCGAGGTCACGGACACCGACGCGGTGGCGGCGCGGGCCAACGGGGCCGGAGGCGTCTCCGGCCCCGTGTCGGACTTCCTCTACGGCCGCAGGGCCGAGATCACCGACCCGTTCGGCACGGTCTTCGAGGTCATCGCACGGCCTGCCACTAGCTGAGCTGGGACAGGACCTGGGAGGAAATGAGCTCCAGGTGGTCGAGGTCGCCGAGGTCCAGGGCCTGCAGGTAGACCCGGGACGACCCGATGGCCTCGTACTGCCCGATCTTGTCGACGACTTCGGCCGGTGAACCGGCCAGGCCGTTGGCCTTCAGCTCCGCCACGTCCCGTCCGATGACGTTCGCCCTGCGGGTCACCTCCGCGTCGTCCTTGCCCACACAGACGACCAGGGCGTTGGAGTACACCAGGTCGTCCTTGCCGCGCCCGGCCCGCTCCGCGGCGGCCTTGACCCGGCCGAACTGCTTCTCGCTGTCCTCCAGTGAGGCGAACGGGATGTTGAACTCGTCCGCGTACTGGGCGGCAAGCCGCGGGGTGCGGCTCGCTCCGTGTCCGCCGATCAGCACCGGGATCTTCGCCTGGGCGGGCTTGGGCAGCGCGGGCGAGTCGGCGAGCTGGTAGTAGGTGCCGTCATAGCTGAACTTCTCGCCGACCTTGGTCCCCCAGAGCCCGGTGATGATCGCCAGCTGCTCCTCGAGCCGGCCGAACTTCTCCTTCGGGAACGGAATGCCGTACGCCTTGTGCTCCTCCTCGAACCAGCCGGCGCCCAGGCCCAGTTCGACCCGGCCGCCCGACATCTGGTCGACCTGTGCCACCTGGATGGCCAGCACGCCCGGGAGCCGGAAGGTGCCCGCGGTCATCAGCGTGCCGAGCCGGATCCGCTTGGTCTCACGGGCCAGACCGGCCAGCGTGATCCATGCGTCGGTCGGCCCGGGCAGCCCGTCGCCCGATCCCATGCGGAGGTAGTGGTCCGAGCGGTAGAAGGCGTCAAACCCAAGGTCCTCGGTCGCCTTGGCGACGGTGAGCAGGGTGTCGTAGCTCGCCCCTTGCTGGGGCTCGGTGAAGATTCGAAGGTCCATTCATCCATCCTGCACCGTCGAGGACCCGTCAACCTCTCCGGCCTCACCCACCCCACCCCACACCCGCGCGGCCGGGTGAAATCCCGTCAACCTGGTGGTCCGCGCACCTCTGTGCCAGTGACTGCCGCCCTGGCCCGGTCGTTGGCTCGGGCGGAGCCGGACCGCCCGGCTCGCGCACCGGCCCCTGCCGCCGGTGCGTCGTTCGTTGTTGCAGCCCTCCCCGCGGGAGGGCTCGGGCCGAGGAGGCCGCCATGTCCCACGAAGCCGTACCCGAACAGTCCGTGTCCGAGCAGCAGGACGCTCCGAAGGGCCTGCTGCAGCAGATGGAGGAGTTGATGGCTTCGCTGACCGCCGACCTCTCGCGGCTCGACGCCGATCTGCAGTCCTCCGCCGACCGCCCGCCGGCGGGCGGGGTCGCCCACTGACGTCATGACGGCCCCGCCGCCGAGTCACGGACAGGCCCCGACGCTCTTTCCTGTTCCCGCACCGTGAGTCTTCGCAGCATTCCGCGCACCCGGTCACCCGACTCGTCGGCGGCGTCCACCGCCTCGATGCACTGCCAGTAGAGCCCGTCCACCTCCGTCGCACAGCCGACCCCGACCAGTGCGATCCCGACCTCCCCGAGCAGGATGCCCAGGCCGGTCAGCGCGACCCGTACCTCGGCCACCTCGGTGAGCCGGGCCGCCCGCACCGCGCCCATGCTCAGCTCCACCGGATCGAGTGCGGCGCAGCCCCGTCTTCCCGACTCGCCCAGACCGCGCGCCTCCGCTCTCAGTTCGGGGGGACCACCCATCGCCAGATGGCTGCCTATCGCCTGCGCGAGGGCCTGCGCCTGCCAGGCCTCCGCCACCGTGTCCCCGTCCGTCCGGCTCTGGGCCAGTGCGTGCCGACACACCCCGATGAGCCGCACCGCGTCCATACGACTCCCCCCTTCGTACGACTTTCCGTCTCACTCACTCCATTACCCAGAGTGAGCGAGCGCAGCCAGGAAAGCCAGGGGTATCGGGAAATCTGTGGACACTAAGCCAGTTGTGGACAACTTAGTCACTTCAAAGAGTGACGATCCTGATGATCCTTCACGGGAAAGCGGTGCTCATTCCGGTCGATCTTGGCCGAAAGCGCCTCCAGCGCGTCGATCCCCAACACCTCGCAGAACTGCAGGAGATAGGCCAGTACGTCAGCGACCTCGTCCGCCACCCGATGCGCCTTCTCCGGGTCATCCATCACCCCGGCGGACTCCTCGGGCGTCAGCCACTGGAAGATCTCCAGGAGTTCCGAGGCCTCCACGCTCAACGCCGCCACCAGGTTCTTCGGCGTGTGGTACGGCTCCCAGCCCCGCGCCTCGGCGAACCTGGCCAGTCGCTCCTGCAGTGCGCCCACATCAGGTGTCTCAGTATCAAGTGGTTCAGTCACGGCTCAGGTCTACCACCGTGACGCCCGCCACCTCACGCGCGTACGAAGCGGCCGCCGACGCATCGCCGACCGTGCCCACCAGACGGCGGTTGTCCCGTGCGCAGGTCCGTGCCGCCAGCTCCAGCAGCTGCCTCGACTGCCGTCCGTCCAGGCAGCGGTCGAAGCCGTCGAGCAGAAAGGTGAGCGACTGCAGTGCCTCGGGCACCTCGTGCGCCGGATCCATCGCCAGGACGCGGTCCCCCGTGAGCAGCACCAGCGCGAGCGCGAGATACCTCAACTCACCGTCCCCCAGCCGCTCCAGCGGTGTGACCCGCTCCCCGTCCCTGCCGAGTACCGCCCGTACCGTCCCGTCGGCCAGCTCCTCGGCCCGTACGGCCGCCACCGGTCCCGCGCACCCCGCCCGCGCGGAGGCGACGAGCTCCCTGTGCCGGATCGCGCACTCCGACTGGGTGCGGAGCAGGACCTCGGCGAGGTTGTCGCAGTCGCGCCTCAGCCGTCCCGCGCCGACCGTCACACGCCCGCGCATCCGCTGCGGCTGCGGATCGCAGGCGTACACCGACCGGAGTGCCACCACTGTCTGTTCGGCGGCGGCCAGCACCTTCAGCTGCCCCTCCGTCGTGCCCGCGACCCTGAGCGGCAGAAGCGCCGTACCCAGCAGATCGTCCGGCAGCGGCGCCCTGGTCACCGGCACCGAGCCCGCCGTGTGCCAGGCGGCCTGGACCGTGGACCGGCGCGGATCGCGCAGCGCGGTCGCGAGCAGTGTCTGTTTCCCGCAGGTCAGGCGCTCGCCCACGATGCGCAGTTCCGGCTCCGCCTGTACGGCGAGATCGAGGCGTACGGATCCGGCGGGACCCTCCACCGTGCACCCGATCCGGAACCCTCTGCGCCCTTCGGCATCCGGTTCGGCCCCCTCCGGCACGCATCCCGCCGGATCGGGGAAGGCCTCCGCGAGCGGGTCGCCAGAGGCGAGCCGGGCCAGGGCTTCGTACGCCTGCAGAACCGTCGACTTGCCACTGCCGCCGGCCCCCGCGAACAGGGTCACGGGGGCCAGCGGGAAGACCGCGCCGCGGTGCGTTCTGAAGGCGCTGAGCCGTAGTTCGGTGACGGTCGGCAGCGCGCAGGTTACGTCCATGGTCGGACCGTACTCACCTGCCGAACTGCCGAACCGTTACACCGCGTTGACCTTCCTACGATCGGGGGACGGACTCGGCCGCGATCCCCTCGACCTCCATGCCGACCGGGGCGAGCAGGAAGACGTTCTTGTCGACCCGGTGCATTCCGCTGCCGAGGCCGAAGACGACTCCGGTGCTGAAGTCCAGGATCCGCTTGGCCACGGCGATGTCCGCACCGGTCAGATCCAGCAGCACCGGAATCTGTGCCATGAGGTACTCGGCGACCTCGCGGGCGTCCGCGAAGACCTGCACCCGCAGCACGACGAACCGCCGCTGCTCTTCGGCGTACTCGGTGGGGACGGTCCGGTGGTCGACTCTGGAGGGCCATTCATTGCGGCTCCTCAGGGGTACGACCTGGGCAAGCCCTTCCCACTGCTCGTCGGTGGCATCGAACTGGTCGTATCTGCCGTACCTGCTCACCGGACCGCCTCGGTTGGACTCACTATCTGCATCACTCGATGATGACGCCTCTCACCCGTTCAGCCCAACTCCGACACGGGGCAGCACGGTGATCGTCCTCTGTGTGCTCACCCCGTTGACCTTGAGCGTCACGGTCAGCGTGCCCGGCCGACGGGGTGTCAGCACCCCGGTCGCGGGGTCGAACGAGGCGCCGCTGCCCGGGTTCAGGGCCCAGTCCGCGCTCACCGGCCAGGCGACCGGCACCGTTCGTCCGGACTGGCTGATGTCCCCCTTCACCTGTGCCGACTGCCCGACGGCCAGGGTCGCGGGCGCGGTCAGCGTCAGCGCGTCGACATGTGCCCTGGTCTGTACGGAGATCCAGTCCGGCCTGGCGCCGCGGTCGACGCCCACCAGGGACCAGCCGGTGAAGCCGCCGTCGGCGGCCGGTGCGGCCGGGTTCTTTCCGGAGTTGCCGTTGATGAGATAGGGCACTCCGTCGACGTGCGAGGCGTGGAAGACCCCGACGTGGCCGCCGATGAACGCGGCGCCCTTGCCGCTGCGGTGCTGGAAGTCCGAGAGCCAGTTCTCCAGGAGTGCGGCCTCCTTGCGGTCGTTCAGCTGGCTGCCCGCCTGCGGGGTGGGGTCGCGCGGCGGTACGTGCTCGATCACGGCGACGGAGCCGACCGCCGGATCGGCGGCTGCCGCGTCGAGCTGCTTGCGTACCTCCTTCACCTGCGCGAAGCCCCCGCCGCGCAGGGTCAGCGACGAGGTGTCCAGGGTGATGAAGCGGGTCCCCCGGTGGTCGAACGTGCGCTGCGCGGGGCCGAATTCGGCGGTGAAGGTGGCGATCGAACCGCCCATCACCTCGTGATTGCCCGGCACGTAGTACCAGGGAACTGCGTCGCCCAGCTCTTCGTTCAATACCTGGTGGGCGAATTTCAGGTCGGCGGCCGACCCCTCGTCGACGAGATCCCCATTGATGACAAGGAAGTCCGGCTTCGCCGCCCGGATCTCCCTCAGCGTGCGGCGCGCCTGCCGCACGATGTCGCTGTCCGGTGCCCGTGCCACGAACTGGGCGTCGGACATCACCGCGAACCGCCAGTCGCGGTGCCCGACCCTGGCCGCGCTCTGGATGAGCGGGTCCTTGACCACCGGCTCGGCCGGCAGGTCCACGTCCGGCGGGAGCTGCGCGTGGAGATCGTCGATGGCGATCTGCCCGGTGTACTGCTGGGTCGCCACCGTCTCGGCGATGTAGAAGCGGAAGACACTCACGGGGTACGCGACCCCGGCCGGGACGGTGAAGGTGATCTGCTTCCACCCGGTCCAGGTGATGTACGGGCCGCGCAGCACTTGGTCGGTTCCTGCCGCGTCCTTGAGGTGCAGGCTCGGCCAGGAGCCCTTGCCGTCGCCCTTGATCCAGAGGGTGAAGGACTGCGGCTGGCCTGCGACGGCGATCTGCTGCGGCGGGTTGGCGTAGGCGGCGCGGGTGGCGGTGTCCTTGCTGAAGTCGTAGCTCATGGTGAGCGCGGTGCCGGTGTGGCCGTCGGCGGCCGGGGCGAGTGAACCGGTGGCGCGGGCTGCGCTGAAGGTCCACCGCGCCGCGTCGTCGTACGAGGCCACCTCCCGGTCCGCGAGACCGATGGTCACGCCGAGGGTCGTGGTCCTGCCGCCGGCCGTGGCGCGTACGAGCCCTGATCCGCTCGTGGCTTTGGCACGGACCGTGAAGTTGCCCTTCGATCCGTCAGGAGTGATGTCGAACAGCGCGTGATCATAGGTGAGTTGTACGTCGCCGGGCTCGATCGGCGCGCTGTCGCCGACCGCGTCCAGGCCGACCAGACCGAAGCTGCCGCTCGCCGCGGGATCGGCGAGACCGACCTTGCGTGTGGTGGAGGTGATCCGGTCGAGTGCGCCGAGGACGGTCATCCGCAGCGCGCCGTGTGCGGCGCCGCTGCGGGCGAGCGCGTCGGTCGTGCCGGTGCGGCGGGCGCGGAAGACGCCGTCAGCGGAGACCTTGCCGACGTCCGGCCGGGAGGTGCGCCAGCCGGGGCGGCCGGACGCGGGCCCGTAGGCGGCGTCGTAACCGGTGGCCGTCAGGCGCCGGGTGAGCCCGGGGAAGACGCGGTCGGGGTGGCCGCCCTTGACCGGGTCGACGGTGGGCGCGGCGGAGGCGGGGGTCGCGGCGGCGACGTCGTACGCCTTGATCCTTCCGGTGCCGGTGGGTGCGGTGACGGCGATTCCGGTGGCGTCCGCGCGCTCGGTGCCGTCGGAGGGGCTGTTCTCCACGACCGTCCCGGTGTGGCCCGCCTCGCGGGCGAGCAGGACGGAGGAGCCGCCGCCGTCGAGGTTGAGGGCGCTGTAGGCACCCAGTTTCTTCATCATCAGGGCGAGTTCGGTGAGGGTGGTGCCGCCGCTGTCGGCCTGGCGTCCGTCGACGACCAGGACGTGCATCGTCAGTCCGTCCTTGGAGAACCCGACGGCGGTGCGCGGGGCGGTGGCGTTGTTGGGCCTGCCCTCCCAGTTCTGCGCCTGTCCGTCAACGACCAGCAGTCCGGATCCGCCGACGGCGGTACGGGGCACGGATCCGCCATCGGTGCGCGGCTCGTAGGCCGTCGACACGTGGTCGCCCGGCCTGAGCGCGGACAGTACGTCGGCGCCCGTGTCACGTCCGATCAGGACCGTCTCGCCGTCGGGTATCGCACCGCTGCCGGCCTTGTCGTTCACGGCGACCACCGTGCCGTTCACGATGTCCGCCTCGACGACCTTCGCCGAGCCGTCGACGGTCTGCGCGCGGTCGGCCTCGCCCCACTGCGGGGTGTAGAGGCCGATGCCGCCCGCCGGGACGTCGGCGGCGTTGTACGAGTCGAGCGCGTGCGTGCCGTCGGGCAGGGTGAGGGTTCCGTCGAAGGTCAGGTTGAGGATGCGCCCGGCGGCGTCGGCGGGATCACCGGCGGATCCGAAGCCGAGGGACGCGTTGTAACCGGCCTTCGCGGAGTGGTCGATGACGCCGTTCGCGATGCCGAAGCCGAGCGGGGCTCCGGTCTGGTTGATGTCGAAGAAGTCGGCATTGGTCGCGGCGACCGTCGTGCGGCCCTGGCCCGCGT
Source organism: Streptomyces beijiangensis (assembly GCF_017315755.1). Taxonomy (GTDB): domain Bacteria; phylum Actinomycetota; class Actinomycetes; order Streptomycetales; family Streptomycetaceae; genus Streptomyces; species Streptomyces beijiangensis. Next base: position 89,013 of record NZ_JAFLRJ010000157.1, read on the forward strand.
CGTGGTGGGAGACCATCTGCGAGATGGTCTCGCGCTTCGAGACCTTGCCGGACGAGAGGTAGTCGACGCGGGCGCTGCCGCCGAGGTCGACCGAGAGGGCATCGGCCCGCAGCCACTTGTCCGATTCCATCCGGTCGAACTTGGTCAGCGTCACGCCCTGCGCGAGGGGTTGGGAGGACGAGGCGGTCTCGATGCCGTCCCCGTCGACGACCGCGTCGGGGGAGAGTCCGCCGTCCGGGGCGCTCGCGGCGGGCGCCGATATCGGGCGGAGGATGTCGGCGCCGGTGGCGGGGCGTACGTCGACGGAGGGGACGTTGTCCGCGAGGGCGGGCGCGGTGGCCGCGAGGGTCCCGGTGAGTGTCAGGGCGGAGAGGACGGCGAGGGCGGCAACCGGTCTGGCGCGGTGGCGCGACCGGCCGGAGCGTATGTGGGCGGACGAGAGCAAGGGAGACCCCCTGAGTCTGGTGCGACGGCAGGCGTGTGCAGCGCCTCAGGGTTCCAGGGGGACAGGTGTGTTCCAAGGGGTGGCGCGTGAATTGCCCGGGAACAGCTCGGCCCGGCGCCTGCAGGTCAGACCAGACACGATTCGGCGCCGATATCACCGTCCGTGCCGTTGATCCGTACGGTCGTGATCCCGCTCTTCCCTCCGAAGTGCGCCGCGGTGCAGACCAGTTGCTGGCGGGCGACGGCGGAGAGGCCCCGCACCGGACCGTGCAGCCTGATCAGCACGCCCCCCTGGCTCCGCATCAACTCCGAAAAGCCCTGGAACGAGGGGAGTTCCGTACGGAGTCCCGCGACGCGCTCGGCCGCCGTGGGGCCCGCCATCAGCATGGCGAACACCTTGCCCGGACCGACTTCCTCCCCGTAGGGCCGCACCACGGGCATCAGCCCGTCCGGCCCCTGGAAGTAGAGCGTGGGCCCCTCGCGGCCTGGCGTCCCGATCTGCGCGGTCGCGGGCGCACCGACCTCGACCACATCGGTGGACCGTATGCCGCAGCCACCCGCCAGGAGAACGGCGACAGCCACCCCGGTCCATCGGCCCGTCCGCCTCACAGGGCCTCGCCCACCGGCAGCTCCACGGTGAAGACCGCCCCTCCAGCGGGCCCGTTGGCCGCGCGCACGGTCCCGCCGTGCAACCGTGCGTTCTCCAGCGCGATGGCGAGGCCGAGGCCGCTGCCCGCCGACCGCGTGCGCGCCGCGTCCGCCTTGAAGAACCGGTCGAAGATGTGCGGGAGCACGGCCGGATCCACACCGGGTCCGGCGTCGGTCACCTCGACCGCCAGGCTTCCGGCGGCCCCGTCCGCGACCCCGCCCCCGTCCGTGCCCCCGTACGCGTACAACCGCACGGTCACCGGCTGCGATCCGTGCCGCAGCGCGTTGCCGACCAGGTTGGCGACGATGATGTCGAAGCGGCGCGGATCGAGCATCGCCCTTGTCCCGTCAGGGAGTTCGGCGCTCACCTTGCCCTCCCAGTGCCGCCGCTGGAGCGTCTTGCGGATCATCTCCGCCACGTCGACCTCGTCGGTGTTGAGCTCTGCCGCCTTGGCGTCGAAGCGCGAGATCTCCATCAGGTCGTCGACCAGGGTGGCGAGCTTGCCGGTCTCGGCGGAGATCAGCCGGACGGCGGCCGCGGTGTCGGGGTCGAGCCGCTCGGCGTCCTCGTCGAGCACCTCGGTGACGGCGAGCATCCCGGCGAGCGGGGTACGCAGTTCGTGCGAGACGTCGGAGGCGAAGCGCCTGGCCCGCGCCTCGGCCTTGCGCAGCTCCTCCACGGACCGCTCCAGCTCGACCGCGGATTCGTTGAACGTCCAGGCGAGGTCGGCGAGTTCGTCCGATCCCCGCACCTCGATACGGGTGTCGAGCGCGCCCTTGCCCATGCTGCTGGCGGCCCGTCGCAGATCGCGTACCGGACGCAGCACGCTGCGCGCCGCGAGCAGCGCGGGGATCAGGGCGACGGCGAGGGCGGGCAGGGCACCGTCGCGTGCCGCCGTGACCATGGCGTCGATGTTGGCTTCCTCGGTGTCGAGCTTCATCACGGCGTAGAGGACGATTCCGGTGCGCTGCTGGTTCTCCCCTTCGCCGAACATCACCGGCATCCCGACGGTCAGCCAGGGAACCCCGCCCTTGACCACGCGCTGGAAGGAGCCGTGCGCGTTGGTGCGGGTCAGCCGGCGCAGCTGGGCGCTGACCACGCTGGAGGTGGGGTGGTCGGAGGAGGACGCGGTGATCTTTCCGTACTCGCCGAAGACGATCCACGGGCGCGGGCGGCCCTGCACAGCGAGCTGGACGCAGACGTGTTCGAGCGAGGTGGCGGTCATGGGCAGGGTCAGGTGCTGGGTGGCTATCTGGTCGCGGAACTGGGAGACGGCCGTGTCCTGCGCCTGCTGCAGGATGACCGAGCGGGCCTCGCGGTAGGTGAGGGTGGCGGTGGTGGCCGCGCTGACGGCGGCCACCAGCAGGAAGGCGGCGATCAGCCGGCTGCGCAGGCCGAGGCGGCCGGCGAGACGGCCGACGAGGCGGCGTCTCACAGCGGTCCGAAGCGGTAGCCGAAGCCGCGCACGGTCTGGATGTAGCGAGGTTCGCCCGGGATGTCCTCGATCTTGTGGCGGAGGCGGCGTACGCAGGCGTCGACCAGCCTGGCGTCCCCGTGGTAGCTGTGCTCCCAGACCGATTCGAGGAGCTGCTGGCGGCTGAAGACCTGTTCGGGCGAGGCGGCGAGGTACAGCAGCAGCTTCAGCTCGGAGGGCGCGAGCTGCAGCCGCTCGCCGGACTTCGAGGCACTCAACCCCGAGCGGTCCAGGGCGAGATCGCCGTGGAACTCCGGACCCCGGCGGCCACCGGGGTCGGCGAGTCTGCGCAGTACGGCCCGGATGCGCGCCTCGATCACCTCGGTGCGTGCGGGCTTGATGATGTAGTCGTCGGCGCCCGCCTCAAGGCCGACGACCACGTCGAAGTCGTCGCCGCGTGCCGTGAGCATGATGATCGGCAGCAGGCTCGTCTCCTCGGTCTCGCGGATACGGCGGCAGACCTGGACGCCGTTCATTCCGGGCAGCATCAGGTCGAGCAGTACCAACTCCGGCTGGAACGACGTGAGTTCCATGAGTCCCGCCTCGCCCGTCTCGGCCGCGCGCACCTCGTGGCCGCGGCGGCGCAGGCCGAGCTCGACCCCTTCGCGCACGGAAGGGTCGTCTTCGATGAGCAGCACGCGTGGCATGGCTGTCGGTGTCCTTGGAGTCTCAACGGCTTCTGCGGCCGAGCAGTTTGCTGAACATGGAGTGGAGTTCGGTGAGCCCGAGCGGCCGGGCGAGCAGCGCCAGGACCACGAGGAGGACGACGGCCCCGGCGCCGGCCGCCGCGAAGTCCCCGAGCGGCTCGGCCGCGCGGGCGGCTCCGTATCCGGCGCCCGCGGCGGGGACCGCACCGAGCAGCAGCCGACCGTGCGCGCGCAGGGCCGGGGAGCGCAGCGGTCCGGTGCCCCCGCCGAGCCTCCGGCTCAAGGTGTACGCGGTGACCGCGCAGCCCGCGAAGAGCGCCACCGAGTAGGCCCCGGCCATCCCGGTGACCGCCCAGCGCGCGGGCAGCATCGCGTACGCGGCGACGGTCAGCCCCGCGTTCACCCCGGCGATGACCAGGTTGAGGAAGAAGGGGGTCCGGGTGTCGCCGAGCGCGTAGAAGCCGCGCGAGAGGACGTACTGCCCGGAGAGTGCGACGAGGCCGGGTGCGAACGCCATCAGCATCCCGGACATCACCGTGATGTCCGCGTCGCCGGTCTTCCCGTACCCGTAGACCGCGCCGAGGATCCACGGCGCGAGCGCCAGCAGCGCACAGGCCGCGGGGACGATCGCGGCGGCGCTCACCCTGAGCCCGTAGGAGATGTCGCGCCGCACCGCAGCGAGGTCGCCGTCGGCGTGCGAGCGGCTCATCCGCGGGAGCAGCGCGGTGACCAGGGAGACGGTGACGATGCCGTGCGGGACCATCCAGAGGAGGTTGGCGTTGGTGTACGCGGCGTAGCCCGCGCCGCCCACGCCCTCGTGGTCGGCCCGCCGGCCCGCGGTCGTCGAGAGCCGGGTGATCACCCAGTACGCGGCCTGGTTGGTCAGCACGAGCAGCACCAGCCACCCGGCGGAGCGCAGCGGCCTGCCGAGCCCGCTGCCGCGCCAGTCGAAGCGGGGCCGCCAGCGGAAGCGGGCGGCGCGCAGGGAAGGAACGAGGGCGAGCGCCTGGACGGCGATGCCGGCGGTGGTGCCGTAACCGAGCAGCCGGGCGTCACCGGCGCTCAGGGTTTCGCCGCCCCCGGCCGCGGTCGCCAGGAAGAGTCCGAACACCCCGATGACGACGACGTTGTTGAGGATCGGCGTCCACATCATGGCGCCGAACCGGCCGCGTGCGTTGAGCACCTGCCCGAAGAGGGTGAAGAGGCCGTAGAAGAAGATCTGGGGCAGGCAGTAGCGGGCGAGGGCGACGACCAGACCGGCCTGGGATCCGGTGTAGTCGGTGTACGCACCGACGATGAGCGGCGCCGCGACCACGGCTACGCCCGTGACCAGCAGCAGCGCGGTGGCGCAGGCGGTCAGCAGCCGGTCGGTGTAGGCGGCGCCGCCGTCGGCGTGCTCCTTGGCGGCGCGCACCAGCTCGGGCACGAAGACCGCGTTGAGGGTGCCGCCGATGAGCAGGGTGTAGAGGATGTTCGGGATGTTGTTGGCGACCGCGTAACCGTCACCGAGGAACGCGACGCCGAGTGCGGCGGCGACGACCGCGGAACGTATGAATCCGGTGGCGCGCGAGACCACGGAGCCGGCGGCCATGACGGCGCCGCTGCGCAGCAGGGAGTCCTTGGACCGCGCGTGCCGGGGTCCAGCCTCTTCGGCCGTCGCCGTCACCGGCGCGCCAGATAGGCATGGAAGGCCCGGTACAGCGTGTTGTTGGCAGCCCCGCCCATGGACATCTCCCACTCCCCCAGCGTCTCGACGGCCTGCCCGCCGGTGCCGAGCTTCCAGCGCAGCAGGCCGAAGGACCGGTCGCCCGGATCAAGGGTGGAGGGTACCCCGCGCATGTCGTACACCTGTGCGCCGAGTCCGTGTGCATCGCGCATCATCTGCCACTGCAGGGCATTGCTCGGCCGCACCTCGCGCCGGTGGTCGGCCGACGCACCGGTCTGGTACCAGGCCCGTCCGCCCGCGACGATCATGGTGTGCGCGGCGAGGATCTCCCCGTCGTGCACGGCGAGGTAGAGCCGCATCCGTCCCGCACGCTCGGCGTTGAGGGCGGCGTACTGGCGCTGGAAGTAGTCGAGCGAGCGGCCGAGCCGGAAGCCGTCGCGCTCCTCGGTGATACGCAACAGCCGGTAGAAGTCGGCCAGTTCGCCGGGCCCGCCCTCGACGACCCGCACTCCGGCACGCGCCGCGATCCGTACGTTGCGTCGCCACTCCTGATTGAGCCCGGCCCACAGATCGTCCGTGCTCCGCCCGGCCAGCGGCACCTGGAAGACATGGCGGGGCTGCGCGTCGGCGTCGCCCTCGTCGCCGCCGCACCGCTTCCAGCCGCGCGCCCGCAGCCGCTCGGCGACGGCGGACCCCAGCGGATCCACCTCGGTCGCGAGTACGTCACCGATCCTGCGCCCGGGCCCGGTGGCCGCCTTCAGCCGGGCGGCGTCCCAGCGGCGGTACGCGGGCGAGGGTCCTATCCGTACCGCGAAGGCGCCCGCCTGCCGCAGATGCGCGAGGAGCGGTCCCATCCAACGGTCCATGTCCGGGTCTTCCCAGTCCGCGACGGGGCCTTCCGGAAGATAGGCGAAGTATTTACGGGTGCCGGGGAATTGCCGGTAGAGAACGAGCGCGGCCCCGGCCAATTCACCTTTCCCGCGGGACCATCCGACCCTTTCGGCACGCCACTGGCTTTTCACTTCCGCCCAGGACGGATATTGCAGAAAACTCGCCCCGGGACGGCCGTCGAGGAAGGAACGGTACTCGGCGGTGTCGAGGCTGCGCATCCCGAGCTCCACATCGCGGTCGCCGGTCACCAGCAGTGCTGTCATACACAGGATGTTCACAGCGGACCGTGACCGGCCCGAGCGGCGCATGTGACGGGACGGTGACCGTTGCTCTCCGTTCTCCGTCACAGGGGGAATTGCGACTTTCCCGGTGCGCCCCGCGTCCTAGAGTCCGGAGAAATATCCCCACGGAGGTGTCCAGTTGAAGAACATACGCAAATCCGCGGCGCTCGGCACAGCGATATGCGCCCTGGCGCTCACGGCCTGCTCGGGCCATTCATCCGGAAGTGGTTCCGGGAGTGATTCGGGGAACAAGAATCCGGCGAAGGCGGCCACGGTCACCGCCCCGAAGATCACGGTGAACCTCACGGGGCAGCAGGCCCCGGCAGGGGCCCGGGTGAAGGTCACACTCGCCGAGGGAAAGCTCAACGAGGTCACGGTGACCGGGGACAAGGCCGGGTCGCTGGCGGGCGAGCTCTCCCCGGACGGAAGGACCTGGACCTCGGTCCGCGGCGCGGCCCCGGGCACCGGATACACCGTGCGGGCCACCACGGCGGACGGCGGCACGGCGCGGGCCGCCTTCGCCACGGCGGCGGCGGGCCGGGTCAACAAGGTGACGATGTCCCCCGTCAAGGACACCGCGGTCGGTGTCGCCCAGCCGCTCTCGATCGTCTTCGACAACCCGGTGAAGAACAAGGCGGCGGTGGAGCGGCAGCTGAAGGTCACCACCTCGGACAACACCGAGGGCTCCTGGGGCTGGATCCAGGACTACTCGGGCAGGGACCGCGTCGACTGGCGCCCCAAGGAGTACTGGAAGCCCGGCACCCGGGTCGCCCTCAAGGCCGACCTCAACGGCACCGACTCCGGCGGCGGGTTCTTCGTACGTGACTACAGCACCCGGTTCACCATCGGCAGGGACCAGTTGACGAAGGTGAACCTGGACACCAAGCAGCTCTCGTTCTACCAGGACGGGCGCCGGGTGAAGCAGATCCCCGTCTCCGGCGGCACCCCGGGCGGCGACAAGCGGTCCTGGCGGGGTACGGCGGTCGTCATCGCCAGAGAGGGCACGATCAATATGCGCTCCGAGACGGTCGGGCTCGGCCACACGTACAACAAGATGGTCAACGACTCGATGCGGCTGACCTGGTCGGGGATGTACGCCCACGCGGCCCCCTGGAACGCCCGCTACTTCGGGAACACGAACCACAGTTCGGGCTGCATCGGCATGAGCGACGCCAACGCCGGCTATCTGTTCGGCATCACGCAGGTCGGCGACCCCTTCGAGATCACCGGAGCCGAGACCAAGGGCACGGTCGCGCTCGGGAACGGCTACGGCGAGTGGAATCTCAGCTGGGCGGACTGGCAGGCGAAGAGCGCCGCGCGGTCCGGGAGCCCCGACGCCACGTAAGCCGGTGTCGAGCAGCTCCTGTTCAACCGGGGCTATTGCCAGGGCGCATACGATGACGAGATCCTTTCTGCCCATGAGCGACACAACAGAAGATCGTGCGTGGCCCGGGGGCATCACCGCCGTCACCCTCTTCACCGAGGACCTGGACGCCACCAAGGAGTTCTACCGCGAGGTCTTCGGACTGCCGGTGGTCTACGAGAACGACAACTCCGCGGTGTTCGGCTTCGGGGACACCCTCATCAATCTGCTCCGGATCTCCGAGGCGCACGGGCTGATCGGGCCCGCGCGCGTCGCGGACCCCGCTGCCGGGTCCCGCTGCCAGTTCACCCTCACCGTCGACGACGTGGACGCGGTGTGCAAGGAGCTCGCCGCTCGCGGCGTGACCCTGCTCAACGGCCCGGTGGACCGGCCCTGGGGCATCCGGACCGCCAGCTTCAAGGACCCGGGCGGGCACATCTGGGAGATCGCGAAGTGACCGGGTCCACGGTGCCGGACGCCGAGACCCGTGCGCTCCTGACCTCTCTGGAAGGTCAGCGCCGCCACGTCCTCGGCATCCTCGAAGGGCTCGACGACAGCGTGCTGCGGCGGCCCGTACTGCCGTCGGGGTGGAGCTGTCTGGGACTCGTGCAGCACCTCGCGCTCGACGTGGAACGGTTCTGGTTCCGCGCCGTCGCCACCGGCGACAAGGACGTCATCCGGGATCTTGACGACATCGACGACGCCTGGCAGGTGGGCCCCGACGTCGCGGCCGCCGGCGTAATCGACCGCTACCGCCGGGAGACGGAGCTTGCGAACGCCGTCATCACCGCCACGTCCATGGACGCTCCCCTCGCGTGGTGGCCGCACCATCTCTTCGGCGAGCCGCACCTGCACTCCCTGAGGGAGGTCGTGCTGCACGTCATCACCGAGACCGCCGCCCACGCGGGCCACCTCGATGCGGCGCGCGAACTCATCGACGGTCGGCGCTGGTTGGTCCTCACGTAGATCCGTACGGCATGCTCTGATCCCGTGTCCTCACTTCCGCACCAGCAGCAGCCCGCCGCGCCCGCCGGCCCGCCCGGACCAACCGGCCCACCTGGCCCCACCGGCCATATGGTCGTCTGTGGCGACGACACGCTCGCGCACCGGCTCACCGCCGAACTGCGGGAGGTGTACCGGGAACAGGTCCTTCTCGTCGTACCGCCGCTGGCCGAAACCTCCCTGGCACAGCTGCCGTTGAGCGGACGCGCCAGGGCTACGGCATTCCTGGGAAGGGTGTCGGCCGCGATGAACCGTACGGATCCGAACCGCACCGACGAGACCCCCGCCCCGCCGCCTCCCCCGGAGGCGACCGAGCCGACCCACGAGGTGCTGGCCGCTGCCGGGGTCGGGCGGGCCGCCGCGCTGGCGCTCGTCTACGAGGACGACGAGACCAATATCCGCGGGGCGCTGATCGCCCGCCGCCTCAACCCCCGTCTGCGGCTGGTGATCCGGCTCTACAACCGCAGGCTGGGGCAGTACCTGGCGGAGGTGCTCGACCAGGCCGCCGTGCTCGCCGACCCGGATCTGGACGCAGCGGTGCTCGACATGTCGACCACGGTGCTGTCGGACGCGGACACGGCGGCCCCGGCGCTGGCGGCGTCCGCGGTCGCCGGTACCAGCAAGGTCGTACAGGCGGACGGTGTACTGCTGCGGGCGGCGGACCGCCCGCCGCCCGCGCCGGGCGAGACCGCCGACCCCGGGCTGTGCACGCTCGCCCTGCTCTCCTCCACCGCGGTGAACCCTGCGGGCTCGGAGGGTGCCGAGGGCAGTGGCGCCGACGGCCCCCAACTCCTGCCCGACGAAGGGTCCGTGGCCGCCGCCACCGGTCGCGGGACGGTGGTCCTGGAGGCCGTGTCCCGCTCGGGCCCACCGCAGCCCGCCCAGCGCCTCACCGACCGCGGGGTCCCGCTCGGACGGCTCTTCTCACGCCGGCTGCGATGGTCGTTCGCCGGTATCACCGCGTCCGTGCTCGGCCTGGCGGTCGCGTCCTGGCTGACCACGGGCGACCACCCCCTGCACGCCGTCTACCTCACGCTCCTGGACATCTTCGCGATCGGCGACCCCGCCGTCGACGAGCCCACCAGCCGGCAGATCCTGCAGCTCTGCTCCGGCCTGACCGGTCTGCTGCTCCTGCCGGTGCTGATCGCCGCCGTCTTGGAGGGCCTGGGCACCTTCCGCTCCTCCTCCACTCTCCCGCGCCCCTCGCGCGGACTCTCCGGCCATGTCGTCCTGCTCGGACTGGGGAAGATCGGCACCCGCGTACTCCTGCGGCTGCGCGAACTCGACATCCCCGTGGTCTGCGTGGAGGTCGACCCGGAGGCCCGCGGCGTCGGCCTCGCACGCCATCTCCGGGTCCCCACCGTCATCGGCGACGCCACCCAGGTGGGCTCCCTGGAGGCGGCCCGTATCCACCGGGCCCATGCCCTGCTCGCACTCACCAGCTCCGACACCACCAACCTGGAGGCGTCCCTCTACGCCCGCTCCCTCGAACCCGAACTCCGCGTCGTCATGCGCCTGTACGACGACGACTTCGCCACCGCCGTCTTCCGCACCCTGCGCGCCGCGCACCCCCGCGCCCTCACCCGCAGCCGCAGCGTCTCCCACCTCGCCGCGCCCGCCTTCGCAGGCGCCATGATGGGCCGTCATATCCTGGGCGCCATACCGGTGGAGCGAAAAGTACTGCTCTTCGCGGTGGTGGACGTGGCGGGCCATCCCCAGCTGGAGGGCCGTACGGTCGCAGAAGTCTTCCGCCCCGGCGCCTGGCGCATCCTGGCCCTGGACACCGCACCGCCCGCCGACCGCGCGCCCGACCTGCGGACGCCGCGCGGCAAGTCC
>NZ_JAFLRJ010001489.1 GCF_017315755.1 Streptomyces beijiangensis
GCCACTATTTCCTCTGTCCGCAGTCCGCAGGCAGAGGGGAACGGCCATGAGTAAGGCTGCGTCCACGGCTCCCGACGTGGCTCACCAGCGCATCAGTATCGCCCGCCTGCACGGTGAGGCGTGCATCGACTGCGGGGCGGTCCACCAGAGGCTGTTCCCCGCAGGCACGCTCAGAACGATGACGGAGCGCGGGGCCCGCGTCTGGTCGGTCGTGACGTGCACGCTTCACCAGGCACGTGGCGGTGCGCGATGAGCGTGACAGG
>NZ_JAFLRJ010001490.1 GCF_017315755.1 Streptomyces beijiangensis
CCTCCTGAGAATCACAGGACGATCCGACCTGCAGGTCGCCGAAGCTCAAAAAATGCCCGCTCCTGACATTAACCATCCCCTTGCCCATTCTCTCCTCGTTCGCACCCTCCGACTCAACTCCTTGACCAAAGCCTACTCCCCCTTGTGGGAAGAGTTGTTCCACCCCACCTGGCCGGGATATGAAGACTGGGCTAACCCTAACTGGCCAAAACTTGAGCCTCTCGCTGCGCATCTCAAACCTTCCTGGGAATACAGCACTCCCCTGCGCACGGAATATGAGCGCCGCGCCGCCCTTGTC
>NZ_JAFLRJ010001491.1 GCF_017315755.1 Streptomyces beijiangensis
GCCTACGGGCGCATGGCGTCCGCTGATCCTGGACCGTTTCGTCGCCCTGGCGCTGCGGGCCGCCGGCACCGGCGACAAGTGGCCCACCAGCGGATGGAAAACACCCTGCTACGGCCGGTACCTGTCTCTCGTCCACGAGCACGCGCGGCGAGAGGGCGTCCTCCCGGACCAGATCGAGGCCGCGTTGTTCGCCCACGGCAAGCAACTGGTCCGGCGTCCTCGGT
>NZ_JAFLRJ010001492.1 GCF_017315755.1 Streptomyces beijiangensis
GTCGGTGATTTGGGAGAAATGAAGCAATCATTGCCTGCCTTTATGATTCCCAATATTCCTTTCAATTTTGAGACATTGGCCATTATTTTTCCAACAGCCTTTGCGCTTTCCATCGTTGGCTTGCTTGAGTCATTATTAACCTCTTCTATTGTTGATGATATGACGGATACGGAAAGCGACAAAAACAGGGAAAGCCGCGGACAGGGCATCGCCAACATTGTCGCCGGTTTTTTCGGAGGCATGGCGGGATGCGCGATGATCGGCCAGTCTGTGATCAATGTAAAATCAGGAGGAAGAGGCCGCTTGTCCACC
>NZ_JAFLRJ010001493.1 GCF_017315755.1 Streptomyces beijiangensis
GGCCAGGTCATGCGTGGTGTTGGCCCGGTAGAGCAAGGTGATGTCGCCGGAGGCGCCGGGCAGCGTCTCGAACAGGGCCCGCATCGGCGTGATGCCCACGCCGCCGGCGACCAGCAGCACCTTGCCACGGCTGCGGCGCTGGGCGGTCAGCGCCCCGTAGGGGCCCTCCGCCCACACCCGGGTGCCGGGCTCCAGCTCGCGCAGCCGGGAGGTGTGGTCGCCGATCGCCTTCACCGTGATCCGCAGCATGTCGGGACGGGGCGCCGCCGACAGCGAGTACGGGTGGGAGCTGAACCGCATCCCCGGTGCCAGGAACCGCCAGCGGAAGAACTGCCCCGCCTCGGCGCCGATCCGGTGCAGCTTGCGCCCACCGATCAGCACCGACACGATGCCCGGCGTCTCCTCGATGACCGCATCGACCCGCATCCGGTGACGCAGGTTCAGCCGGATCGGGGTGAGCACACGGTACCAGAGCACCAGCGCGGTGACGACGCCGTAGAGCCCGT
>NZ_JAFLRJ010001494.1 GCF_017315755.1 Streptomyces beijiangensis
GAGCCGGCATGCGTGTGTTCCGGGGGCCGGAGGACTGAGCTTCGGGCCGGCGAAAGCCGTCGCGTTCGGGCGGTCACGGGCGGAGACGTGGTGCGAGGGCCGTTCCCGATGACCACTCCCCTCCCGGATCAGCGGCAGAGTTCGTCGATGTCCTCGGCGAAGGTCGGGAATTCGGTGCAGGCCTCGGTGATGATGTCGCGGGCCGGGCGGCGTGGGGTGGTGGCGTGGCGTTCGGCGAGTGCGGTGAGGGCCGCGTCGGGGCGCGACTCGTGGCCCTCGTACAGCACGGCCTCCAGCGGTCCGATGCCGTCGGCCAGCACCCACAGGAAGTCGGACAGGTTCCCGGCCACCACGCCGCACTCGCCCT
>NZ_JAFLRJ010001495.1 GCF_017315755.1 Streptomyces beijiangensis
CCGTACGACGTCCACCGCCCCGGCCTCCTCGGGGACGGCGAAGGCGCGCCGGGCGTCGGCCGCGGCCTCCTCGGTGACCACACCGGCCGGGTCCACGGAGGCATAGGGCCGGTACACCTCGAGCCGGACCAGTAGTTCCTCGAGCGCGGTGCGCAGCGCCCAGGGCGCGCGGTCGCGCAGCGCGGGCTCGGGCGAGGCCGCGCACACGCGGTGAGCCACCCGGGTCAGCCGGTCGACCTCGGTGGCCAGTTC
>NZ_JAFLRJ010001496.1 GCF_017315755.1 Streptomyces beijiangensis
CCAGGGCGTCGACGTCGGCGCCCCGGCGCTCCCGCTCGGCGGCGACGGCGGCGTCCTGGCGGAGCTTGCGTACGGAGGACCGGGGGTCGCCGAGCCGCTGCCGGGCGGCGTCCAGCAGCGGCACGTCCGCGAGGGTCCAGGCGTCCGGCACGGGGCGTTGCAGCGCGCGGACCTCCTCGACGGACAGGTGCGGGGCGCAGCGGCGCAGGTAGGCGGGGACCGTCCAGAGGTCGCCGACCAGGTCGGTCGCCTCGATGACGGGCCAGGCCCGGTTGAGGGCGC
>NZ_JAFLRJ010000158.1 GCF_017315755.1 Streptomyces beijiangensis
TCGACCACGAAGTCCGCGCCGTGGTCCATGAACGCCTTCACCGGCGCGGGCACATCGGCACGCGCCCTGCCGATGACGTCACGGATCGACTTGCCCGTGAGGTCGGGGTTCTGCTCGGAGCCCGACAGTGCGAACTCCTTCCCGATGATCTTCTGGTCCAGTACGAACCAGGTGTAGTCGTAGCCGGACTTCTGGATGTGCTCCAGCGTCCCGAGCGTGTCGAACCCCGGGAACAGCGGCACCGGCAGCCGCTTGCCCCGCGCGTCGAACCAGAGCGACGAGGGCCCCGGCAGGATCCGGATCCCGTGCTTGGCCCAGATCGGGTTCCAGTTCTGGATGCCCTCGGTGTAGTGCCACATGCGGTCGCGGTTGATGTGGTGCGCGCCCGCCTCCTCCGTGATGCCGAGCATCAGCCCGTCCACGTGCGCGGGCACCCCGGAGAGCATGAACTCCGGCGGTGTGCCGAGCCGTTCGGGCCACTGGGCGCGTACGAGGTCGTGGTTGCCGCCGATGCCGCCGGAGGTGACGATCACCGCCTGGGCCCTGAGCTCGAACTCCCCGGCGGTCTCGCGCGAGCTCGCCGTGCCGCGCTCGGCGCCGCTCGGCTCCAGGATCTCGCCGCTGACGGTGTCGACCACCCCGGCCGTACGGGAAAGTCCCGTCACCCGGTGCCGGAACCTGAACTCGACCAGGCCGCGGGCCACGCCCTCCCGCACCCGCCGCTCGAAGGGCGCCACCACGCCGGGACCCGTACCCCACGTGATGTGGAAGCGCGGGACGGAATTGCCGTGGCCCGTGGCGTCGTAACCGCCGCGCTCCGCCCAGCCCACCACCGGGAAGAACCGCATCCCCTGGGCGTGCAGCCAGGCCCGCTTCTCCCCCGAGGCGAAGTTGACGTACGCCTCGGCCCACTGGCGCGGCCAGTGGTCCTCGGGGCGGTCGAAGCCGGCCGTGCCGAGCCAGTCCTGCATGGCGAGCGCGCGGCTGTCCTTGATCCGGAAGCGGCGCTGCTCGGGCGAGTCGACGAAGAACAGACCTCCGAACGACCAGTGCGCCTGCCCCCCGATCGACTGTTCGGGCTCCTGGTCGAGAAGGATGACCTTCTTGCCCGCGTCGACCAGCTCGGCGGTCGCCACCAGGCCCGCGAGCCCGGCCCCGATCACGATGACATCAGCGTCGTACGCCATGGGCCCATCCCTGCCAGGAGAAGTTACTGTCCGGTCAGATCTTCTGTACGGACCGGGACCGAGTCAACCGTCACGTTCGGGGCACTCGGTAGGCGAATCGGTCCCGGATACCGCTATCGTCGCCAAGTACCCGCCCCCTGACCGGTCTTGAGGTGGAGACACGTGTCGGTCCTGGTCCTCGCACTCGCCGTGAGCGCGGCCTGCTGCTTAGGCTTCGGCTTCGTACTGCAGCAGAACGCCGCAGCCCGCGCCCCGCTCGGCGACTTCCTGTCCTGGCGTCTGCTCATCGATCTCGTACGGGTGCCGCGCTGGCTCGCCGGGATCGGGCTGATGATCTGCGGCATGGTGCTCGGGGCGCTGGCGCTCGGCTGGGGCGAGGTCTCGCTCGTCGAGCCGCTGCTCGCCACCAATCTGCTCTTCGCGATGGCACTGAGCCGCTGGCAGACCGGGCAGCCGCTGGGCCGCCAGGGCTGGGGCGGTCTCGCACTGCTCGCGGGCGGGGTGACGGCGTTCATCGTGGCGGGCCAACCGCGCGGCAGCGTCTCGGTGGCGGGGCCGCTGCGGCACTGGCTGATCATCGGGGTGGTGGCAGGCGTCGCGCTGCTGCTGACGGTGTACGCGAAGAGGTCGCGGCTCAGCGCCGGGCCCGCACTGCTCTCCCTCGCCGCGGGGCTGCTGTACGGGCTGCAGGACGCGCTGACCAGGATCAGCGGGCAGCAGTTCTCCCGGGGCGGGCTCTTCGACCTGGTGACGGGGTGGCAGCCGTACGGAGTGGTGGTGCTCGGGGTCACCGGCCTGGTGCTCGTACAGAGCGCGTTCGAGACGGCGCCGCTGCGGATGTCGCTGCCCGCCCTGACCGCGGCGCAGCCCCTCGCGGGGATCGTCTGCGGCGTCGGCTTCCTGGGCGACCGGCTGCGGACCGACACGGGCGCGCTGGCCTGGGAGGCGGCGGGTCTCGCGGCGATCGTGGCCGGGATCGTCGCCCTCGGGCTGCATCCCGCGATGCCCGCGGGCGCGGCGGAGAGGCCGCGCGAGAAGATCGCCGCATGAACCCTGTGACCCCTGTGACCCCTGTGACCCCTGCCGAGGAACTCCTCGATGTCGTCGACGCCTCCGACCGGGTGACCGGGCAGCTGAAGCGCGGCGAGGTCTACGCGAAGCGGCTTCTGCACCGGTGCGTGTTCATCCTGGCCAGGGACGGCGAAGGCCGGATCTTCGTCCACCGCAGGACCCCGGTGAAGCTCGTCTTCCCCTCCCTGTACGACATGTTCGTGGGCGGCGTCGTAGGTGCGGGCGAGAGCTACGACGACGCCGCACTGCGCGAGGCGGAGGAGGAGCTGGGGGTACGGGGGCTCGACCGGCCCGTCCCGCTCTTCAAGTTCCTGTACGAGGGCGACGACGGGCAGGGGTGGTGGTCCTGGGTGTACGAGGTCCGCTGCGACCTGCCGGTGAACCCGCAGGTCGAGGAGGTCGCCTGGCACGCGTTCCTCACCGACGAGGAGCTGGAGCGGCGGCTCGCCGAGTGGGAGTGGGTGCCGGACGGGCTGGCCGCATGGAGGCGGCTAGTGTCGGAGGCGTGATCGACTTCGTACAGAGCATCAGGCTCTGGTTCGCACCGCAGCGGATCAGGGACGAGGGAGAGACCCCCGACTACCGGTTCTCGCTCGCCAATGAGCGCACCTTCCTCGCCTGGATCAGAACCGCCCTGGCCCTGGTCGGCGGCGGTTTCGCCGTGGACCAGTTCCTCCCGGACCTGCGCTGGGGCGTCCGGGTCGGGATGTCCCTCGCGCTGCTCGCCGCCGGTGCGCTCTGCGCGGTGCGCGCGGTCAATCACTGGGCGCGGTGCGAGCGCGCCATGCGCCGCGGCGAGGATCTGCCCATGACGCCCTTCCCGACCCTGCTGAGCATCGCCGTCTCGTTCGTCGCCGTGGCGATGATCGTGGTCGTGGTGCTCGGGCTGGCCGGAAAATGACGGACCGGGACCCCGGGCTCCAGCCGGAGAGGACCCGGCTGGCCTGGCGGCGTACGACGCTGAGCTTCACGGTGGCGGCGGTCCTCGCGGGCAAGCAGGCCCTGGACGGGGCCACCCCGGCCGGCGTCGTGGCGGCCGCGTTCGGCCTGCTGCTGTGGGTGGCGTTCCTGTGGGTCGCCCACCGGCGGATGGTGGATGTGGGGGCGGCGCCCCGGCCTCCGGTGATGTCGCCGCGCGGCGCGCTGACCGCCGCCGCCTGCACGGTCGCGCTGGCCGTGTTCGGCGTGGCGATCGTCCGCTGAGCCGGGACACCCTTTACGAGACGGCGGGCCTGTCCCAGTCCACGGTGACGACGATCTTCCCCCGGGTGCGGCCCTCCGCGTTCAGCCGGTACGCCTCGGCCGCCTGCTCCAGCGGGAAGGTGCGGTCCACATGCACCGTGATGACTCCCTCGTCGGCCAGTACGCCGAGCGTGTGCAGATCGGCCGCGTCGGGCCGTACGAACACATAGCGGCCCCCGAGGCTCGTCACCTCCGCGTCCGCGATGGAGGCCAGCCGCCCGCCGGGGCCGAGCACGTCGGCGGAGACTTTCAGGGTCTCGCCGCCGATCGTGTCGAAGGCCGCGTCCACGCCGTCGGGCGCCAGGGTCCTGATGCGGTCCGCGAGTCCTTCCCCGTACGCGACCGGCTCGGCGCCCAGCGACCGCACATGGCCGTGGTTGCGTTCGCTGGCCGTGCCGATGACGCGGGCCCCGGCGTTCTTCGCCAGCTGTACGGCGATGGAGCCCACCCCGCCGGCCGCCGCGTTCACCAGGACGGTGTCGCCCTCGCCGATCTCCAGGGCGCGCAGCACCTGGTACGCGGTGAGTCCGGCCAGCGGCAGCCCGGCCGCCTCCTCGAAGCTGAGGCGCAGCGGCTTGCGGGCCAGGGTGCGGACGGGTGCGGCGACGTACTCGGCGAAGGTGCCGCGGGAGAGGAAGTCCTCGCGGACGTACCCGATGACCTCGTCGCCGACGGCGAATTCGGTGACCGACGCACCGGGCTGGACGACCACGCCGGAGACGTCCCAGCCGGGGATCACGGGGAAGACCGCGTCGAGGATCGGGGCGAGGTAGCCCTCCCGGCACTTCCAGTCGACCGGGTTCACGGCGGCGGCCCGCACCTTCACCAGGACCTGGTCGGGCCCCACCTTGGGGTCGGGGAGCTCGCCGTACTCCAGGACGTCGGGCCCGCCGTAACCGCTGTAGCTGATCGCCTTCATACGCATGAGCCTCTGACCTGCGCCGCCCTCGCGCAACCGGGGCGATGTCGCCCCGGTGCACGGCTGGGAAGGGGAGCGGCCAACTGGCAGAGTGGGAGAGTCAGTTGATCCACTTCTCCTGGGGGACCCCGATGGCTGCCACCACTCCGTACACCGTCCGGCTCGCACCGCAGGTGCACGCCTATGTCCAGCCGGACGGCGGATGGTGCCTCAACAACGCCGGAATCATCAGCGACGGGGAGTCCACGCTGCTCGTCGACACCACCGCCACCCTCAGCCGGGCCCGCGCCCTGCGCGAGGCGGTGGCCGCGGTGGGGGCGCCGCTCCCCCGCACGGTCGTCAATACGCACCACCACGGCGACCACACGTACGGCAACAGTCTCTTCACACCGCAGGCGACCGTCATCGGCCACGACTCCTGCCGCAGCGAGCTGCTGGCCGCCGGGCGTCAGCTCCACCTCCTGTGGCCGCAGACGGACTTCGGCGACATCAGCATCACGGCGCCCACCCTCACCTACAGCGAGCGCCTCACCGTCCATGTGGGCACGACCGAGGTACGGCTGATCCACCCGGGCGTGGCCCACACCATCGGGGACACCATCGTCCACCTCCCCGAGCAGGGGATCGTCTTCACCGGCGACCTGGTCTTCCGGGGCGGCACCCCCTTCGTCCCGATGGGATCGCTGAGCGGCTCGCTGCGGGCGCTGGAACTGCTGCGCGGGCTCGGCGCGACGACCGTGGTGCCTGGCCACGGCCCGGTCACCGACGCGACGGCGTACGACGACACCGAGCGCTACCTCCTGTACGTCGCCGAGCTGGCCGGGGCCGGTCACGCCAAGGGCCTCACACCCCTGGAGACCGCGCGCGAGGCGGACCTCGACGCGTTCGCGGCGCTGCGCGAGAGTGAGCGCCTGGTGGCCAATCTGCACCGCGCCTACGCGGAACTCGACGGGCTGCCCGAGGGGTCGCCGCTGGATCCGGCGGCCGTCTTCGGGGACATGGCGGCGATGAACGGCGGGGTACCTGTGGCCTGTCACGCGTAGCCGGGTCCACCCCGGGGGTGGACTGCATACCGACTGGTCGGCATGATGTGTCCGTACGCTGTTCACCCCTAGTTCCCGGAGGTGCCTCACATGAGCGCAGTCCACCCCCCAGGCATCGACCCGGACGCGCTGCGCGGTCACCTCGACCTCGTGCGTCCCGGACTGGTGAGCGGACCGCTCAGCGCCAGACTGATCGAGGGCGGCCGCTCGAACCTGACGTACGCGGTGAGCGACGGCACCGGCCGCTGGGTCGTGCGCAGGCCGCCGCTCGGGCACGTACTGGCCACCGCCCACGACATGAAGCGCGAGTACCGGGTGATCAGCGCGCTGCATCCGACGGCCGTGCCGGTGCCCGAGCCGGTGCTGCTCTGCGAGGACGAGTCGGTGATCGGATCGCCGTTCTACGTCATGGAGTTCGTCGAGGGGACGCCGTACCGCACGGCGCCCCAGCTCGCCCCGCTCGGTGCCGAGCGCACCCGCAGTGCGGTACTCGGCCTGGTCGACACGCTCGTCGATCTGCACGCCGTGGACCCCGAGGCCGTCGGCCTGGCCGACTTCGGCCGCCCCGAGGGATTCCTCGACCGCCAGCTGCGCCGCTGGGGCAAGCAGCTGGACGCCTCCCGCAACCGCGAACTCGCGGGCATCGACGAGCTGCACGCCGCGCTCGGCCGTGAGCTGCCGCACTCCCCCGCGCCCACGGTCGTGCACGGCGACTACCGCCTCGACAACGTCCTCCTCGGCGACGACGACCGCATCAAGGCGGTGCTCGACTGGGAGATGTCGACCCTGGGCGATCCGCTCACGGACCTCGGACTGCTGGTGATGTACAGCTCCGACCTGGGGCTTCCCGAGTCCCCGGTCTCCACGACGAGCGGTGCCGCGGGCCACCCGTCGCCCGCCGAACTGATCGCGCGGTACGCGGAGCGCTCGGGCCGGGACACCTCGGCCATCGCCTGGTACACGGCCTTCGCCTGGTTCAAGCTCGCCGTGATCCTCGAGGGCATCCACTACCGCTACACCCTCGGCCAGACCGTCGGCGCCGGCTTCGACCAGATCGGCTCCCTCGTGCCCGTCTTCATCGAGCACGGCCTCACCACCCTCCAGGAAGGCTGAACCCCCGCCATGGACTTCGCATACGACGCAACGACCGAAGAGCTGCGCACCAGGCTGCTGGCCTTCATGGACGAGTACGTGCACCCGGCGGAAGCCGTCGCGCACGAGCAGCGGGCGCTGCTCGACTCGCCGTGGGACACCCCGGCGGTGGTCGAGGAGCTCAAGGCGGAGGCGCGCAGGCAGGGGCTGTGGAATCTGTTCCTCCCGGACGCCGCGTACGGCGCCGGGCTGACCAACCTGCAGTACGCGCCGCTGGCCGAGATCACCGGCCGCTCCCCGCAGCTGGCGCCGACCGCTCTGAACTGCGCGGCTCCCGACACCGGGAACATGGAGCTCCTCTTCCAGTTCGCCACCGAGCAGCAGAAGAAGCAGTGGCTGGAGCCGCTGCTGTCCGGGGAGATCCGCTCCGCGTTCGCGATGACCGAGCCGGAGGTCGCCTCGTCCGACGCGACCAACATCGAGACGCGTATCGAGCGGGACGGCGACGAGTACGTCGTCACCGGACGCAAGTGGTACATCTCCGGGGCGATGAACCCCGATTGCAAGATCTTCATCGTCATGGGCAAGACGGATCCGGAAGGATCCGACGTCCGGCGCCAGCAGTCGATGATCCTGGTCCCGCGGGACACGCCGGGGGTCGAGATCCGGCGGGCCATGTCGGTGTACGGGTACGAGGACCACTACCACGGCGGCCATGCGGAGGTCGTCTTCCACGGCGCCAGGGTGCCGGCGGCCAACCTGGTGGGCGAGGAGGGCGGCGGGTTCGCCATCGCGCAGGCGCGGCTCGGTCCGGGCCGGATCCACCACTGCATGCGGCTGATCGGCATGGCCGAGCGGGCGATCGAGCTGATGTGCCGGCGCGCCGTGTCGCGCGAGGCCTTCGGGAAGCCGCTGGCTTCGCAGGGCGTCGTACACAACTGGATCGCGGACGCGCGGGTGACGGTGGAGCAGCTGCGGCTGCTGGTGCTGAAGACGGCGTGGCTGATGGACACGGTGGGGAACCGGGGTGCCCACACCGAGATCCAGGCCATCAAGATCGCGACGCCGCGGGCGGTGGTCGACATCATCGACAACGCGGTGCAGCTGCATGGTGCGGGGGGTGTGAGCCAGGACTTCCCGCTGGCGGAGCTCTGGGCGGGGGCGCGGACGCTGAAGCTGGCGGACGGGCCTGATGAGGTGCATCAGCGGTCGCTGGCCAGGCGGGAACTCAAGCGGTACATGTAGCCGGGCCGGGCGTTTCGGGGGCTCCGCCCCCGGACCCCCGCTCCTCACGCGACCGAAGGTCGCGTACGGGGGCCCGGGGGCACCCCCGTCTTACGGGCGGAGTGCTCTCAGCAGGAGGTCCGCGAGGTGGGCCGCGACCTCCTCCTGGGTCAGCGGGCCTCCGGGGCGGTACCACGTCGACAAGTGGTGGACCGAGCCGAAGTGGTAGTCCACCACCAGATCCGCCGGCGTCGCCGTCGAGAAGACGCCCTCCTTCTGACCCTCCTCGATCAGCGCGCGGAACCGCTCGTGGTAGCGCCGCCGCTCCGCCCGCACCTGCTTGTTCTTCTCCGGGCTCAGATGGTGCATCGAGCGGAAGAAGATCGACGCGTCGTCGAGGTTGTCGATGGTCGTCACGACCACGTCCGCCGCCGCGTCCCGCAGCCTCTGCTCCACCGGCGCGTCCGCGTCCGCGAACGCGTCAAGGCGCTCCTGCTGGAGCCGGAGCACCCGTGCGTAGACCTCGTGGAGGAGGTCCTCCTTGGAGCCGAAGTAGTGGTAGAGCGCGCCCTTGGTGACCCCGGCGGCCTCCACGATCTCCTGGACCGAGGTGCGGTCGTAGCCGCGCTCGGCGAAGAGGCGGGTGGCGGCGGCCAGCAGCCTCTGGGGGACGGGGATACCGTTCCCGTCGGTCGTCCTGGCTGCCATGGCCGCCACCCTTCGTGTGCTGTTTCTGTCGTTGCGCTTGCGTATCAGTGCGGGGAACGCAGTTCCCGCCTGAGGATCTTCCCACTCGCCGTCTTCGGCAGCTCCGGCAGGATCTCGACCTCGCGCGGGTACTTGTACGCGGCGAGGCGTTCCTTGCAGTACGCACTGAGCTCGCCGGGCTCCAGCGAGGCCCCCGGGCGCAGGCTGACGTACGCCTTCACGGACTCGCCCCGGTACGCGTCGGGGATGCCGACGACCGCCGCCTCGCGCACCGCGGGGTGCGTGTAGAGGACGTCCTCGACCTCGCGCGGCCAGACCTTGAAGCCGGATGCGTTGATCATGTCCTTCTTGCGGTCGACGACATAGAGCCAGCCGTCGGAGTCCATGAACCCGATGTCGCCGGTCCGCAGCTCCCCGTCGGGGAACGCCGCCTCGGTGGCCTCGGGCAGCCGCCAGTAGCCGGAGACGACCTGAGGGCCGCGTACAGCGATCTCGCCCTGCTCGCCGAAGGGGACGTCCTCGCCCTTCTCGTCGACGATACGGACGACCGTGTCGGGCCCGGGGACGCCGACGGAGAGCGTGCCGGAGACGGGGTCGACCGGGGCCTCGTGCTCGGGCGGGACCGCGGCGCAGGGCGCGGTGCACTCGGTGAGTCCGTAACCGTTGCGGATGTACGGACCGAAGCCCGCCCGGAACTTCTCGACCAGGGCCGGCGGGACCGGCGCCCCGCCCGAGGAGATCACCTGGAAGGAGGAGAAGTGGTCGGGGGTGGCGCCCGGGGTCGCGGCGAGCGCCATGAAGGCGGTCGAGGGGCCCACGGTGTAGGCGGGGCGGTGTTCGATGAAGGCGTCGAGGACCACGCCAGGATGGAAGCGGTAGGCGAGGACCAGGGTGCCCGCGTTGGCGAAGCAGGCGGCCAGCTCGCAGACCATGCCGGTGATGTGGAAGAGGGGCGCCAGGGCGAAGTAGCCGGCGCCCTCGGCTATGGGGTGGCCGGTGCGCTGGCGTTCGGCGTTGACCATGATGTTGCCGTGGGCGTTCATGGCGCCCTTAGGGGTGCCGCTGGTGCCCGAGGTGTAGCTGATCAACGCCACGTCGGCGGCGGCGAGTTCGCGGCCCTCGGGTGCGGCGAAGCCCTTGCGGGCGACGGCGAGGAGGTCGGCCGCGTCGGCGGCCTGCTCCAGCCGCTCGAATGCGAGGACGCGCTCGTCGTTGCGCGTCTGCAGATCGCGTTCACAGGCGGTGAGGGCGGTACGGACCGGGGAGTCCGCGGCCGTCTCGCGCAGATACGAATCCCAGGCGCGGTCCGAGCAGATCAGAGCCGATACCTCGGCGTCGCGCAGGACATGGCCGACCTCGCCCGACTTGTACATCGGGTTGAGCGGGACCACGACCGCCCCGGCCTTCCAGGCGCCGAGCAGCGCGAGCACGAAGTGCGGGCTGTTCTGCAGCATGATCGCGACGCGGTCGCCCTGTCCGATGCCCTCGGCGGCAAGATGCCCCGCGACCGAGTCGGAGAGCGCGTCGGTCTCGCGGTAGCTGAGGCGGCCGTCGAAGTAGGCGACGGCCGGATGGTCGGGGGTGCGGGCGACGCTGTCACGGAAGGCGTGCAGTACGGTCGCGCGCGGCTGGAGCGGGGCGCGCTGGGCCTCGCTGAGCCGGCCGAGCCAGGGCTTGGCCGCGTAGATCGATGTCGGTACGGTCCCGGTCACTTGCCCGCCCCTTCCCACTTCTTCTGCAGGTGGTTCATGTTCCCGATCCACCGGTCCGGGTCGGCGGCGCGCGCCTGGTAGTACTCCGCGACCTCGGGGTGCGGCAGGACCAGGAAGCGGTCATCGGCGATCGCGGCGAAGAGCGCGTCGGCGACGGCGTCGGGCTCGATGGCGGTCGGCGCCAGGACGAGGTCGCCGGCGGAGCCCGCCGCCGTGAGCATGTCGGTGCGTACGCCCTGCGGGCAGATCGCATGGACCTTGAGGCCCCGGTGGCGGTAGGTGAGCGCGAGCCACTCGGCGAAGGCGAGGGCACCGTGCTTGGTGACGCTGTACGGCGCTGCGCCGATCATGGTCAGCAGGCCTGCGGCCGAGACGGTGGAGACGAAGCGTCCCTCGCCACGCTCCAGCCACTCGGGGAGCAGTGCGCGGGCCGCACGCACATGGGCCATCACATTGACGTCCCAGGCGGAGGCCCAGACGTCCTCGTCGGCGAAGGCGTCGCCGCCCGAGCCGAGGCCCGCGTTGGCGCAGTAGATGTCGATGGTCCCGCCGAGGGCCTCACGGGCCTCGTCGACGATTCCGGAGGCGTCGCCCGGCAGCGGGATCGCCCCGATGGCCTCGGCGGCCGCCTTGGCCTTCGCCGGGTCCAGGTCGTTGACCACGACTCTGGCGCCCTCCGCGGCGAACCTGCGGGCCAGCGCGGCCCCGATCCCACCGCCTGCTCCTGTGACGACGACGCCCTTGCCCTGGACCGTGCTCATCTGGACCTGCCTCTCCCTTGAGTGCCTCAGCAGACTAACCGGTCGGTATGTACCTGCGGAAGGTGTGCGGGCGCTAGCCTGCGTGGCCATGACAGTCGGCGCGATCAAGGAGGTAGTCAAGTGAGCCTGTCCAGAAGGGGTTTGCTGGCCGCGGGCGGCGCGGTCGGGGCTGTGGGCGTGGTGGCCTCCGGTGCGGGTACGGCCGCCGCGCACAACCGGATCCGGACCGGTTTCGACCGGCTGGCCGCCGACGGGTACCGGCTGCTGGCAGGGCAGAAGGTCGGGATCGTCACCAATCCGACGGGCATCACCCAGGACGTGCGCCACATCGTGGACGTCATGCACCCCGACCCGCGGGTGAACCTGACCGCCGTCTTCGGGCCCGAGCACGGGTTCAGGGGAACGGCCCAGGCGGGCGGCTCCGAGGGGCGCTACGACGACCCGGCGACGGGGCTGCCCGTCTACGACACGTACACCAAGAGCGGACAGCCGCTCGCGGACATCTTCACCGCCTCCGGCGTGGACACGGTCGTCTTCGACATCCAGGACGCGGGCGCGCGCTTCTACACGTACATCTGGACGCTGTACGACTGCATGGAGGCGGCCGCACTCGCGGGCAAGCGCTTCGTCGTACTCGACCGGCCCAACCCGGTGACCGGGCGGGCGGCGCTGGGGCCCGTCATGCACCCGGAGTTCGCGACGTTCGTGGGGCGCAAGCCGATCTCCCAGGCGCACGGCATGACCGTGACCGAGCTGGCGCGCCTCTTCAACGGCGAGTTCCTGGCGAAGCCGGTGGAGCTGGAGACCGTGCTGATGTCGGGGTGGCGGCGGCGCGACTTCTTCGACACGACAGGGCTGCCGTGGGTGCCGCCGAGCCCCAACATGCCGACGGCCGACACGGCGCTGGTCTACTCCGGGACGTGTCTCTTCGAGGGGACGAACCTCTCCGAAGGGCGGGGTACGACACGGCCGTTCGAGCTCCTCGGCGCGGAGGGCATCGACGGGAAGTGGGCCGCGGCGGCGAACGCACTGGGTCTTGAGGGGGTGCGCTTCCGGGAGGCGTACTTCGCCCCGACCTTCTCCAAGTTCCAGGGGAAGACGGTCGGCGGGGTCCAGCTGCACGTCCAGGACCGCGAGTCGTTCGACCCGGTGCGCACCGCGATCGGGCTGCTGGTGACCGCCAAACAGGTGTGGGACGGCTTCCTCTGGCGGCCCGACAACTGGATCGACAAGCTGACGGGATCCACGCAGGTCCGCACCATGATCGACGCGGGGGCCTCCACCGACGAGGTGGTCGCGGCCTGGCAGGGCGAACTGGCCGCTTTCCGGGCCGTACGGAAGAGGTATCTGGCCTATCACTGAGTCGTATTCCGCAGGATGCTGCGATTTATGACAGACACGGATGTGGAGCCGTACCGGGAGATCACCTTCGACTCCGACGGCGATGCGAATCCTCAGGAGCGCGACGCGCTGGCGGGTCTGGATGTCACGGATCTGCTGATGTTCGCGCACGGCTGGAACAGCAGCCGCAAGGGCGCCACCGCGCTCTACCGGCGGTTCTTCTCCCCGGTTCCCGGGCTGCTCACGGGCGCCCGGGGCGTCCGGGCCGGCTACGCGGGCATCCTCTGGCCCTCGATGTCCTTCGCGGACGAACCGATCCCGGATTTCAAGCACCAGTCGGCCGTGGCGGCGGGACCGGGTCTCGACCCGGAGTCGCTGCGGTCGCTGCTGCACCTCTTCCCGGACCGGGAGGACACGGTCCAGCGGCTGGCGGAGCTGCTGGCCGAGCAGCCGGAGGAGCGCGGGGCCTTCGATGAATTCGGGCTGCTGATCCGGCAGTTGGTGGAGGTACCGGTCCAGGGACCGGACGCACGGTTCGCCTCCGACACCGGTGTGGACGACGGCCCGCAGAGCGATCCGGCGATGCTGTACGAGGACACGCTGAGCATCTGCACCCTGTTCAGCGACGCGCTGGCCGAGACCGGGGCCGATCCGCAGACGCTCTTCGGCGGTGGGCTGAAGCGGCTGTGGGGCGGGGCGAAGGAGCTGCTGCGGCAGGCCACGTACTACTCGATGAAGCGGCGCGCCGGGACCGTCGGGCAGCTGGGGCTCGGACCGCTGCTGGGGCACCTCGCCCAGGCCAGGCCCGGGATGCGGGTGCATCTGATCGGGCACAGCCAGGGGGCGAGGCTCGTCTCCTTCGGGCTGCGCGGGCTGCCCGGGGGCGTACACAATGTGCGGTCCCTGACGCTGCTCGAAGGGGCCTTCTCGCACTACGCGTTCGCCGCCGGCGGGGCGCTGGCCGGGATGCAGTCGCGGGTCGACGGGCCGGTGGTGAGCTGCTACTCGCGGTTCGACTCAGCGCTCGGGGTGATCTACCCGATCGCCTCGCGGCTGGCCGGGGACTCGGCGGGCGCCGTCGCGGACGACCCGCGCTGGGGTGCGCTCGGCCACGACGGCATCCAGTCCGTGGACGACACCGTCCGGCTCACGCTGCAGAGCGCGCTGGGCGGGACCTTCCCCGGCTCCGGGTGTGTGAACGTCGACGCGGCCGCCGTCGTACGCAATGGAGGGCCGCCCAGCGGTGCGCACAGCGACATCTGCCACGAGGAGCTGGCGAAGGTGGTGCTCGCGGCGGGCCGGATCGGTTCCGCGTGATCCGGCCCGCCGTGTGAACTGCTAGCGGTGGGAGGGGAATTCGACGACCTGCTGGTACGTCGGGCGGTTCTGCCACTGCATCGGCCAGAACTTCAGGCCGCCCAGCGGACGGTGGATGATCGCGTCCGAGCACCACTGGTCACCGGCGGAGCAGCTGTCGTCCCCGGGGTAGACCTGGGCCGGGGTCTTGGCCGCGGCCTGGGTGAGGGTGGTGAGCAGCGCGTCGCGGCAGGCGCTCGGGTCGCCGCCGCCGCAGAGGGACTTGGGGAGCCAGCCCTGCACGGGCTGCCCCAGGACCGTACGGATGTCCTTGTCGACATAGCTCCACCAGCCGTACTGGAAGGCCGACCCGGCGTGTCCGCCGGTCGGGCCCTGGCTCGCGGAAGGCGCCTGGTCGACGGAGAGGTTGGCGGTGAGCTTCGTGTAGAGGTCGTCGCCCAGGCCCGGCTTGAACTCGGCCGCCACCAGCAGCGGCCACCAGGCGTCCATGATCCGCACAGCGTCCGGGTGGGTGTAGACGTGCGAGCTCTGTGCGTTCTCCTTGCGCTGGGCGCCGTCGGCCGACCAGGACTCCAGCTGCTGGATCGCCTGGGCGGCGGCGGGATCGGTGACCGGCTTGGACCGCAGGACCTGCAGCAGCTCGGGCAGGACGTCCTCGCCGCGCAGATCGGTGACGGCGGCCTGAGCCATCGCCCGGGTGAGCGATGCGCGGGTGACGCCGCCCTGCCTGACGAGGGCCGCAACGCGGTCCCCCAGGAGGTCGACACGGTGGACCGGGCCGTTGCCGAAACCGGCCGAAGTGAAGTCCTTGGCCTGCTTGTTGTTCCACGAGACGTAGTAGTCCTGGCCGACCGATTGCGGGTGCTGGGCGGCCGGGGTGAGCTCCATGGTGTTACGGGCCGGGTCGAAGCTCTTCCACTCGTACGCCTGCTCGGCCTTGACCGGGAAGGACGCGTCCACGCCGTCGGCGCGCACCGGGTTCATCCCGCTGTTGAAGTACGCCGCCTCGCGGGAGTCCGCGTAGAACCAGTTGAAGGCGTAGCCGATGTGGTCGGCGGCCTGCTGGAAGGTCTTGGCGTCCTTCACGTACGACGGGTCGTTGAGCATCTGGAAGCCGACGATGGAGTCGGCCTCGTGGCGGTAGGTGGAGCGCAGTGAGGTGTACGCGACGGGTTTGCCGCCAACCGTGGCGCGGTGGGTGACGATGCCGTAGTTCGTACGCCAGACCTGCATCCGGTAGGAGCCTGCGGCTGTCGAGTCCGCGACCGTGGGCTTCCAGGAGTTGATCCGCTCCATCTTCTCCATCGGGGTGCAGACGCCCCGGTAGAGGTAGTGGGTGTCGTCCTGGCAGAGCTCGACGGCATAGGTGTCGGTGATGTCCTGGCCCGCCGAGGTGGCCGACCAGGCGTAGTCCTGGCCGCGGCCCAGCTGGATGTACATGCCGACGCCCGCGAAGGAGACGCCCCGGGCGCTGATGCCCGGCCCCTGGAGCTCCTGGAGCATCAGGAGCTGGGGCAGGAAGTAGCCGGTCTGCGGACCGAAGACGGCGACGGGGTTGCCGCTCGCCGTGTGCTGCCCGGAGACGACCAGGGCATTGGACATGCCCTTCTTCTGGCTGAACAGGTCTGCGGGCAGCACACCCTTGTCGTACATGCCCTGCAGCGGCTTGAGCTTGGCGGGGGCGCTGACCGGGGTCTTGGCGGCGGTCTTCGCGCCGCCCGTACGGTCGTAGACGAGGGGTTCGGACTTCACCGAGCCGGCGTCGGGCATCGCGGTGCCGCGCGGGGTGGCCGGTTTCGTCGCGTACGGGAAGCTGGTGCCGTCATGGACGGTGAGGGTCGCCTCCGGGTCGTTGCGCATCCGGAAGGACTCCCAGACCTTGGTGCCCTCGGTGAGCCCGTACTTCTGCTGGGCGGCGAGCAGCGAGATCGCGGCCTGGACCTCGCCGCCTCCGCCGCCGCCGAAGAGACCGCCGACGACCGAGGCGAGCGCGATCATGTCGGTGACCTTGAAGGGCTGGATCTCACCGGAGTTGGTGATCGCGTTGATCTTGCCCGTCAGGACGTACTCGCCGGGGAAGTAGCGGCCGTCCTTGGACTTCTGGCGGTAGGAGTTGATCCCGTCGACGTACGCCTGCGCGTCGGCCATGGCCTGTTTGCCGCGCTCGCCCTGGGTGGTGGCGATGTAGTCGACCTGGTCCTGGAGGTCCTGCTCGGTGTACGGGGCCTGCGGCCAGAACTCCTGCTCCAGGCCCTGGTTGGCGAGGGCGCCGCCCGCGAAGGAGGTGAGCTCGCCGCGGCCGATGTGGCGGAAGAGGTCCATGAGCCAGAGGCGGTCCTGGCCGGCCGCGTAACCGGCGCCGAACTCGGTTCCGTAACGGGTGGTGCCCTTGATGTGCGGGACGCCCGTCTTCTTGTCGCGGGTGATGGAGACGTCGTCGCGCGGCCTGGTGACGGACTCGACCTGGCCTGCGGGGACGCCGAAGGAGGCGTCGTTGAAGAAGTCGTTCAGCTTCGCGTCGGTGAGGGATCCCGCGCCGGCCGCCAGGGCGTCGTACGGGCCCATCTGGTCGGCGCTGTGGGCAGGGCGGGTGCCCAGTGCGCGGTGGGCGAGGATCTCGGCGAGGGTGGCGTTGCCGTTCTCCCCCGGCGGCAGGATGTCGTTGCACTGCCCCGTGCAGTAGTCGGTGACCGGGGCCGGGTCTGCCGCACTCGCCTGTGGCAGTGGCGCCAGCAGGGCCGCGCCGAGGGCGAATGCCGCTGCGGCGACGGCAGTTCTGAGCTTTGCGGTGCGTGGTCGCATGCGTGCTCCTTGTGAGGGCCGATGCGCCGGACGCTACTGGGGAGGTGACCCGCCGGTAAGGTGAACATGCGTCACCTTTTCTCCATCACCACACTCCCACCCGAAGTGCCCACCGGTAATGTCGGCCATCCGAAATTGGATGGAGCCAAAACGGGCAGTCGTACGTCTATTCCTCAACGCCGAAGTACCAGCGACGGAGGTGGACGTGCGATGGCCGGTTTCCGGAGTCTCGCGAGACAGGTGCGCGATCCGCGCAACGACCTTGCGCTGCGGAGGTATTCGCTGCGCAAATGCCTGGAGAGGTTTGCCCCGTACGGGCACCGGGCGACCTGGGACCATCTGTGTTCCAGGCATCGGATCGAACCCGAGGACCGGGATCCCGATCCGGCGCGGCTGGTGGCCGCGCTCGACGAACTCGAAGAGGCGCGGGCCGTCTGGCTCGCCTACGAGGCGGATTTCGCGGAGCGCCGCAGGCGCGAGAAGCACGACGGACTGCGCCGTCCTGGATCCTTCGACGACTGGCACCGGCGCACCTGGGGAGGGTGCGGGGTGGCGTGGTGCGCCGACCCCGCCGTACACCCTTCCGCGCCCCTGGCCGAGGTGCTGCGACGGCTGATTTCCGCCCTTCGGGCGGATCCGGGCGCGGTCTGCCCCGTCTGTGGAGGGTCTTCGGTCGTGTGGACCCAGGACCTGGCCCACGATCCGTGGTCGGGACCCGTCTGCACGGGCTGCGGGATTCTGGTGCCGCAACCCGTACTGACGTCCGAGGCGATCGCCCGGTCGAAAAGCCGCAGGGAAGTACAGCGCAGGGAACTGGCGTCAGCGGCGTGAGCGCGGCCGGCCGCGCCGCACCGGACCGCCTAGGACATCGGGCGCTCCGGGAGAAGGCGCGAGCCGGTGAGGCGGTCACCGAAGACGTCGTCCGGGTTGGAGAGGACGCAGGTCTCGAGGGAGAGGCAGCCACAGCCGATGCAGTCGCTGAGGTGGTCGCGCAGGCGGCCGAGCTGTTTGATGCGCTCGTCGAGTTCGGAGCGCCAGGCCGCCGAGAGCCGGGTCCAGTCCTCGCGGTTGGGGGTGCGCTCCTCGGGAAGTTCGGCGAGGGCGCCCCTGATCGTGGCGAGCGGGATGCCGACCCGCTGGGCCGCTCGTACGAAGGCCACGCGGCGCAGGGCGTCGCGGCCGTAGCGGCGCTGATTGCCCGAGGTCCTGCGGCTGCTGATCAGGCCCTTGGCCTCGTAGAAATGGAGGGCGGAGACGGCGGCGCCGCTGCGTGCGGACAGCTGGCCGACCGTGAGCTCGTGGATCTTCTCTGGAATCTGCGGCACTCCTCGAACACTACTGCTTCGACCGCACCGCCCGTCGTTGACAGGAGCGGCTCCGTCCCACGATGCTGAGCAAGCGCTTAGACATCGCATTGGACGCTGGGAAGGCAGGGACTGGGACATGGCAGAGCCGAGGATCTTCACGTCGGCGGAGGAGCTGCGGGCCGGGGTCGGCGAGCAGCTGGGGCACAGCGACTGGCTGGAGATCGAACAGAAGCGGATCGATCTGTTCGCGGAGGCCACCGGTGACCACCAGTGGATCCATGTGGACCCGGAGAAGGCCGCGGCCGGACCGTTCGGCACAACCATCGCGCACGGCTATCTGACGCTGTCGCTGCTGCCGACGCTCGTACCGCAGATCCTGCGGGTCGAGGGCATGAAGATGGGCATCAACTACGGCACCAACAAGGTCCGTTTCCCCTCGACCGTGCCGGTCGGCTCACGCCTGCGGGCGACCGCCGTGCTGACCGATGTCTCCGAGGCGGGCGGCGGCGTGCAGGTGACGGCCTCCGTCACCGTCGAGCGCGAGGGCGCCGACAAGCCGGTCTGCGTCGCCGAGTCGGTCTCCCGCTACTACTTCTGAGCCGCGCCCCTGGGTTCTGCTTCCGGCTTCCGGGCGGAGACCATGCGCAGGACGAGGTCGGCGTAGAACGCGCCGACCTCGTCTGGCGTCCTGCGGCCTTCGACGTTGAACCAGCGGGCCACGTCGATACAGAGCGAGAGCACGGCGAGGGCGGTACCGGGGACGTACGGGACGTCGAACTCCCCCGCCTCGACACCGTCGTTGATGATGCGGCGCACGGCCGCGTCGCTCCGCCGGCGCAGTTCGATGATCTCGGTACGGTGCTCGGGGCCGAGCGCGTCGAGTTCGTACTGCACGACGCGTGCCGTCATGTGGTGCCCGGCGTGCCAGCGCACGAAGTGACGTACGGCCATGGCGAGCCGCTCGGCGGCCGTGCCCTCGGCGTCCGCCGCCGTCTCCAGGATCTCCAGGGCCTTCTCGTGGCCGATCCGGCTGATCCGGTGGAGCAGCTCTTCCTTGGTCTTGTAGTGGATGTAGAGCGCGGCCGGGCTCATACCGGCGCGGCCTGCGATGTCACGGGTGGTGGTGGCGTGGTAGCCGCGCTCGGCGAAAGCCTCGACGGCGGCGACGAGCAGCCTGCGGGCCGCCTCGGGGCCGACCTCCGCCCACGGCTTGTCCTCGCCGTCGACGGTCTCCTCCACCGTGCCCATTGCGCGCCCCTTCCGGCATCTGTCCAGGAGGGACACCATACCTTGAAGCTGAGCAAGCGCTTAGAGCTTCCTGAGGGGGTCGTGCCCGGTGAGCAGCTGCTCCAGGCGGGCCTGGTCGACGCGGCTCACGATCTGCCCGGCCTCCTGCCGGTCCCTGATCACCTTGGCGAGGGTGAAGGCGGAGGTGGTGAGGTAGAGGACGGCGATGGCGAGGAAGGCGCGCACCCAGGCGTTGGCGTCCAGCTGGAAGATGCCGATGGCCGTGGCGGCGATGGCGACGGAGAAGGAGGCGACGGCCTGGCCGTAGTACGCCCCGGAGTTCTGCTGCTTGACCGGTGTCTCACTCATGACGGACAGCATGAGGCGGATGCCGCCCGGGCCACATCCGCTCTCGTACTCAGCGCCCTACTCAGAACCTCGGGGCCTCAGTGCTTCAGAAAGCGGAGACCCCCGTCAGGGCGCGGCCTATGACCAGCTTCTGGATCTGGCTGGTGCCCTCGTAGAGGGTCATCACGCGGGCGTCGCGGAGCAGCTTGCCCGCCGGGTACTCGTCGATGAAGCCATAGCCGCCGAAGACCTGCAGGGCGTTGTTGGCGGCCCGTACGGCGGCCTCCGAGGCGAAGAGCTTGGCCGTGGAGGCCTCGGTGACGAAGGGCTTGCCGCGGTCGATCAGGTCGGCGACGCGCCAGGTGAGGAGCCGGGCGGCGTCCACGTCGACGGAGATGTCGGTGATCAGCTCCTGGACGAGCTGGTGGTGGGCGATCGTCTTCCCGAACTGCTCGCGTTCGCCGGCGTACTTGAGCGCGCAGTCCAGGGCCGCCTGGGCTATCCCCACACAGCCCGCCGCGACCGACATCCGGCCCTTGGCCAGGGCCGACATCGCGACCGAGAAGCCCTTGCCCTCGGGGGCCATCATCGCGGAGGCGGGGACGCGCACGTCCTCGAAGTTCAGCTCGGCGGTGGCCTGGCCGCGCAGGCCCAGCTTGCCGTGGATGGTGGTACGGGTGAGGCCGGGTGTATCGGTGGGGACCAGGAAGGCCGAGATGCCCATGTGGCCGGGGGCGTCGGTGGAGCGGGCGAAAAGGAGGACCACATCGGCCCAGGTGCCGTTGGTGATGAACATCTTGGAGCCGTTGATGACGTAGTCGTCGCCCTCGCGGACCGCGCGGGTGGTGAGGTTGCCCGCGTCGGATCCCGTGCCGGGCTCGGTGAGGCCGAAGCAGCCGATCAGCTCGCCGGAGGTGAGACCGGGGAGGTACTGACGCTTCTGCTCCTCGGTGCCCCAGTGGGCGATGGTCTTGGCGACCAGGCCGAGGGATACGGAGACGATGCCGCGGACGGAGGAGTCGCCGCGGCCGAGCTCCTCGGTGACGAGGCAGTACGCGAGGTGGTCGCCGCCGGAGCCGCCGTACTCCTCGGGGATCGTGAGGCCGAGAAAGCCGAGTGCGCCGAGCTTCTTGACGATGGAGCGGTCCACGTTCTCGGCGCGGTCCCACTCGACGACGTGCGGGGCGATCTCGCGGGCGACGAAGTCCTTGGCGAGCTGCCGGACTGCGGACTGCTCCTCGCTGAGCTCCAGGTTCATCCTCGGACACCTCTTTTAATTAGCACTGCTAGTTTCTTGGCTGCAGGGCCTACTATGTGCGCCATGGCCCGCCCACGCAAGCCCCTGCTCAGCCGGGAGCGCATCGTCGAGACAGCGAGCGCCCTGGTGGACTCCGAGGGGCTCGACGCCGTCTCCACGCGCCGGCTCGCCGCCGAGCTGGGGGTCAGCGGACCCTCGCTCTACAACCACTTCCGCAACAAGGACGAGATCCTGGACGCGGTCGCCGACGCACTGTCCGCGCGGATCGATCTGTCGATGTTCGACGAGGGTGACGCGCGGGGCTGGAGTGACGCTCTGCACGACTGGGCGGTCTCCTACCGGGGCGTGCTCACCGACCACCCGAACGTGGTGCCGGTGCTGGCCCGCGGGCCGGGGCGGCGGCCTGCCGGTCTGCGGGTGGCCGACGCGGTCTTCGGGGCGATGGTGCGGGCGGGGTGGCCGCCCGCCCAGGCGACGTACATCGGTGCACTGATGCGGTACTTCATCACCGGGTCGGCGCTCGGGTCCTTCGCGCGGGGGTTCGTGGACGACCGGGATGCGTACGATCCGGCCGACTATCCGCACCTCGGACAGGCGCATCTGCTGGCCGAGCGGCAGGAGAAGGTCGACGAAGGGGCCTTCGAGACGGGGCTGCGGGCACTGGTGGACGGGCTCGCACTGCAGTACGAAACCTTCGGTGAAAAGACACAGCGGTGACATGACGCTTCGGTCCGCGCCGAAGGGTCGCTGACGGAGACTGGTCGTATGGCTGCCAGAGAGCTTGCTTCGTTTGCCGCGCTTCTTGCCGATGAGACCCGTGCGGGGTTCTGCCTCGCACTGCTGGATGGGCGGGCATGGACCGCCGGTGAGCTGGCCAGGTCCGCGGGCGTGGCCGCGTCGACCGCGAGCGAGCACCTGGGGAAGCTGATCGCGGGCGGGCTGCTGGCCGAGGAGCGGCAGGGGCGGCACCGGTACGTACGACTGGCGGACGCGCGGGTCGCGCATCTGGTGGAGGAGCTGGCCGCGTACGCGGGCGAGGGGCCGGGCGGTGCGGCGCCGCGCGGGCTGCGGGCGGTGAACGCGCAGGCAGCGCTGGCGCGGGGGCGGACCTGTTACGACCATCTCGCGGGGCGGCTGGGGATCGCGATCACCGAGGCGA
>NZ_JAFLRJ010001497.1 GCF_017315755.1 Streptomyces beijiangensis
CACCGAGGCCGGCCTCGGCGACGCCTCGCCGTACCTGCTGCATCTGGCCCTGGCCGCCTCGCTGTTGGCGGCACCTGCCGAGGCCGACCCCCTCTCGGCGCCCGCAACTCTTCGACGACGTATCCCGCGCTGGGCCCGGGATCGGGAGGTGACTTGAGCATGTACGTCCTCGTGGTGCACAACCGCTACGCCTCGGCGCAGCCGAGCGGCGAGAACAAGGTCGTCGACCAGGAGGTGGAGCTGCTGCGCGCGGCCTTGGCGAGCAGGG
>NZ_JAFLRJ010001498.1 GCF_017315755.1 Streptomyces beijiangensis
CCCTCCGGCACGGACGCGCGCACCTGTACCGGGCCGCGCTGGAG
The DNA here is from genome assembly GCF_017315755.1 of Streptomyces beijiangensis. Lineage (GTDB taxonomy): Bacteria > Actinomycetota > Actinomycetes > Streptomycetales > Streptomycetaceae > Streptomyces > Streptomyces beijiangensis. Next base: position 45 of record NZ_JAFLRJ010001498.1, read on the forward strand.
GCCACGGCCTTCGGCGTACGGCACAACCTGGCCGCGATGACCGAGGCGGGCGGCGACCCGCGCAGACTCGTCGCGGTGGGCGGCGGGGCACGCGAGCTGTGGACGCGGATCGTCTCCGACGTCACGGGCCGCGAGCAGCAGGTGCCCCGCTACACCGTCGGCGCCGCGTACGGCGACGCGTTCCTCGCCGCCGTGGGCGTCGGCCTCGCGCACCGCGAGGACATCGCCACATGGAACCCCATCGAATCCACGGTCACCCCCGACCCGGCACACGGCCCCACGTACGCCGCGCTCTACGACCACTATCTGAACCTGTACGAGCAGA
>NZ_JAFLRJ010001499.1 GCF_017315755.1 Streptomyces beijiangensis
GCGTCGCCCAGGTCGGCGAGACGGCCCAGGAGCGCGGCCGCGGCGACCGTCTCCACCACGGGCCCGGGGACCCTGCGCCCGGCCTGGCCCTGTGGTCGCGGCTCGCGGACGCGGGGGTCTTCGCGCTGGCGGTTCCCGAGGCGTACGAGGGCGTGGGCCCGCTCCCCGTGGAACTGGCCGCCGCTTTTGTGGAGCTGGGCCGTCACGCGGTCCCCGGGCCCGTGGTGGAGACGGTCGCCGCGGCCGCGCTCCTGGGCCGTCTCGCCGACCTGGGCGACGCCCCGCCCGCCAAGCGCCTGCCGCCCGCGCTCG
>NZ_JAFLRJ010001500.1 GCF_017315755.1 Streptomyces beijiangensis
CGCCGGCCTCAAGCCTGCCACGCTCGCCAGCTACGAGTCCACCCTGCCGGTCGGCACCACCCGCACCCCCTGCGCGCCGATGCTGGGCCTCAAGGCCGGCGGCGATCGCCTTGGTCGCGGAGTCCATCCAGCCGAAGTCCGGCGTGCCCTCGGCGTCCACGAAGAGCGGCACGACGACCACGACGGCGTCGGACTGCGCGACCGCCGCGGTGGTGTCGGTCGTCGCGGTCAGCAGGCC
>NZ_JAFLRJ010001501.1 GCF_017315755.1 Streptomyces beijiangensis
CCCGGACGGCGTGCAGCGGCGAGACCATGCCACCGATCAGCAGCAGCCGGCCGAACGGCACCATCGTCGTCAGAGGGGCGACGCCGGTGCGGACGAGACCGGTGAGGCCGGCGATGACCAGGATCACGCCGCGTGCGGCGAGCCGCCTGAAGCCGCTCTTCAGCTTGGCCGCCTCGCGGTTCGGTGGACTTGGCCTTGACTTCTTCCTCGCTGTCCGTTCTCGGT
>NZ_JAFLRJ010001502.1 GCF_017315755.1 Streptomyces beijiangensis
GGTCGAACTCGCGCAGCGCGCCGTCGTCCGCACCCTCGACCTGCTGAGCGACGGAACGGGATCCGGGCCCGAGCACGGACCCGGGACCGGGAGCCCGCCATGACCACGACGACGAAACCGTCCGCCATCGGACAGCCCCTCGACCGCGTCGACGGCCGCCCCAAGGTCACCGGGGGCGCGCACTACTCCACCGAGATCCCCCTCCCGGACACGGCGTACGCCTACGTGGTCGGCTCCCGCATCGCCGCCGGACGGGTCACCGGGATCGACACGAGCGCCGCAACGGCCGAGGAAGGCGTACTCGCGGTCCTCACCCACGAGAACCTGCCGAGGATCGCGGAGCAGCCGCCGCTCGTGCCCTCGCTCGCCGGTAAGGCGGCGCCCGGACAGACGTACTTCCCGATGCAGGAC
>NZ_JAFLRJ010001503.1 GCF_017315755.1 Streptomyces beijiangensis
CCCGGACGAGCTGCTGTGGCACCGGATGAGCCTGATCCTCGCACTGGACGAGGCCCGGGAGACAGGCAGTGCGCCCCACCCGGACGGGAATACGCCCATGCCGCACCAACCGCCGCCGAAAGGCGAGGCGGAACCACCCCAGAGGTCCTGGCGGAACTGGCTGAGCCGCAGGGCGAAGGAGTAGCGGAGCGGAGGTCCGGCCGGCGCCTCG
>NZ_JAFLRJ010001504.1 GCF_017315755.1 Streptomyces beijiangensis
TCATACGCCTGGACGGGCGGCCCGGGGTTCGCCCACTCGGCGGCCGCCAAGGCGGGCGTGAAGAACCTGGTGGAGACCCTGGCCGTCGAGTGGGCTCCGTACGGCATCCAGGTCAACGGTCTGGTGCCGGGGCTCTTCCCGCATGCGGACCTGCCGGAGGCGATACGGGGGCATCTGGAGCGGACGGACGACGACAAGGCGTCGCGCCAGCCCGCGCTGCGGGTGGGCCAGGCGCGGGAGCTGGGGTGGGCGGCGACGTTCTTGGCCTCGCCCTACGCCCGGTTCGTGTCGGGGCACACGATGGTCGTGGACGGGGCGAACTGGCAGCGGCGGAACGTGGTGAACGCGCCGGTGGTGCCGGTGCGGGAGCAGCTGGGGCGGGGCCCGTACGGGCAGTGAGCAGCCCGGACTTCGAGGGCCGCTAGGG
>NZ_JAFLRJ010001505.1 GCF_017315755.1 Streptomyces beijiangensis
GAGGTACGCCAACGCGATCAGCATGCCCGTGAACATGAACGCCACCGCGTTGACGGTCTGCACGCCGATGATCAGGTTCCCCGCGGTCACCAGCAGGCCCTGCAGCGCGCTGATCACCGCCAGGAACAGCCAGCGCCCCAGGTAGCCCTGGCGCACCGTCAGCCCCGGCACACCCTCGCCGTCCACCTCCAGCTTCAGGATCACCATCAGCACAAAGGCGCCGATCCACAGCGAGAGGTTGGTGAACAGCGCCGCCATGGCCGAACCGTAGGTGGAGATTGGGAAGACGACCTC
>NZ_JAFLRJ010001506.1 GCF_017315755.1 Streptomyces beijiangensis
GCGCGGCGCGAACGTGTGGTAGTTCGAGGAGAGTTCGCCCACCTTCTGGGACATGACGATCCTCGCCTACTGGGCCTGGTCAGCCTTCGACGCCAAGCGCCACAACCACCTCCACTCCGCCCAGGGCGCCGGCGGCCTCGGCTACGCCTTCCCCGCCGCGCTCGGCGCCGCCAGCGCCGACCGCACGACCCCGGTCCTCGCCGTCTCGGGCGACGGCGGCGCCATGTACTCCCTCGCCGAGCTGGCCACGGCCCGCCAGTACGACCTCCCCGTCACCTGGCTGATCGTGGACGACGGCGGCTACGGCATCCTGCGCGAGTACATGACCGACGCCTTCGGCGAGCCCACGGGCACCGAACTGACCGGCCCGGACTTCGTCGCACTCGCCGAGTCCTTCGGCGTCCCGGCGGTCCGTA
>NZ_JAFLRJ010000159.1 GCF_017315755.1 Streptomyces beijiangensis
GCCCTGCTGGCCCTGCTGCTGGTCGTAGCCGGAGTAGGCGTCGTGATTCCCGTACTGGGCCTGCGCGTTGGCCCCGAAGGCCGCCTCGCTGTATATGCCGTATTGCCCGGTGTCGTCCGGCATCGGCTGCGGGGCGTAGACCGCGGCGGGGTCGGCGGCCATGGCGCTGCCGTACGCGGGCGCATCGAAGGACGCGGTCTCGAAGCCCTGCGTCTCGAATCCGGGTGCCTCGAAACCGGGTGTCTCGAAGCCCGAAGTGCCGTAACCGGTCTGTTCGTACGAGAGGTCGGAGACCTGGAGCGTCGGCTCCTGTGCGTCCGACTCACCACCGCCCCTGCGACGGCGGCTGGCCCCGGGGCCGCCGCCGATCGCCCAGCCCGTGGAGAACCCGCGGCGGAAGGACATCGTGACGTAGGTCTGGCCGAGCGCGAAGGTCACGGCGCCGAGCGCGATCACGAGCACATTGGCCAGGAGCACACCGATGACCACACCGAGGAAACCGACGAAGGCCACCAGACGCCAGCGCAGCCGCGCCTTGTACTGGAGCAGCACCTCGCCCAGCAGCCACAGTGCGACCAGCCCGAACGCGATATAGAGGACCGTCCAGCCCATGCCCGCCCCTCTCCTACGGCCGCCGCCCGGGTGTGGGGCGGGTACAGCCGGTCACGACTGCTGGTGCAGTCCGAGATTCTCGTAGATTTCGAGGGTCGCCGTGGAGTTGTTCAGCGTAATGAAGTGCATCCCGGGGACTCCCTCGGCAAGCAGCCTCGCACAGAATTCTGTGGCGAACTCGATGCCAATGGAGCGTACAGCCGCGGGGTCGTCCTTGGCGGCGAGGATGCGATCTTTCAGTACGGGCGGGAAGACCGCGGTGGAGAGCTGCGGCAGCCGCTCCAGCATCCGGACCGTGGTGACCGGCATGACCTCGGGGATGATCGGAGTCTCGCAGCCTGCGGCGGAGACGCGGTCACGCAGCCGCAGATAGCTCTCCGGGTCGAAGAACATCTGCGTGATGGCGTAGTCGGCGCCCGCCCGGCACTTGTCGACAAAGTGACGGATATCGCTGTCCCAGTCCGCGGAGCGCGGGTGCATCTCGGGGAAGGCGGCGACGCCCACGCAGAAGTCGCCGGACTCCTTGATGAGGCGGACCAGGTCGGCCGCGTACAGCACGCCCTGGGGGTGCTGTACCCACTCGCCGAGCGGGTCACCGGCCGGGTCGCCGCGCACGGCGAGGATGTTGCGGATCCCCGCGTCGGCGAACTGGCCGATGATGTTGCGCAGTTCGGCGACGGAGTGGTCCACCGCCGTGAGGTGCGCGACCGGGGTGAGCGTGGTGTTCGAGGTGATCTGCTCGGTGGCCCGCACAGTGCCCTCGCGCGAGGTGCCGCCCGCGCCGTACGTCACGGAGACGAAGCTGGGCGCCACCGCCTCGATACGACGCAGCGCGTTCCACAGGTTCCGCTCGCCCTTCGCGGTCTTGGGCGCCGGGAACTCGAAGGAGTACGACGTCTTACCGGTCGCGAGATAGTCGCGCACGGTCCGTGCGCCGTCAGTCCTGGTGGAAGCTGTGCCGAAGGCCATGTCCGCAGCGTAGTCAGGGCCGACCTCCCACCCAACCGAAGCCCTACGAATTGCCCTCTTTGTCCGTTACTTGTCCACGCTTCGGACACTTAAGAGTTACGGGCCCTGACCCTCTTCGCGAGATCCGCCGCCGCCGCTGCCGGGTCGTCCGCCTCGGTGATCGCCCGTACGACGACGACCCTGCGCGCGCCCGCGTCCAGCACCTCGTCGAGGTTGGCCGCGTCGATCCCGCCGATGGCGAACCAGGGGCGCAGGGTGGTGAGCGCGGCCGCGTACCTGACAAGCCCGAGCCCGGGGGCGTACCGGCCGGGCTTGGTCGGGGTGGGCCAGCAGGGTCCGGTGCAGAAGTAGTCCACGCCGACCTCGGCCGCCGCCGCGTCCACCTCGGACTCGGCGTGCGTGGAGCGGCCGATCAGTACGTCCCGGCCGAGGATCGCGCGGGCCGCGGGGACCGGGAGGTCGCCCTGGCCCAGGTGCAGCACGTCGGCGCCGATGGCGTGGGCGACGTCCGCGCGGTCGTTCACCGCGAGGAGCTTGCCGTGCCGGCGGCAGGCGTCGGCGAAGACCTGGAGGTGCTCCAGTTCCTCGGCGGCCTCCATGCCCTTGTCGCGCAGCTGCACGATGTCGACACCGCTCGTGAGGACGGCGTCGAGGAACTCGGGGAGGTCGCCCTGGCGCTTGCGTGCGTCCGTGCACAGATACAGCCGGGCATCGGACAGCAGCTCAGGAGCTTGTGCCGTGGACATCGAGCGTTCCCCCATGGGTGGTGCGAGGTGCGGTCAGGGATGCGGGTGTACGGACCGGACACTGCGGCCCGGTCCGTACACCCTTGCACCCTTGGTCTTTCTCGGTCAGAGAGCGAGCGCCTGGGCCCGGCGCTTCACCTCCGTACCGCGATTCTCACTCAGGGCCTGCGCCGGGGTACCCGGCAGGGTCTCGTCCGGAGTGAAGAGCCACTCCAGCATCTCTTCGTCGCTGAAGCCGTCGTCCCGCAGGACCGTCAGGAGCCCGACGAGGCCCTTGACGATCTGTCCGTCGTCAATGAAGGCGGCGGGCACCTGGAGCGCGCGGTTCTCACCACGGCGCACGGCGATCAGCTGGCCTTCCCGCACCAGCTGACGCACCCGCGTCACCTCGATGTCGAACTTTTCGGAGATGTCGGGGAGGTACAGCCACGCAGGGACGAGAGCATCGATGTTTGCGTCAATCTCGGTCACGGGACAAGCCTGCCATCTGAGACTGACAGTCGATACCCGGGCTGCTCCTGAGGTGCGCATGGAGCACGCCAATGTTCGGATCGGACCATGGAATGCGTGCCTCCGATCAGCGGAATCAACGGGACCGGCGAGATCCTGGTCACATCCCGCCCTCTCGACGAGTACTGCGCGCTGTTCGGCCTGACCAGGGCGTCCCTGGCCCGCGCCCTCGCCGCGGGACCGCTGCTGGACTGCCCCGGCGGGGCGGCCGGCCTGGTGGCCGAGGTGCGGCAACTGGGCGGCAGGGCCGTGGCGGTGGATCCGCTGTACGCGGCGATGGACACGCTCCCCGGCCGCGCGCTGGCGGCCCGGGCCGCGATGGAAGCCCAGCTGGTGGCCGCCCCCGAGGTCTCCCCTGCCGCGCTGAGCGGCCGCCCCGGGGCGTATCTGCGCAGCTGGGACCGGGCCAGGGCGTTGTTCGCCGCGGACGCGGACCGCCATCCCGGTGATTACGTCGCGGCCCGGCTGCCCCGGCTGCCGTTCGCCGACGGCGTCTTCGGGACGGCGCTCAGCTCATTTCTGCTCTTCGCCTATCCCGGGGTCTTCTCCCCCGCCGACCAGCTGGCCGGGCTGCTCGAACTGGTCCGGGTGACCGCCCCCGGCGGCGAGGTGCGGGTCCATCCGCTGCACGACGCGCACGGCCGCCGCTGCCCGCACCTGGACGAGCTGCGCTTCGCGCTCGGCGGGCACCGGGTGAGCAGTTCGCTGCTGCGTTTCCCCAGGCCGGGCGACGGGCGGACGCGCACCGTGCTCGTACTGCGCCATGCCCGTCCGGCTAGCGGACCACGGCCGCCTTCAGCGGTACGGAAGGATCGGGGATCCGCGCCTGGTCCAGTACGGCACCGGACTCGATGAGCTTGCGCCCCTGCGCCAGATCGCGGGGACGCCCCACGGCGAGCACCGCGACCAGCCGGCCCTCGCGCAGCCAGCACACCGACCACGAGGGGCCCAGGCTGTCACCGCGCCAGAGCATCGTGTCGGCGGACGCGTGGTGGCCCGCGTACTGGACGAAGCGGCCGAACTGCTCGGACCAGAAGTACGGCACCGGGTCGTAGGTCTCGGGGACCGCCCCGATGATGTTCGCCGCGACCGTGCGCGGCCCCTGCAGCGCGTTGTCCCAGTGGTGGATGAGGAGCCGCTCGCCGTACCGGCCGGAGGGGAAGGAGGCGCAGTCCCCGACCGCGTACACCTCGGGGAGCGAGGTCCGCAGCTGTGCGTCGGCGGTGACCGCGGCGTCGGGGCCCAGCGCGATCCCGGAGCCCGCGAGCCACTCGGTGGCGGGCCGTGCGCCGATACCGACGACCACGGCTCCGGCGGAGAGCCTGCGGCCGTCCGCCAGGACGACCGTTCCCGGTTCGATCTCCAGGACCCGTGCGTCGGTGAGGAGTTCGACGCCGTTCTCCGCGTACCAGTCGGTCATGGGCGCGGTGATCTCGGCGGGCAGCGCGCCCGCGAGGGGCCGCCCGGCCGCCTCGACCACGGTCACCGTGCAGCCCGCTTCGCGTGCGGCCGTCGCGAACTCCGCGCCGATCCAGCCCGCTCCGACGACCACCACGTCCTGCTTGGCGGCGAGGACCGGCCGCAGCCGTCCTGCGTCGTCGAGCGTACGGAGCAGATGGACACCAGGGACGCCTTCGGTGCCGGGGAGTGCCACCGGGTACGCGCCGGTGGCGATGACGAGGGTGTCGTACGGGACGGGGCCGGCCTCGGTGTCCAGCTCACGGGCCTGCGGGCGTACACCCTTGACCTCGCGCCCCAGGAGCAGTTCGACGCCGAGCGCCTCGAAATCGACGTCGAAGGCGGAGCTCTCCGCCGTGCCGAGCAGTACCGCCTTGGAGAGCGGTGGCCGGTCGTACGGCTGGTGCGGCTCGGCCCCTATCAGCGTGACTTTCCCGCCGAAACCCTGTTCACGCAGGGCCACGGCGGTCTGCACGCCCGCCATTCCGGCGCCGACGATGATGACTTTCCTCTGCTCGCTCACCCGGCCACCTTAACTATCTGACGGACCGTCAGGAAAGGGACTGTTCGACGACGCTCGTCCCGCTGCCCTCCTGGGATTCCCACTCCCAGGTCTCCTCCAGCCGGATCCGCCCGTCGGGGAGCTCGACGACGGCCGAGGCGCAGTGTCCCGACGAGGTCCGTCCGTCCTGTTTGAGCTGGACATAACGGAAGTCGAGCCGGTCCCCCGCGCGCGTGCCGACGAGCCGCCCGTGCACGATGTCGCCACCCTCGTACTCGGCCCAGATCCGGCCCCCGCGCTCGTGGTACGTGAAGCGGGTCCGGGTGCCGACCTGGCCGGGGGCCTGGTCCGCGACCGGAGAGAGGACGAGTCCGTCGAGCGACCGTGCCACAGCGAATGCTCCCTTACTGCACCTTGGGGCCGGGGTTTAGGGTGGCCACCGTAGAACACTCGCGGGAGCCCGGACGTACCGGGCTGAGAGGGAGGCTGGGCGGCCTCCGACCGTACGAACCTGATCCGGGTCATGCCGGCGAAGGGAGGGGCTGGACACCCATGCATTCACGTAACTCTTCAGATGTCCTCGTGGTCGGAGGCGGGATCATCGGTCTCGTCACGGCCTGGCGGGCCGCGCAGCGCGGTCTGCGGATCGCGCTCGCCGACCCCGAGCCCGGCGGCGGGGCCGCACAGGTCGCGGCGGGCATGCTCGCGGCCGTCACCGAGCTGCACTACGGCGAGGAGACCCTGCTCGCCCTCAATGTGGCCTCCGCCGAGCGCTATCCGGCCTTCGCCGCGGAGCTGGAGGAGGCCTCGGGGCGCGACATCGGATACCGCGCCTGCGGCACCCTCGCCGTCGCCCTGGACTCGGACGACCGCGCCCACCTGCGCGAACTCCATGCCCTGCAGCGCCGCTCGGGCCTGGAGTCCGAGTGGCTCACCGGGCGCGAGTGCCGGCGTCTCGAACCGATGCTCGCGCCGGGCGTACGCGGGGGCCTGCGGGTGGACGGCGATCACCAGGTCGACCCGCGGCGGCTGGCCGCGGCGCTGGTGGTGGCCTGCGAGCGGGCCGGGGTCGTCTTCCACCGCGGCTGGGCGGAGCGGCTCTCCGTCGTGGGGGACCGGGCTGTCGGCGCGGTTCTCGCCGACGGTACGGAGCTCGCCGCCGACCAGGTGGTGGTGGCCGCGGGCAGTCTCAGCGGAAAGCTCGCCGGCGTACCGGTGCGACCGGTGAAGGGGCAGGTCCTGCGGCTGACGGTGCCGCGTGCGTACGCGCCCTTCCTCTCCCGGACGGTGCGTGCGGTGGTCCGCGGCAGCCACATCTATCTCGTACCGCGCGAGAACGGCGAACTCGTCGTGGGCGCGACCAGCGAGGAGCTCGGCTGGGACACCACGGTCACGGCGGGCGGAGTGTACGAGCTGCTGCGCGACGCCCACGAGCTCGTCCCCGGCATCACCGAGCTCCCGCTCACCGAGACCCGGGCGGGCCTGCGCCCCGGCTCCCCCGACAACGCGCCGCTGCTCGGCCCGACGGAGGTCCCCGGGCTGCATCTGGCCACCGGGCACTTCCGCAACGGGGTGCTCCTCACCCCGGTGACCGGCGACGTGATGGCCGAGTTGCTGGTCACCGGCGAACTTCCCCAGGAGGCGCGGCCGTTCACGCCACGGCGCTTCTCCGCCGTACGACAGGAGCAGTCCGTATGAACGTGTCGGTCAACGGGGCCGCGCGCGACCTCACACCGGGGATCACCCTCGATCTGCTGGTCGCCGCCCTCACCGCGGCCCCCTCCGGGGTCGCCGCGGCCGTCAACGAGACGGTCGTGCCGCGCGGGCAGTGGCCCGCCACCGCGCTCGGCGACGGCGACCGCGTCGAGATCCTCACCGCAGTCCAGGGAGGCTGACCATGGCTGACGACTGCCTGACCATCGGCTCCACGACCTTCACCTCGCGTCTGATCATGGGGACGGGCGGCGCGCCCAGCCTGGACATTCTTGAGCGCTCGCTCGTCGCTTCCGGCACCGAGCTGACGACGGTGGCGATGCGGCGCCTCGACCCGACGGTCCAGGGTTCGGTCCTCTCCGTACTGGACCGCCTCTCGATCCGGGTCCTGCCGAACACGGCGGGCTGTTTCACGGCGGGCGAAGCGGTGCTGACCGCGCGTCTGGCGCGTGAGGCGCTGGGCACGGACTGGATCAAACTGGAGGTGGTCGCGGACGAGCGCACGCTCCTTCCCGACCCGATCGAGCTGCTGGACGCCGCCGAGATCCTGGTCGACGACGGCTTCACGGTCCTCCCGTACACGAACGACGACCCGGTCCTGGCCAGGAAACTGGAGGACGTCGGCTGCGCGGCGATCATGCCGCTGGGTTCGCCGATCGGCTCGGGGCTCGGCATCCGCAACCCGCACAACTTCCAGCTGATCACGGAGCGCGCCGGGGTCCCGGTGATCCTGGACGCGGGCGCGGGCACGGCGTCGGACGCGACGCTGGCGATGGAGCTGGGCTGCGCGGCGGTGATGCTTGCCTCGGCGGTGACGCGGGCGCAGGAGCCGGTGCTGATGGCCGAGGCGATGCGGCACGGTGTGGAGGCGGGGCGGCTGGCGTTCCGCGCGGGCCGCATCCCGCGCCGGCACTTCGCCGAGGCGTCGTCGCCAGTGGGAGGTCTGGCTGCGCTGGACCCGGAGCGCCCCGCGTTCTGAGCCCCCGGGGCTCCGCCCCGGACCCCGGTCCTCAATCGCCGGACGGGCTGAAAATGCCCGCGCGTGTCGCCCCACACCGGGCAGATCAAGCCCGTCCGGCGATTGAGGACATCTTTCCGGGGTCCGGGGCGGAGCCCCGGCCTGTCACAGGTCGGCTTCAGTACGGCACCGACCGCACCGGGCCGGACCAGGCTGTCAGCCCCGCCTCGTAGACTCGCTCCGTGGATACGACCCTCCAGGACCCCCTTGTCGGGCAGCTGCTCGACGGCCGCTACCGAGTAGAGGCGCGCATCGCCGTCGGTGGCATGGCCACGGTCTACCGGGCCGTCGACACCCGCCTCGACCGCGCGCTCGCCCTCAAGGTGATGCACCCCGCCCTCGCCGCAGACGCCGCCTTCGTCGAGCGGTTCATCCGCGAGGCCAAGTCCGTCGCGCGCCTCGCGCACCCCAATGTGGTCGGCGTCTTCGACCAGGGCGCTCAGGGCGCCTACGTCTATCTGGCGATGGAGTACGTCGCCGGGTGCACCCTGCGCGATGTGCTCCGCGAGCGCGGCGCCCTGCAGCCGCGCGCGGCCCTGGACATCCTGGAGCCGGTCCTGGCCGCGCTCGGCGCCGCCCATCGGGCCGGTTTCGTCCACCGCGACATGAAGCCGGAGAACGTCCTGATAGGGGACGACGGCCGGGTGAAGGTCGCCGACTTCGGTCTCGTACGGGCCGTGGACACGGTGACGAGCACCACAGGCACCCTCCTGGGCACCGTCTCCTATCTGGCCCCCGAGCAGATCGAGCACGGTACGGCCGACCCCCGTGTCGATGTCTACGCCTGTGGTGTCGTGCTCTTCGAGATGCTGACGGGCGCCAAGCCGCACACCGGCGAGACCCCGGCCCAGGTCCTCTACCGCCATCTCAACGAGGACGTGCCGCAGCCGTCCGCCACCGCCCCCGGCCTCGCGCCGGCCATCGACGACCTGGTCGCGGCCGCGACCGCCCGTAACCCCGCACTCCGTCCTTACGACGCGGTGGCGCTCCTCGGCATGGTCCAGGAGGCCCGTGCCACGCTCACCGACGCGCAGCTGGACGCGGTCCCGCCGCAGGCCAGGACCGTCGAGCAGGGCGGCACCGAGGACCGTACGAGCGTGATCCCGCGCGCCCTGCCCGCCGAGTCCGTCCAGGACGCCGTCCACCGCACCAGTCGCCTGGAAATGGCACCCCAGGCGCCCCAGCCGCCGCATCCGGCGCGGCCCGCGCGGCAGCGGCGCGGCCGGAGGGGACCGATCGCCCTCGTCACCGCCGTCCTGCTCGTCCTGGGTCTCGGCGCCGGCGTCTGGTACATCAACTCGGGCCAGTTCACGCACGTACCGTCGCTCCTCGGGCAGACCCAGAAGGAAGCCGAGTCACGGCTGGCCTCCGCAGGGATCGACGTCAAGAAGGTCGACCGCGGCTACAGCGACACCTACGCCCGCGGCACGGTCATGGACTCCGACCCCGATTCGGGCCAGCGCGTCCGCGACAACGTCTCGGTGACGCTCACCGTCTCCGACGGCCCCCGGACCGTGAAGGTCCCGGACGTCACGGGCAGGACGCTCGCCGACGCCACGGCCGAGCTCAAGGCGAAGGGCCTGGCCCCGGGCCTGGTGACCCGGGAGTTCAACGACGACATCGACCAGGGCAGCGTCGTCAGCACGGACCCCGCGCCCGGCACCGAGCGCCGGACGGACTCCGCCGTGGCCCTCACCGTCTCCAAGGGCTCGCCCGTCGATGTCCCCGGAGTGATCGGCGAAACCGAGGACGACGCCCGGTCCGCCCTGGAGGACGAGGGGTTCAAGGTCGAGATCGCACCGGCCCAGGTCAACTCCCCCGAGGAGCCCGGCAGCATCGCCGAGCAGTCCGTGGCCGAAGGCACGCAGGCGGCCACGGGCGACACGATCACCCTCACCGTCTCCAAGGGCCCCGAGCTCGTCGACGTCCCCGATGTCACCGGCGAGAACGTCGCCGACGCGACGAAGGACCTCAAGGAGGCGGGCTTCGAGGTGAAGGTCGACCGCTCCTTCCCCTTCCTCTCCGACACCGTGACGGGCCAGTCCGTCGACGGTGGGGACCAGGCCCTGCAGGGCTCCACCATCACCATCAAGACCAAGGGACTCTGATCCATCCCATGCGCAACCCCATCGGCGGCCATGTCCCCGTGGCCGGCGGCCTCGCCAAGGTCGGTCTGACGTACGCACGCGAGCTCGGCGCGGAGACCGTCCAGGTCTTCGTCGCCAATCCGCGCGGCTGGGCCACCCCGCCCGGCAACCCGGCGCAGGACGAGCTGTTCAGGTCCGAGTGCGAGGCCGAGTCGATCCCCGCGTACGTCCACGCCCCGTACCTGATCAACTTCGGCTCGCACACCGAGGCGACCGTCGAGAAGTCCGTGGAGTCGCTGCGCCACTCGCTGCGGCGCGGCCGGGAGATCGGCGCGCTGGGCGTGGTGGTGCACACCGGTTCGGCGACCGGCGGCCGTCCCCGTCCGGAGGCGCTCGCGCAGGTACGCACCCATCTGCTGCCCCTGCTCGACGAGCTGACCCACGACGACGACCCGTTCCTGCTCCTGGAGTCGACGGCCGGCCAGGGCTCCTCGCTCTGCTCGCGGACCTGGGACTTCGGCCCGTACTTCGAGGCGCTGGACTCCCACCCGAAGCTGGGCGTCTGCCTGGACACCTGCCACATCTTCGCCGCGGGCCACGACCTCGCGGGCCCCGGCGGGATGAAGCAGACCCTCGACCTCCTCGTGGACACGGTCGGCGAGGGCCGTCTCAAGCTGATCCACGCCAATGACTCCAAGGACGTGACCGGCGCGCACAAGGACCGTCACGAGAACATCGGCGCAGGTCACATCGGCGAGGAGCCCTTCCGTGAGCTGCTCTCCCACCCGGCCACCGAGGGTGTTCCGCTGGTCATCGAGACTCCCGGCGGCAAGGAAGGACATGCGGCGGACGTGGCGCTGCTGAAGTCGCTGCGCCCTTGAGGGAATACCCCAGGGGGGTATACGGTTCCTGTCATCGACAGGAACCGTTGTCCGGTTATGGGGGCCACACCATGCAGCACGACACACACGCCGAGCACACGCACCACGACCACGCGGCGCACCGACACCAGGACCGCGAGGAGGACCCCGGCGGTCGCACCCCAGTCCCAGGCCCTCCGGGTCTGCGCAGGAAGGGGCCTGCCGCCGCCGACCCCGGTCAACGTGCCGGGAGACGTAACTCCCCTACAGCTCCGGACCTTCGCCCGGCTCCTCCTGATAGGAGTAGCGCTGCTCGCGCCAGGGGTCACCGAGGTTGTGGTAGCCGCGCTCCTCCCAGAAGCCGCGGCGGTCCGCCGTCATGTACTCGACGCCGCGGACCCACTTGGGGCCCTTCCACGCGTACAGATGCGGCACCACCAGGCGCAGGGGGAAGCCGTGTTCGGCGGTGAGCAGGTCACCGGCCTTGTGGGTGGCGAAGACCGTGCGCTCGGCGACGAAGTCCTCGACCCGCAGATTGGCGCTGTAGCCGTACTCGGCCCAGACCATGACATGGGTGACATCGGGTGCGGGCGGTGCCAGCTCGGTGAGCGTACGGGCGAGTACGCCACCCCATTCGGCCCCCAGCATGGAGAATTTCGTGACGCAGTGCAGATCGGCGACGACCGTGGAGAACGGCAGGGCCGAGAACTCCTCGTGGTTCCAGCAGTGCTTGTCGCCGTCGGCGGTGGCCCCGAAGACCCGGAATTCCCAGCGCTCGGGCTTGAACTTCGGGACGGGTCCGTAGTGCGTCACCGGCCAGCCACGCTGCAGCCGTTGTCCCGGCGGAAGCTCGGACTGATCCATGCCTCCATGGTGACAGACAGCACGGGGTGGTCATGACCAGCGTCCCGCCGATCCGGGCAACTCCGACTAAGCGTGTACTTACTGGACGGCCCCGGAGCGCGGTGCGAGGATGCGCGGAACCTGCCTGGTTCACCGTTTGGAAGGAGCCTCTGCGATGCAGGGCGACACCGAGGTCATCGAGTTCCTCAACGAGCAGCTGACCGCCGAACTCACCGCCATCAACCAGTACTTCCTGCACGCGAAGATGCAGGAGAACTTCGGTTGGACGAAGCTCGCGGCGTACACCCGCTCCGAGTCGATCGACGAGATGAAGCACGCGGAGTTGCTGACCGACCGGATCCTCTTCCTGGACGGTCTGCCGAACTACCAGCGACTCTTCCACGTGCGGGTCGGTCAGACGGTCACAGAGATGTTCCAGGCCGACCGCCAGGTGGAGGTCGAGGCCATCGACCGCCTCAAGCGGGGCATCGAGGTCATGCGCGCCAAGGGCGACATCACCTCGGCCAATATCTTCGAGTCGATCCTCGCGGACGAGGAGCACCACATCGACTATCTCGACACCCAGCTGGAACTGGTGGAGAAGCTCGGCGAGCCGCTCTACATCGCCCAGCTGATCGAGCAGCCGAGCAGTTCCTAGGCCAGGGCTAGGCGGCTTCGGGGAACTCGAAGCGCTCCGGCTCGGCGGCCGGCGCCGGTGCGCCCTGCTCGATGAGCTCGCGCTGCGGGCAGGCGCCCCTGCCGAGCAGAGCCTGGATCCGGCGTACGCAGCCACCGCAGTCGGTGCCGGCCTTGCAGGCGGAGGCTATCTGGCGGGGGGTGCAGGCACCCGCGTCCGCGTGCTGCTTGACCTGCTTCTCGGTGACGCCGAAGCACGAGCAGACGTACACGCGGTTCACCTCCCGGCGGGATCGATAAGTGACGCCCGTCCCGATTAATCGGTGAGGCTAACCTAACCTTACCCGCCGCGTGGAAGACGCAAAAGGGCCGTGGGGCCCGGATCGATGTGATCCGCGCCCCACGGCCCTTTTCCCTTGTCCCTACTGGTCGCGGTACATCTCGGCGACCAGGAACGCCAGGTCCAGGGACTGGCTGCGGTTGAGGCGCGGGTCGCAGGCCGTCTCGTAACGCTGGTGCAGATCGTCAACGAAGATCTCGTCGCCGCCGCCCACGCACTCGGTGACGTCGTCACCGGTGAGCTCGACGTGGATGCCGCCCGGGTGCGTGCCCAGCGCCTTGTGGACCTCGAAGAAGCCCTTGACCTCGTCGAGCACGTCGTCGAAGCGGCGGGTCTTGTGGCCCGAGGCGGCCTCGAAGGTGTTGCCGTGCATCGGGTCCGTGATCCAGACGACCTGGGCACCGGAGGCGGTGACCTTCTCGACCAGGTTCGGCAGGTGGTCGCGGATCTTGCCCGCGCCCATCCGGACGATGAAGGTCAGCCGGCCGGGCTCGCGGTCGGGGTCCAGACGCTCGATGTAGGTGAGCGCGTCCTCCGGCGTGGTGGTCGGGCCGAGCTTCACACCGATGGGGTTGCGGATCTGCGCCGCGAACTCGATGTGCGCGTGGTCGAGCTGCCGGGTGCGCTCGCCGATCCAGACCATGTGGCCCGAGGTGTCGTAGAGCTTGCCGGTACGGGAGTCGGTGCGGGTGAGCGCCGACTCGTAGTCGAGCAGCAGCGCCTCGTGCGAGGCGTAGAACTCGACCGCCTTGAACTCGGCCGGGTCGGTGCCGCAGGCCTTCATGAAGTTCAGCGCGTTGTCGATCTCGCGGGCGAGCTGCTCGTAGCGCTGTCCGGAGGGGGACGACTTCACGAAGTCCTGGTTCCAGGCGTGCACCTGGCGCAGGTCGGCGTAACCGCCGGTGGTGAAGGCGCGGACCAGGTTGAGCGTGGAGGCGGAGGCGTTGTACATCCGCTTGAGGCGCTCGGGGTCCGGGATACGGGACTTCTCGTCGAAGTTGAAGCCATTGACGGAGTCGCCGCGGTACGTCGGCAGGGTCACGCCGTCGCGGGTCTCCACACCCTTGGAGCGCGGCTTGGAGTACTGCCCGGCGATGCGGCCGACCTTGACCACCGGCACGGAGGCCGCGTAGGTCAGGACAGCGCTCATCTGGAGCAGGGTCTTCAGCTTGGCCCTGATGTGCTCTGCGGACACGGCGTCGAAGGCCTCGGCACAGTCGCCGCCCTGGAGCAGAAACGCTTCGCCCTTGGCGACGGCTGCCAGGCGGGCACGCAGCTGGTCGCACTCGCCCGCGAAGACGAGCGGCGGATACGACTCGAGGTCCGCGATCACATCGCGCAGAGCCTCGGCATCGGGGTACTCGGGCTGCTGCGCCGCGGGAAGGTCTCGCCAGGTGTTTACGTTCACGGTCACGCGCTCCACATTACGGGGTCGTGTCCACTGCTTTACGCACTGCTCAGTGAGTGAGACACCGTCCGATTCCTCCCGATAATGCTAGTCTCGCGGCCTTTCAGGAGTGATCCAGGCGAGCGTTGAGGTGGGCGTTGAACCGGAGACATCGAAAAGACGGCAGAAAACAGCTTCTGGCCTGCGCCGCAGCGACGGCGGTGGCGGCGGCCTGCGCGATCGGGACGGTCGCGGCCGCCTCGCCCGTGACGTCCGCGAACGGGAGATCCGCGGCCGACACGCCGATGCAGTCACAGTTCTCCGAAGCGGCGCGGGAGTTCCACGTACCGCTGGGCGTGCTCATGGCGGTCTCGTACCGTCAGACGCTCTGGGAGACGCACGGCGGCAGGCCGAGCACCACCGGTGCGTACAACGTCATGGGGCTGACCCGGGTGACCGCGCAGGACCTGGCGCAGCCCGGCGCCGACGACCTGCTCGCGCACTTCAATCTGAGCGGCGACCCGGCCGTCATGAAGAAGTTCGACGCCGGCCGCGCCCTCAGGGGCGCCCGGGCGGCCGTCGACACCACCGATCCCCGGCTGCACACCCTGGACAGGGCCGCCCGGCTGATCGGCGCCCCGGCGGACTCGCTGCGGACGGACTCCGCCCGGAGCATCCGCGCGGGCGCGGCCCTGCTCGCCGCGTACCAGCGCGAGGCGGGCGGCCCTCCGGGGAAGGACCCCGGCCAGTGGTACCCGGCCGTCGCCCGCTTCAGCCAGTCGCCCGACGCCGAGGGCGCCCGGCTCTTCGCGGAGCGCGTATTCGACTCGGTCAGGACCGGCGAGAGCCGGCTGACCGCCGACGGGCAGCGGCTGACGCTCCCCGCCGACCCCAGGGTGTCCCCGGCGGAACCGGCACAGACGTCCCCCCTCGCGAGGCACGCGAGCAGCGCCGCGGCCCCGAAGCCCGAGTGTCCCGCCCGTCTCAGATGCACCTTCGTCCCGGCCGGATACGCGGCGAACTCAGCCCCCGACGACTACGGCGACTACAACGTCTCCCGGCGCCCGGCCAACGGCCAGGACATCCGCCAGATCGTCATCCACGACACGGAGGGCGGCTACGAGGGCTCCCTCAGCTACTTCGGGAACCCCGCCGTCTACGCCTCCGCCCACTATCTGATCCGCGCCTCCGACGGCCTGGTCACCCAGATGGTGCGGACGAAGGACGAGGCCTGGCACTCGGCCAACAAGACCGTGAACATGCACTCCATCGGCATCGAGCACGAGGGCTACGCCATCAAGGCGGGCAGCTGGTACACCGAGCCGCAGTACGAGTCGTCGGCAGCCCTGGTGAAGTATCTGGCGGCCCGCTTCGCCGTCCCGCTGGACCGCGAGCACATCATCGGCCACGACGAGGTGCCCGGCGTCCTGGACTCCGGCATCGCCGGCCAGCACTGGGATCCCGGCCCCTACTGGGACTGGAACCACTACATGTCGCTGCTCGGCGCGCCCGTCCGCGCCACCTCCGCCTCCGCGGGCGGCCCGCTCAAGGCGGGGCAGCTGATCCGTTACGTACCGCCGTTCACCGGCGCCAACCGCCCCAGGGTGACCAACGACGGCAAGGCCGTCGCCGCCCGCCCCGCCAACTTCGGCTACCTCTACACCGCGCCCTCCACCCGGGCGGCCGTCGTCAAGGACCCGTACCTGGGCTCACCCCTCTGGAGCGACGGAGCGAACTGGGCCGACAAGGCCGTCGCGGGGAGCGCGTATGTCGTCGCCGAGGTGAGGACCGGCTGGACGGCCATCTGGTACGGCGGCCACAAGGCCTGGTTCGCCAACCCCGGCGGCCGGTTCACCGTGCCCGCGGGCAAGACCTCCCAGCAGGTCGTCACGGCCCGGCCGGGAGCCGCCTCGGTCCCCGTCTACGGCCGCGCCTACCCGGAGAAGGCCGCGTACGCCTCCACGAAGGTCCCCGTCCAGACGAGCAACTCCGCCTCGCTGACGAAGTACTCGCTCCCCGCGGGCCAGAAGTACGCCCTCGCCGGCGCCGCCGTGACCGGCGACTACTACTACGGCGGAACCGTCGACGGCAAGGGCCCCGGCTCCCGCACGCTGGTCAAGGGCACCAACACCTTCTACCCGATCCGCTACAACCACCGGATCGCCTGGGTGAAGGCGTCCGACGTCCGGAAGGTCGCGAGCACCGCGCCGCGCGCACCGATGCGCTAGGGTCGGCCCCATGTTCACGCAGACGAACCAGAACTGGTGGTGGCCCGCTCATCCGGCGGCCCACTGACTGCGCGTACACACTTCGCGAAGGCCGCCCGGGAGGGCGGCCTTTTCCGTTTCCACGGGCCGTTCCTCTCCACTCCGTCACCCGGAAGGAACCGCCCCCATGATCGTCCAGAAGCTGCTCGGCGACGACTGCCCGCCCTTCGCCCTGCTGCGCCGCCGCACGCCCGGCCGCGACCACGACACCGTGGAGCTGCTCATCGGCCCCGTCCACGAGGTCGAACGCCTCGCCGACATCCCCGACCAGGCACTGGCCCTGGTGCCGTTCCGGCAGATCAGGGAACGCGGTTTCGATGTACGCGACGACGGGACGCCGCTGTCGGTGCTGGTCCCCGACGAGACGTACGAACTCCCCCTCGACCAGGTGCTCGCCGAACTCCCCGCGCACGACGTACGGGTGGAGGGCGGCGCCTTCGACGTCGGTGACGAGGAGTACGCGGGCATCGTCCGCCGGGTCATCGAGGACGAGATCGGCCGGGGCGAGGGTGCCAACTTCGTCATCAGGCGTACGTACACCGGCGAGATCCCCGGCTTCGGCAGAGCCGACGCCCTCGCCCTCTTCCGGCGGCTGCTCACCGGCGAGCAGGGCGCGTACTGGACGTTCGTCGTGCACACCGGCGACCGGACCCTGGTCGGCGCGAGCCCCGAGGTGCATGTGCGGATGTCCGGCGGGACGGTCGTCATGAACCCCATCAGCGGCACCTTCCGCTACCCGCCCGAGGGCCCGACCGCCGAGGCGCTGCTCGACTTCCTGGGCGACCGCAAGGAGACCGAGGAGCTCTCCATGGTGGTCGACGAGGAGCTGAAGATGATGTGCACGGTGGGCGACATGGGCGGGGTGGTGATCGGGCCGCGGCTCAAGGAGATGGCCCATCTCGCCCACACCGAGTACGAGTTGCGGGGTCGCAGCTCCCTCGACGTGCGCGAGGTGCTGAAGGAGACGATGTTCGCGGCGACCGTCACCGGGTCCCCGGTGCAGAACGCCTGCCGGGTCATCGAACGCTACGAGCCCCTCGGGCGGGACGGTGTCGGGCGCGGCTACTACGCGGGCGCGCTGGCCCTGGTCGGGCGGGACGCGGGCGGCGCCCAGACCCTGGACTCGCCGATCCTGATCCGTACCGCCGACATCTCCGGCGACGGCCGGCTGCGGGTCCCGGTCGGGGCGACGCTCGTACGGCACTCGGACCCGGCGGGCGAGGTCGCCGAGACGCACGCCAAGGCGGCGGGCGTGCTGGCGGCGCTGGGAGTACGGCCCGGGCGCCCCGCCGGCGAGGCGCAGCGACCACGGCTGGCGGACGACCCCCGGGTGCAGGCGGCGCTGGACGCACGGCGGGCGGACCTGGCGCCGTTCTGGCTGCGGATGCAGGACTTCGCGGCGGACCTGAGCGGGCACGTGCTGGTGGTGGACGCGGAGGACACCTTCACCTCGATGCTGGCGCATCTGCTGCGGGGTTCGGGCCTGGAGGTGTCGGTACGGCGCTACGACGAGCCGGGGCTGCGCGATGCGGTCCGTGCCCACGAGGGGCCCGTGGTCCTCGGCCCAGGACCCGGGGACCCGGCGGACGCCGCCGATCCGAAGATGCGCTTCCTGCGCGGGCTGGCGGCCGAACTCCTCCGTGACCACCGGGGCGGTCTGCTCGGGGTCTGCCTCGGCCATGAGCTGATCGCGGCGGAGCTTGGCCTGGATCTCGTACGCAAGGACGTGCCGTACCAGGGCGCCCAGGAGCGGATCGACTTCTTCGGGCGCCCGGAGACCGTCGGCTTCTACAACTCCTGGACGGCACGGTGCGACGAGCAGGCAGCGGCCGAACTGGCCCTGCACCGGGTCGAGCTGAGCCGCGATCCGGCGAGCGGTGACATCCACGCACTGCGCGGTCCCGGCTTCGCGGGCGTGCAGTTCCACCCGGAGTCGGTACTGACGCTGGACGGGGCGGCCATCACCGCGTCGCTGCTCGCTGCGGTGCTGGTCTAGGAGGGTGTCCGGCATCACTCCTTGGGCGCGGCGGGGACCAGAGTGTTCTCGCTGCGCCTGCCGGCCTCGAAGTCCTCGACGTTCTGGACGGTGGCGTCGACGATCTGGCCCACCGCGTCCACGGTGTAGTACGCCTGATGCGAGGTGACCAGCACGTTCGGGAAGGTCACGAGGCGGGCGAGGGTGTCGTCCTCGACGACCTCCAGGGACTTGTCGAGGAAGAAGAGCCCGGCCTCGGCCTCGTACACATCGAGCCCCACACCGGCGAAGCGGCCCTGGCGCAGCTCGTGGACGAGTGCCTCGGTGTCGATGAGCCCGCCGCGGCTGGAGTTGATGAGGATCGCGTCGTCCTTCATCGACCGCAGGGCCGCGGACCCGATGATGTGGTGGGTCGAGGGCAGCAGCGGGACGTGCAGGCTGATCACGTCGGACTCGACGAGGAGCTGGTCCTTCTCGACGTACTTCATGCCGAGCTCCACACAGGCCGGGTTCTCCGCGACGTCCCAGCCGAGCAGGTTCATGCCGAAGCCATGGGCGATTCGGGTGAAAGCCTCGCCGATCTTGCCGGTGCCGATCACGCCCGCGGTGCGGCCGCGCAGGTCGCGTCCCATCAGCCCGTCGAGACGGAAGTCGAAGTCCCGGGTGCGGGCCGATGCGCGGACGATGCGGCGGTTGACCGCCATGGCGAGGGTCCAGGCGAATTCGGCGACCGAGTACGGCGAGTAGTACGAGACCCGGGCCACGGTGAGGCCCAGGTCCCTGGCGACGTCGAGGTCGATGTTGTTGAAGCCGGTGGAGCGCTGTGCGATCAGCTTCGTGCCGCCGGCCGCCAGGATGCGCAGCACCCGGGCGTCGAGGATGCCGTTGACGCTGGAGCTGACGACCTGGTGCCCGGCGGCGAGCGGCGCGGTGTCCTCGTTGAGAAAGGTGTCCAGGCAGTGGACCGGCCAGCGGCCCGCGAAGGCCGCTTCGATCAGCGGCTTCTCATCGGCCTGCACACCAAACGCAATGATTTCCACGCTGACTCCCGGAACGTACGACTATGGGCCGGATATCGCGAATATACGGCCCACAGCCCGGCCCCGCTCAGCCGAGGAATCCCTGCCCGAAGAGACCCTGTCCGAAGAGTCGCTGCCCGAAGAGTCCCTACCCGAAGAAAACGCTGACCTCGCTGTACAGCGCGGGATCGACCGTCTTGAGCCTGGCGGTGGCCTCCGCGATGGGGACGCGCACGATGTCCGTACCGCGCAGGGCGACCATCTTGCCGAAGTCCCCGTCGCGCACGGCGTCGATCGCATGGAGCCCGAAGCGGGTCGCCAGCCAGCGGTCGAAGGCGCTGGGGGTGCCGCCGCGCTGGACGTGGCCCAGGACGGTGGTGCGGGCTTCCTTGCCGGTCCGTTTCTCGATCTCCTTGGCCAGCCACTCCCCGACGCCGGAGAGCCTGACGTGCCCGAAGGAGTCCAGGGTGCCGTCCTTGAGCACCGCGTCGCCGTCCTTGGGCAGGGCCCCCTCGGCGACGACGACGATGGGTGCGTACGAGGCTTTGAAGCGGGAGGTCACCCAGGAGCACACCTGTTCGAGGTCGAAAGGCTGCTCGGGGATGAGGATGACGTTGGCGCCGCCCGCGAGTCCGGAGTGCAGGGCGATCCAGCCTGCGTGCCGGCCCATGACCTCGACCACCAGGACGCGCATATGGGATTCGGCGGTGGTGTGGAGCCGGTCGATGGCTTCGGTGGCGATGCCGACGGCGGTGTCGAAGCCGAAGGTGTAGTCGGTGCCCGAGAGGTCGTTGTCGATGGTCTTGGGGACGCCGACGCAAGGGACGCCGTACTCGTCGTTCAGCCGGGCGGCCACCCCTAAGGTGTCCTCGCCGCCGATCACGATCAGTGCGTCGACCTCCTGCTTCGCGAGGTTCTCCTTGACCCGGCGGATGCCGTTCTCCGCCTTGAGGGGGTTGGTGCGCGAGGATCCGAGGATGGTGCCGCCGCGCGGCAGGATGCCGCGCACCGCCGGGATGTCGAGCCGGACGGTGGCGCCTTCCAGGGGGCCCCGCCAGCCGTCCTTGAACCCGGTGAAGTCGTAGCCGTACTCCTGCACGCCCTTGCGGACGATGCCTCGGATGACCGCGTTGAGACCGGGGCAGTCGCCGCCTCCGGTCAGGACTCCGACCCGCATGGAACCACGTCCCTTCACTGTGGAAGATGTCGTGCTTCCCAAGCTACGGGTGAGGTGACCCACGTCACTAGGCGTCGTCCAGGCCTCGCTCTATCGCGTACCTGACGAGCTCCACGCGGTTGTGGAGCTGGAGCTTGCCCAGGGTGTTCTGTACGTGGTTCTGGACGGTGCGGTGGGAGATGACGAGACGCTCGGCGATCTGCTTGTAGCTCAGGCCCTTGGCGACGAGGCGCAGCACCTCGGTCTCACGGTCGGTGAGCTGCGGGACCTTGGGATCGTCGGACGTGGCGGGCACCGGGTCCGAGGCGAGGCGGCGGTACTCGCCGAGCACCAGGCCCGCGAGACCCGGGGTGAAGACGGGGTCGCCGACGGCGGTCCTGCGCACCGCGTCGGTCAGCTCCTCCGTACTGGCCGACTTCAGCAGATAGCCCGTGGCCCCGGATTTCACCGCTTCCAGTACGTCGGCGTGCTCACCGCTGGCGGAGAGGACGAGCACCCGCAGACCCGGGTAGGCGCCGACGAGCTCCTTGCAGACCTGGACGCCCGGCATCCCGGGCAGGTTGAGGTCGAGGACCAGGACGTCGGGGGCGACGGTCCTGGCTCTGCGGACCGCCTGCGGCCCGTCGCCCGCCGTGGCGACCACCTCGAAGCCCGCGGCGGCCAGGTCGCGGGCGACCGCGTCCCGCCACATCGGGTGGTCGTCGACGACCATCACCTTGATCGTCTGCTGTTCGCCCGCCGTCATCGGCCCCGCCCTGCCTTCACTCGTGGAACCTTCAGTTCAACTTCTGTGCCCTGACCCGGGACCGAGATCAGTTCGGCGCTGCCGCCCAGATCGCGCAGACGCCCGCGGATCGAGTGCGCGACACCGAGACGCCCTTCGCCCTCGGCCACGGCGAGCCGCCCCTCCGGGATGCCGGGGCCGTCGTCCCGTACGGTCACGATCACCTCGTCCGGCTCGTCCTCGACCAGGATCCAGGCCTGGGCGTCCTCTCCCGCGTGCCTGCGGACATTGTCCAGTGCGGCACTGACAGCGGACGCCAGCTCCGTCGCCGCGACGGCCGGGAGCATCACCGGGGCGCCGGGGTCCGAGAGCGTGATGCGCGACCCCGCGTGCGGAGCGAGGAGCGTCCGTACGTCGCAGGGAGCGTCCGCGTCGACCGCCGCCGGGTCGGACCCCTCCCCTGGCGGGCCTCCCTGCACCGGCAGGAGCCCGCTGGAGACCAGGGTCCGCAGGGCGACCTCCTGCTCCCCCGCCATCCTGCCCAGCTCGGCCGCCTCGCCGCCGAGCGAGGTCCCGCGGCGCTGCACCATGGCGAGCACCTGCAGGACGCTGTCGTGGATGCCCCGCGCCAGGCGCTCGCGCTCGCGGGTCGCCGCCTCGATCTCCAGGGCGCGGGCGAGGGTGCGCTCGGAGGCGCGGGCGACCTCGACGATGTAGCCGATGGCGATGGAGGCGATCCACACCAGCAGGATGTTGTGCAGGGTGTCCTGGGTGGGCCGGCCCCGCTCGACGATGTTCGCGACGGCGACCAGCGAGGAGGCGAATCCCGCCCAGCGCCAGCCGCCCTTGATGGCGAAGGCGATGACGGAGCCCGCGGTCCATATCGACGGGATGGTCGGGCCGCCCGCCACGATCCGGGAGTGGGCGTCGGCGACCGGGGTCAGCAGGATGCCGACGAGCGCGATGGTGAGGTCGGCGGCGAGGAAGCGCTTGGTGCAGCTGACGGCGTTCGCGACCCTGGGGAGCGTGGCCACGGTCCAGACGGCGAGCACCGCGAGGTAGCCGACGGCCACCCAGGGGCGTACGAACTTCTCCCAGGCGGAGCCGAACAGCACGATGGCGTACAGCATGGTCAGTACGCGGTAGCCGGTCAGCGCACGCCACAGCGGCTGCTCGACCGACATACGTATGACGCGCTCGCTTTTCTCTCGCCTGGACATGTCCCCCACCCCCATGGGCTGCTGCTTCTAAGCCTTCTCGGCCTTTTCTTCGGCCTTCTCCGCCTTGGCCGCGTCCGCGATCTGGCGCTTGGCCGCCGTCGCGTAGACGTCGACGTACTCCTGGCCGGAGAGCTTCATGATCTCGTACATGACCTCGTCGGTCACCGAACGCAGGATGAAACGGTCGCCCTCCATGCCGTGATAGCGGCTGAAGTCGAGCGGCTTGCCGATCTTGATGCCGGGCCTCATCAGCTTGGGCATCACCTGGCCGGGCGGCTGGATCTTCTCCGTGTCGATCATCGCGACCGGGATGACGGGCGCGCCCGTGGCCAGGGCCACCCGGGCGAGACCGCCCGGCTTGCCCCGGTAGAGGCGTCCGTCCGGCGAACGCGTGCCCTCCGGATAGATCCCGAAGAGACCGCCTGCCTCGATGACGTCGATACCGGCCTTGATCGCCGCCTCACCCGCGCCGCGCGCACCCGAGCGGTCCACCGGCAGCTGGCCGACGCCCTTAAAGAAGGCCGCGGTCAGCTTCCCCTTCACTCCCGGCGAGGTGAAGTACTCCGCCTTGGCGATGAAGGTGACCTTGCGGTCCAGGACCGCGGGCAGGAAGAAGGAGTCCGAGAAAGAGAGATGGTTGCTCGCGAGGATCGCCGGCCCGTCGGCGGGAATGTTCTCGATCCCCTCGACCCAGGGTCTGAAGGCCAGCTTCAGTGATCCCCCGATGGAGAACTTCATTGCGCCGTAGATCAACTCGGGTTCCTCCTGTGTACGCCCGACCCGACCCTATCCCGTGGGCGGCCTGCGCTCTCTGTTCTGAGCGGGCGACGGCCCTGGTCGGTGTCAGTCCGGTCGCGTACGGTGAGTAGACCTTTCAGATCCCACACGCAGGAGGCCCTGGTGCCGGTCCTTCCTGGAGCCGAGCCCTACCGTCATGAGGGCGGCGAAGTCGGCGTCCTCCTCTGTCACGGTTTCACCGGTTCCCCGCAGTCGCTGCGCCCCTGGGCGGAGTATCTGGCGGAGCGCGGCCTGACCGTGGCACTGCCGCTGCTGCCCGGGCACGGCACCCGCTGGCAGGACATGCAGGTCACCGGCTGGCAGGACTGGTACGCGGAGGTCGACCGCGAGCTGCGCGCCCTGCTGGAGCGCTGCACCAAGGTCTTCGTCTTCGGTCTCTCGATGGGCGGCACGCTCTCGCTGCGGCTCGCCGCCAAGCACGGGGACGCCATCGCCGGACTGGTCCTCGTCAACCCGGCGAACAAGGTGCACGGGCTGGCGGCGCAGGCGCTGCCGATTGCCAGGCATCTGGTCCGCTCCGCGCCGGGAATCGCCAGTGACATCGCCCTGGAGGGCTCCGAGGAGGTCGGCTACGACCGGGTGCCGCTGCACGCGGCGCACTCCTTCCGGAACTTCTGCCGGCTGGTCGACCGCGAGCTCCCGCAGGTCACGCAGCCGGTGGTGGTGCTCCACAGCCCCCAGGACCATGTGGTCCCGCCGGCCGACACCGCGCGCATCCTGAGCCGTATCTCCTCGACCGATGTCGAGGAGATCCTGCTGGAACAGAGCTACCACGTCGCGACGTTGGACCACGATGCGGAGCGGATTTTCGAGAAGAGTCACACGTTCATCGGCCGCCTCGCTCCGAGTGCCGGGAAGAAGGGGAGCACCACAGGTGGCTGAGAACGACGCGGAGCGCGAGCCGCAGCCGATCGACGAGGAAGCGGTATGGGCGGCGATCGTCGCCGGGTACGGCGAGGAGCCGAAGGACCCGGCGGGCAGCAAGCCGTTCAAGTCGGTGGAGGACCTCGCCCTCCTGGAGGACGACGTCAACGAGACGCCTGCGCCTCCGGCGGCGGATCCGGAGAAGCCCGGGCCCGGGAAGCCGGCGCTGGGCAGCTCGGTGGTCTTCGCCCCCGGGGTCGGCGGCCCGCGTGACTTCAGCGTGGCCGAGCCCAAGGAGGACGACCTCGACGACAAGGACGAGGGTCACTTCGTCCCGCCGGACCCGGACCTCCCCGAGGGCGACGTCACCTCGAAGTTCGCGTGGCTGGCCGTGGTCGGCGGACCGGTGCTGCTGCTTCTGGCGGTGCTGCTCGGCTGGGAGATGACGTGGTGGCTGACGTTCCTGGGCATCGGCGGGTTCCTCGGCGGGTTCGCGACGCTGGTGGCGCGGATGTCGCACGACGAGGACGACGACGATCCGGGGCGCGGCGCGGTGGTCTGACCCCGTAAAGATGTCCTCAATCGCCGGACGGGCTATTCATAGCCCGTCCGGCGATTGAGGACACGCGGCCGAAGGTCGCGTACGGGAGATCCGCTTACGCCACCGGCACGCGCAGCGCCGCCAGCACCGGCAGGTGATCCGTCGCTGCCCGCAGATCCGTCTCCGAAATCTCCGATGGGACACCGCAGCCCAGGACTTCGACCCCCTCCGTCGCGAACACCGCATCGATGCGCTGATACGGCCCCCGGGCCGGCGACGTGTGCTCACCGCCCCACGGCTTCACCGCCCAGCAGTCCTGCAGCCGCTCCGCCAGCCGCCGGAAGCTCCTCCCCCCAGGCCCCTCGTTGAGGTCGCCCGCCGCGATCGCGTACGGCACATCCATCGCGTCGAGGCGGTCGAGCAGCAGCCCCGCCTGGACCTGGCGCTCCGCGCTCTGCAGGCTCAAGTGGCAGCTGAGCACGCCGATCCGGGCTCCCCCGATCCGTACGACAGCGGTCGCGAACCCCCGCTGGTGCAGCCCGGGCGTCCGCGGCAGCAGTACGTCCTCCGTGCTCTCGACCGTCGCCCGCAGCGAACACAACAGCAGCGGCCCCGAGGCGGTCGCCCCGCCGCCGAGCACCACCAGGTCGGTCCGGGAGGCCAGCCAGGCCGCGCGCTTGCGCCAGCGGAAGAAGCGCGGCGCCTCCTGGATCAGGACCAGGTCCGGTGCGCAGGCGCGGATCACCCGGACCAGTGCGGCGCGGTCGTCGCGCATCGAGCGGATGTTGTAGCTGAGCACCCGGATCACGGCCGAACCGTCGGGTTCGGTGCGGGAGTTGGGCAGAGCGGTGATCACCATGGGCGCCACGATACGACGATGCCCGCCGGGTCCCCAGGGGGCACGGCGGGCAACGTCGTGGTGCTGGTGTCACATGACCGGGTCGGGCTCCCGCGCCAGGTCGGCCGCTCCGACCAGTCCGGCCTTGTTGCCGAGCTGGGCGGCGATCACGTCGGCCACCGGGCGCCAGTTGCCGCCCACCAGCCAGCGCTTGTAGGACTTGCGGATCGGGTCGAGGACCAGTTCGCCCTCGTCCGAGAGCCCGCCGCCGACGATGAACGCCGACGGGTCGAAGAGCGAGGCCAGGTCGGCGAGACCGGCACCCGCCCAGCGGGCCAGCTCGCGGTAGGAGTCGACAGCCACCGGGTCACCCTGCCTGGCGGCCATCGAGATGTGCTTGCCCTCGATGCCCTCGGGGGTTCCGTCGCCCAGCGAGAGCAGGTACTCGGCGTTCTCCGGGGTGGCGTTGGCACGCTGCATCGCGTACCGGACGAGGGCCCGGCCCGATGCGTACTGCTCCCAGCAGCCCTGGCTCCCGCAGCCGCAGAGCAGCCCGTCGGGGACCATCCGGATGTGGCCGAACTCGGCTGCGACGCCGAAGTGGCCGCGGCGCAGCTTGTTGCCGATGATGATGCCGCCGCCGAGCCCGGTACCGAGCGTGATGCAGATGACGTTGCGGTGGCCCTTGCCCGCACCGAACTTGTACTCGCCCCAGGCTGCCGCGTTCGCGTCGTTCTCGACGACGACCGGCAGACCCACGCGCTCCTCGACCTTGGCCTTCAGCGGCTCCTGCCGCCAGTCGATGTTGGGCGCGAAGTAGACGGTGGAACGCTGGCGGTTGACGTAACCCGCGGCGCCGATGCCCACGGCGACAACGTCGTGTCCCGCCCTTGCGCCTTCCACGGCCGAAGCGATCGCATCCACGATGGCCTGCGACGTGCTGGGAGTCGGCACCTTGAATGTCGAGAGGATGTTGCCTTCCTCATCGACCACTCCGGCCGCGATCTTCGTGCCGCCGATATCGACGCCGATGGTGAGTCCCATTAGTCCCTCAGTTTTCGGTCGAGCCCCGCTACGGCCAACCGTACCCGAGCGCTGTCAGTCGAGATCGATGTGTTCGCCTGCGCCGCTGTCGCCTTCGTCCTTCTTGGGCTCGTTCGTCCAGCGCCGTTCGTGGTTCACCACGGCCGAACGGTAGGCCGCGAGGAGCTCGCTGCCGGCCGCCGCCAGATGGTCGAAGACGTCGGGGTTGCGCTCGATGACGGGCTCGACCGCGGCCTTGGCCTGATTCAGCACCTGCTGTACGGCGCCCTGCGCGGCCATTCCGGGCAGCGAGGACTGGAAGGAGGTGACCTTGTCGGTGACGGCGTCGAGCAGTTTGCGCAGTTCCTCGGCGGCCGATCCGGGCTGCGTCCCGTACTGCGTACGGCGCCGGGCCTTCTCAGCGGCGAGATCCTCGGCGCATGCCTTCTCCCAGGCGTCCGAGTCGGCGGCGGGACGCTCGGTGTCTTCGCTCATGACGGACTCCTGCGGACGGTGCGGGGCGGGCTGAGGGTCTGGTGCGGTCTGGTGCCTACCCCCGACGTTACCCGAATGGGCGTAAGGCGTTCACTGTGTCTGCGGCCACAGAGCGGGATCCGGCGTGAACCGTACGCTCAGCACGCCGTCGGCGAGCCCCGCGCCGGACACCGTGCACCGGCGCAGCGCGGAGGGCAGCGAGACGATTCTGCGGAACGGGCCGACGGTGAGCAGGAGTTCGTCCCCGCGCCGGACCAGACCCACGTCGTCCTTGGCCGCGCCCGGCAGCGGCAGCCGCCATACGAGTACGCCGTCGTCCTCTGCGCGCCGGTCCTCGACCGACCAGCCGGGGCCCGCCGCGAGCGGTGCCTCCGGGCGCGACAGGAGGTTCAGGTCGTCGGAGGAGCGCGGGTCCCGGCCGAGGTGCGCGAGTTCCTGAACGTCGCCGAAGTCGGCGTACATCTCCTTGAGGTGCTCCTGCTGCTGGGCGGCGAGAGCGGCCAGCCAGGCGTCGGGCGAACCGGTGGGCAGCAGCCGGTTGGCGGTGACCATGTCGAGGGTGTGGCCGTGCAGCGCGAGTCCGAGGCGGGCGGTGCGCAGGGCCTCGCCGGCCGCGGGTCCCGGCTCGGCGACCAGCCGTACGACGGTGTCGGGGGCGTCCGTCACGGCCTGGACGGCGGCCAGTTGGAGCTGCCAGCGAGCGGCGGTCGCGTACAGCCACTGCGCCGGCATCGGTACGCCGGCGAGCTGCGCCAGCATCGGCCGCAGCGCCCTGGCCGCCTGCCGCTCGGGCGGGACCAGCCGCCGCAGATAACGGCGCAGCTGTTCGGGCAGTGCGAGTACGGCGAGGGCCTGCGGGGTCGGCGGCATGTCGACGACCACCAGGTCGCTGTCGCCGCCCGATGCCTCCAGCAGCGCGCTGAGCAGCGCGAACTGTTCGGCGCCCGGGAGTTCGGTCAGTTCGTCCGCGTCCAGGCGGTCCGCACCGAGGAGTTCCAGTGCGGCGGCCGACCGCTCCTGCAGGGCCATCAGCTCGCTGCGGAAATGGGCGCCGGAGTCTATCCGCGAGACGGTCAGCCCCGGTTCGCCGGAGAGGAGCGGCCACCCGTCGGTGAGCAGCAGCACCCGCAGTCCGCTGCGGGCGGCCGCGAGCGCGGTCGCCGCGGAGACGGTCGTACGGCCCGCGCCGCCTGATCCGGTGACGAGGACCGTACGCATCAGGACATCAGGCCTTGGGCTCGGTCTCGGACCCTGACCCGGACTCGGACGCGGCTCCGGACTCGGACGCGGCCCCGGATTCGGGCTCGGACCCGGCCGTGAGGTCGGGTCCGGACTCCACGCGCTTCTTCAGACCGGCCAGGGCGCGGTCGATGATGACCTTCTCCGCCTTGCGCTTGATCATGCCGAGCATCGGGATCTTGACGTCGACGGTCAGCTGGTACGTCACCTCGGTGGCGTCGCCCTTGGCCGCGAGCCGGTACGAGCCGTCGAGGGACCGCAGCATCTGCGACTTGACCAGCGTCCAGCTGACCTCGTTCTCGCCGGTCCAGGTGTACGCGAGGGTGTGGTCGTCCTTGATCGCCCCGGCGTCGAGCAGCAGCCGCACCTTCTCGGCGCGCCCCTTCTCGTCGCTCGCGAGGATCTCGGCCTCCTTCACCTCACCGGTCCACTCCGGGTAACGGGCGAAGTCGGCGATCACTCCCATGACATCGGCCGGTGCCGCCTCGATCGTGATGCTCGAGCTGGTGTGTTCAGCCATCGCGGTGGCGCCTCCAGTACGGGGTCCGTCAGGTGGGTTCGTCAGGGGGTGGAGTGTGCGCTGTGCAGGCTATCGCGTATGCACAGCTCACCACTCCAGTGCCCAGGGGCGGCCGGAGGAGGCGAAGTGGCCGACGTTCACGCATTCGGTGCGGCCGACACGGACCCGCTGGGCGAGCGGCTGGTGGACATGACCGAAGAGTGCGTACCGCGGCTTGGTGCGGCGGATCGCGTCAAGGAGGGCCCGGCTGCCGCGCTCGAAGCGGCGCGCCACGGTGTCGTACACGAGTTCGGGAATCTCGGGCGGGATGTGCGAGCAGAGCACATCGACCTCGCCGATGGCCTCGATCTTGGCCGCGTACTCCTCGTCGCTGATCTCGAACGGGGTGCGCATCGGTGTCCGCAGCCCGCCGCCGACGAAGCCGAAGACCCGGCCGCCGATCTCGACGCGCTCGCCGTCCAGGACGGTGGTGCCGGGGCCCGCGTACTGCGGCCAGAGGGAGGGGATGTCGACATTGCCGTAGGTGGCGTACGTGGGCGTGGGAAGCGCCGCGAACATCTCGGCGTACTGCTTGCGTACGGCCGCCTCGATCGCGGAGTCGCGGTCGACCCCCGCCCAGAGGGATCTGCCCAGCTCACGGGCCTCATCGAACCGCCGCGCCGTGCGCAGCTCGACGATCCGGTCGGCGTTCTCGACACCGAAGAGCTCGGGGAAGATCCCTCGCGAGTGGTCGGCGTAGTCGAGGAAGAGGACCAGGTCGCCGAGGCAGATCAGGGCGTCGGCACCCTCACCCGCCCTCGCCAGGCCCTCGGTGTTGCCATGGACGTCACTGACCACATGCACGCGCATGCGATCACCCTAGGACTACACCCCCCGGCTGGATAGAGGGGGTCGGACCTGCGGTTACTTCCGAGTCCCGATATGCGTGGACTACTGTGCGCCCCGAAGCGTCCCCAGCGCCGCCGATCCGTGTGACGCATGGAACATCTGGCCGGAACCCCCTATCCGGAACCTTGTACCCGCGGGTAACGTCCGGGCAGTCCAATAGCGGCGATGGCGCCCAGAGGAGCAGCAGTCTTGCGCGAGTTCAGCCTTCCGGCCCTGTACGAGGTCCCTTCGGACGGCAATCTGACGGATCTCATCCGCCGCAATGCCGCTCAGCACCCCCATGTGGCGGTGATGGCGAGAAAGGTGGCCGGCGTCTGGACCGACGTCACCGCCACCCAGTTCCTGGCCGAGGTCCGCGAGGCGGCCAAGGGGCTGATCGCCGCGGGCATCCAGCCCGGTGACCGCGTCGCCCTGATGTCCCGTACCCGCTACGAGTGGGTGCAGCTGGACTTCGCGATCTGGAGCGCGGGCGCCATCACGGTGCCGGTGTACGAGACCAGCTCGCCCGAACAGGTGCAGTGGATCCTCGGCGACTCGGGTGCGGTCGCGGTCATCATCGAGATGGACGCGCACGCTGTCGCCGTCGAGTCCGTACGGCACGCGCTGCCCGCACTCCGGCACATCTGGCAGATCGACAAGGGCGCGGTCGACACCCTGCGCGCCGAGGGCGCCGGCGTCCCCGACTCCCTCGTCGAGGAGCGCAGCTCCAGCGCGAAGGCCGACGATCCGGCCACGATCGTCTACACCTCGGGCACCACGGGACGCCCCAAGGGCTGTGTGCTGACCCACCGCAGCTTCTTCGCCGAGTGCGGGAACATCGTCGAGCGCCTCAAGCCCCTCTTCCGTACGGGCGAGTGCTCGGTGCTCCTCTTCCTGCCCGCGGCCCATGTCTTCGGCCGGCTGGTCGAGGTGGCCTCGGTGATGGCGCCGATCAAGATCGGCTGCGTACCGGACATCAAGAACCTCACCGATGAACTGGCGTCCTTCCGCCCGACGCTGATCCTCGGAGTCCCGCGCGTCTTCGAGAAGGTCTACAACTCGGCGCGCGCCAAGGCCCAGGCCGACGGCAAGGGCAAGATCTTCGACAAGGCCGCGCACACCGCGATCGCCTACAGCCGCGCGCTCGGCACCCCCCAGGGCCCGTCCGTCGGCCTGAAGTTCAAGCACAAGGTCTTCGACCGGCTGGTCTTCTCCAAGCTGCGCGCGGTGCTCGGCGGCCGCGGCGAGTACGCGATCTCCGGCGGCGCCCCGCTCGGCGAGCGGCTCGGCCACTTCTACCGGGGCATCGGCTTCACGGTCCTGGAGGGGTACGGACTGACCGAGTCCTGCGCCGCCACCGCGTTCAACCCCTGGGACCGCCAGAAGATCGGCACGGTCGGCCAGCCGCTGCCCGGCTCTGTCGTCCGGATCGCCGACGACGGCGAAGTGCTGCTCCACGGCGAGCACCTGTTCTCCGGTTACTGGAACAACGAGACGGCCACCGCCGAGGCGCTCGCCGACGGCTGGTTCCACACCGGCGACATCGGCACCCTCGACGAGGACGGCTACCTCGCGATCACCGGCCGCAAGAAGGAGATCATCGTGACGGCGGGCGGCAAGAACGTCGCCCCCGCGGTGATCGAGGACCGCATCCGGGCGCACGCCCTGGTCGCGGAGTGCATGGTGGTCGGCGACGGACGGCCCTTCGTGGGCGCGCTCATCACGCTGGACGACGAGTTCATCGGCCGCTGGGCCGAGGAGCACGGCAAGCCGGTCACCTCCACGGCACTGTCGCTGCGCGACGACCCGGAGCTCCTGGCCGAGGTGCAGCGTGCGGTGGACGACGGCAACGCGGCGGTCTCCAAGGCGGAGTCGGTACGCAAGTTCCGGGTCCTCCCCGCCCAGTTCACCGAGGAGGCGGGCCACATCACGCCGTCCCTGAAGCTCAAGCGGAATGTCGTGGCGAAGGACTTCGCGGACGAGATCGAGGCGATCTACCGCGGCTGAGAGACCCGCATACGAAGAGGGGCGCCGTCCGGGTCTGGACGGCGCCCCTCTGTCGTTGCGGCAGCCTTACAGCAGCGCCCTGAGCTTCTCGGCGAGCAGGTCCCAGCGCCACTTCTCCTCGACCCAGGCCCGGCCCCGCTCCCCCATCCGCCGGCGCAGCTCCGGGTCCTGGAGCAGCGTGACGATCCGGTCGGCCGCCTCCTCGGGCGAGCCGCCCCGGACCACCCAACCTGTCTCACCGTCGAGCACGGCGTCCGGTGCACCGCCCGAATCGCCGCCGACCACCGGGATCCCGGTCGCGGACGCCTCCAGGTACACGATGCCGAGGCCCTCGACGTCCAGGCCTCCCCTGCGCGTACGGCAGGGCATCGCGAAGACGTCACCCGCGCCATAGTGGGCGGGCAGCTCGGACCAGGGGACGGAGCCGGTGAAGCGCACGGAGTCCGCGACACGGGTCTCCGCGGCCAGCTTGCGCAGTTCCTTCTCGTACGGACCGCCGCCGACGATCAGCAGCACCGCGTCCGGCACCTTCGCCAGGATCGCGGGCATCGCCAGGATCAGGGTGTCCTGGCCCTTGCGCGGGACGAGACGCGAGACGCAGACGACCACCGGGCGGTCGGAGAGCCCCAGCCTGGCCCGGATCTCCGCGCCACCCGATCCCGGGTGGAAGGTCTTCTCGTCGACGCCTGGCGGCAGTTGGGTCATCCGGCCGGCCGCGTCGGGGGTCAGCGCGGCCGCGATCCGCGAGCGTGTGTACTCACCGAGATAGGTGATCGTGTCCGTGGACTCGCCGATCCTGCGCAGCAGTTGGCGGGACGCGGGCAGCTGTGCCCACCCCGCCTCGTGCCCGTGCGTGGTCGCGACAATACGCTCGGCGCCCGCCTTGCGCAGGGCGGGGGCCATCAGCCCGAGCGGGGCGGCCGCCCCGAACCACACCGATCCGCAGCCGTGTTCGCGCAGCAGCTCGGTCGCCCTGCGGGTGACGCGCGGGGTCGGCAGGAGCATCGTCGTCCGGTCGCGTACGACCGTGAAGGGCTGCTCGGCGTCGAAGGCCGCGGTCGCCTCCGTGCCCTCGCTGCCGCGCTTCCAGGTGGAGGCGTAGACGACGATCTGTTCGGGGTCCAGACGCAGCGCCATGTTGTGCAGGAACGCCTGGATCCCGCCGGGGCGGGGCGGGAAGTCATTGGTCACGATCAAGGTCTTGTGCATCGCCGCCGACAGTACCGTTTCCGCTCGGCCCTGCTTGATGGCTCGTGCACAGGGCCGCCCGGCATGATGACACCCCAACACCCCACTAATGCGGATGAGGCGGGTCATGCCGGGCGCAACCAGTACAAAGTCCATTATCGCGGTCTGGGCCCTGACGAGGACCGTGCTGCTGCTCTGCGTCTTCCACGTGCTGACCTCCCCCGGCGTCGACGTCACAGGTGACGTCTCGGTGATCTACCAGGGCTGGTACGAGATCCTGAAGACCGGCACCTACCCCCTCGACGACGTCACCTGGCAGTACCCGCCGGCCGCCGCGCTCGTCATCCTCGCCCCCGCCCTGCTGCCCTTCCTCTCGTACGCCTCCGCCTTCTTCGTCCTCGCCCTGCTCTGCGACACCGCGGTCCTCCTCCTGCTCCTGCGCGCGGCCCGCCGCCCCGGCAGGCGGCTCGCGGGCGCCTGGGTGTGGGTCGCCGGTGTCGCCCTGCTCGGACCGACCGCGTACGCGCGCTACGACCTGATGGTGACCGCTGTCGCCGTCGCCGCCCTGCTCGCGGGGGCACGCCACCCGCGCACCATGGGCGCGCTGGCCGCCTTCGGGGCCCTGCTGAAGGTGTGGCCGGTCCTGCTGCTGGCCGGCACCCCGCGCGGCCGCGTCACCCGCACCTCCTGGACGGCCGCCGCGGTCACCGCCGCCGGGCTGCTGCTCCTCTTCGGCGCCGTCATGCCCGGCTCGCTGGCCTTCCTCACCTTCCAGCGCGACCGGGGCACGGAGGTCGAGTCGCTCGGCGCCATGGTCTTCCACGTGGCCAGGCACTTCGGCTGGCACGGGCAGGTGCTGCTCAACTACGGCTCGGTGGAGTTCCTCGGTCCGTACGTCTCCACGGTCTCCACCCTCGCGCTCGGCCTCACCGTCGCCGCCTTCGGCTGGCTGCTGTTCTGGCGTCTCGCGGCACGGAGGTTCAGTGCGAGCACGACCTGCGACACGGCCTTCACCGCGATCCTGCTCTTCACCACCACCAGCCGGGTCATCAGCCCCCAGTACATGCTGTGGCTGGTCGGCCTCGCCGCCGCGTGCCTGGTGTTCCGCACCAGCAGGATGGCGCTCCCGGCCCGTCTGGTGCTGCTCGCCACCTTCTTCAGCTTCCTGGACTTCCCGGTCTGGTTCTCACACGTGGTGGCCAGTGACCTGCTGGGGATCACGGTTCTTCTCGTACGCAACGGACTGCTCGTCGCCGCCTCGCTGACCGCCTGCCGCACGCTCTGGATCCACACGGTGTCCGAACCGAGGCGGCGCGCGGCACGCATCGCCTCGGCAACTCCCGCGGAACTCAGCCCAGCTGGTCTCTGAGGTACTCGCGCCAGCGCGCCGCGAAGTCCTCCGGGGTCGTGCCGAGCACATCGTTCATGGCCTTCTCCACGGCTCCGTCGCGCGTCTTGTGCGCGCCCACGGCCCGGTAGAAGGCGGTCAGTTTCGCCTCGCCCCACTTCTGGGCGATCAGTTTGCAGGCCAGCCAGCCGCCCTCGTACGCCCGCGCCAGCTTGTCCGCGTCGCCCCCGAAGCCGAAGTCCTCGTCGGTGGGCAGCGTGGCCGGCAGCGACCCGCTGCGGACCGCGCTCTGGAGCTCGGGTGCGGCCTGCGGGGCGGTGCGCCCGCTCCCCCGGTACGCGACCCAGTCGGCGAAGCCCTCGGAGAGCCAGAGCGGGGTCGCCGCTGTCGTGTGCGTCCGCGTCGCCACATGCGTGGTCTCGTGCGTGACCACCACGCGCTGCCCGAACTCGCCGAGCACCGCGAACGCCTGCGGATTGATGATCACCCGGTCCGCGGGCGCCGAGCCCGAACTCCCTGCTTCCCCCGTGGTCACCGCCGCGATCCCCCGGTACGAAGCGGCCGGCGCGCCGAGCAGCGAGGCCATCGCCTCCAGCGAGGACGGCATCAGGACGACCACCCGCCCGGACCACTTCTCCTGCCACGCGGAGTCCACCGCGGGCACCGCCCGGTCCGCGACCGCCGCGACCTCGCGCAGCAGGCGCGCGCGCTGGCCGACGCCGAGGACCAGGCTGTGGCCGCCCGCGACCGCGGTGACCTTGCCCTGCTGCCAGAGCAGCCGGCCCGCACCCTTGCCCGGCCGGTCGGTGGCGATGTACCAGCGGCCGCCGTGTTCGGCCAGCTTCAGGGTGCGCGCACTGACCACCGGGGACAGGTCGTACCCCTTGATCCGGTAGCGCAGCTCGACCTCGGCGGTGGCCCGGGCGCCGGTGTGCCGCACGCTCTTGACCCGGTAGCCCCACGAGCCGAGCGGGATCTCGGCGAGATTCCTGAACTCCCGCTGCTCCACCGCCCGTTCGGCAGTCGCCTGCGGTTCGACGGCGGTCAGATAGGCGCTCTCGTCACGGTCGACGACGGCGGCGGCCCTCCGGTCGAGCACCGCCTGGATGTCCTGTCCCGTGGAGTCGGGCCGCGGTGCGGGCGACGCGCACCCGGACGCCAGCACCAGGGCGGCGGCACCCAGCGCCACCACCTCTTGCCGTCGTCGTGTGCCGCGCCGCTGACCTGCCACGCCGCCGATCGTACGTTGCCCGGAGCCGGTCGGATCAGACCCGCGTCACCGAGGAAACGGGCATCATGCCGACCGGGTCGTAGCGCACCGGTGCGCCCGGGTACGGCGCGTGCACCACCTGGCCGTTGCCCATGTACATCGCCACATGGCTGGCGTCGTCGCGGTAGATCACCAGGTCACCGGGTTTCGCCTCGGAGAGGGGGATCTGCCGCCCGGCGTACCGCTGCGCCTGCGAGGTACGCGGCAGCCCGACACCGGCCTGGGCGTACGACCACTGCATCAGCCCGGAGCAGTCGAATCCGGACGGCCCGTTGGCGCCCCAGACGTAGGGCCTTCCGACGGCCTGCCTGGCCGCCATCACCGCGGCCGCCGCGCGCGCCGACGACGGCGCCGAGCCGGAGAGCGAGGGCAGTTCGTCACGGAGCGAGGAGCGCGAGGCGTGGTCGAACGCCGCCCGCTCCTGTGCGGGCATCGCGTTGACCAGCCGCCGTGCCTCCGCCAGTTTGCTCTCGATCACGCGCTTGTGGCGGGCGACCGCGGTCCTCGACTCCTCGAGATCCGCGAGCTGGGCCGCCGCCTCAAGACGCTGCTGGCCGATTCTGCGCTGTTCCTCCTGGACCTCGCGCAGTTCGCCGGACTGCCGGTCCCCGATCCGCTCGATCGTCGAGGCCTTGTCGAGATAGGTGTCCGGGCTGCCGGAGAGCAGCAGCGCCAGCGAGGGGTCCATGCCTCCGGAGCGGTACTGGGCGCCCGCGAAGGCACCGAGCCTGCCCCGCATCCGGTTGAGCCGCTCCTGTCCTCGCGCGACGCTGTCCCGGGTGGCGGCGACCTCGGCGCGGAGCCGGCCGGCGCGCTCGCCGGCCTTGTTGTACGCCTCGGTGGCCTTCTCCGCCTGCTCGAAGAGCCCGTCGACCCGGGTCTGCGCGGAGGTGGCCGTGTCCTGCGGGTCCGCGACCGCGGGAGCGGCCCCGAGTGCTGCCGCCGCGGTGGCCGCGGCGGCGGACAGCACGGTGACCCGGGCGCTGTGGGTGAGACCGGACTGGCCCGTACGGCGATGGAACGCCACAGGAGTCGCACTCCCTTCCGCTGTGTGCGGCTCCCTGCCACCCTGGTGGGCGGTCTGTTTGCCGGGAGCTGCGACGCCAGACAGTAGCCGTGCGACCACACTGCGGCCAAAGACCCCGTTGCGTACACAAAGTGACGCCCCGCCGGAGACCACAGGTCACCGACGGGGCGGGGTGTCAGCGGGAGTTGCCGTAATTCGCCCGTTTGGGCGGTGTCGGCAGCTCTTCCGGGGAGAGGCCGGACGTCAGATGCGCACGCCGAACTGGAACGGCATGTTGCCGATCGACTCGTAGCGGACGTACGCACCGGGCTTGGGGGCGTGCAGGACCTGGCCGTTGCCCGCGTACAGACCCACGTGGTGGGCGTCACCGTAGAAGATGACCAGGTCACCCGGCTTCAGGGCGCTCTGCGAGTAGATGCGGGTGCCGGCGCCGGCCTGCGACTGCGAGGTACGCGGTATCGTCGCGCCGGCCTGGGCGTACGCCCAGGAGGTCAGCCCGGAGCAGTCGAAGGAGCCGGGGCCCGTGGCGCCGTAGACGTACGGCGAGCCGATCTTCGACTGCGCCGCCGCCAGGGCGGCACCGCCGAGCTGCGAGGCCGGGACGTCGTTGCCGAGGTCGGCGCGGGAGCTGGCGCGGCTGGAGCGGGCGTCCGCGGCGGCGAGCGAGGAGCGCTCGGCGGCGGTCAGCGTGTTGAGGAGCTTCCGCGCGTCGGCGAGCTTGTCCTGGACTTCGCTCTTCTTCTCACCGAGCTGCTTGCGCGTGTCGGAGAGGTCCCCGAGCTTGTCCTGCGCCTCCTGGCGCTGCTGCGCCAGCGAGCGCTGCTTGGACTGGATCTTGGTGACGGCCTCGGCCTGCTGAGAGCTCAGCTGGTCCATCGAGGACGCCTTGTCGAGGAAGTTGCTCGGGTCCGAGGAGAGGAAGAGCTGCACGGACGGGTCGATGCCGCCCGAGCGGTACTGGGCGCTGGCGAGCGAACCGAGTTCACCGCGCAGCTTGTTCAGGTCCTGCTGGCCGCGGGCGACGTTGTCCTGGAGGTCGTCGACCTGCTTCTTCAGCTTGTCCTGCTGCTCCTTGGCCCCGTCGTACTTCTCGGTGGCCTGCTCCGCCTCTTCGTAGAGCTTGTCGACCTTCGCCTTGACCTCGCTCTTGGTCGGCTTCGGGTCGGCGTGCGCAGCCTGGGATGTCAGGGCCACGGCAGCGGCAGCGGTCGCGGTGAGCACGGTCACGCGGGTGCGGCTCGCAGGCTTGGGTCGACGGTGGGACGCCACGAAGGCGAGCTCCTTCTTCCTCAGCCGCCGAACAGCTTTGACTCGGCGGGACCTTCGCCGCCACTCGGGATGAGTGATCAACCGCGCAAAGGTACGAGGCCTGACCTTAGTGACCATCCTGTGATCAGTTCAAATCCCGATAGCAAAAATCTCGGTCACCGAGCGCATTCTTTACCCACATCACACGGGCAGTAATGACCACTTGACACAGTGCTTCGATCCGAAGGGATCGAATTCGGGCAATGGGTACAGGAGTTACTAGACGCGCGAAAGCCGCTTCAGCAACAAGGCGGACGCGACGGGCCTGGCACCGGATTTCGCCACGCCGTCCGCGACCTCACGGTCGGTGGAGACGACCACGACGGGCCGCCCCGAGGGCTCCGCCCGTACGAGCTGACGGATCAACTCGTCCGCGGTGACACCCGGCTTGGAGAACAGGACCCGCACCCCTCGCGGCGGCGCGAGCAGGACCGGAGCCGCCAGCTCCGCCCCGTCGAAGACGCAGGTCATCTCGGCGCCGGTCTGCGCGGCGAGCATCGAGAGCCCGCCCAGGAGGCGCAGCCGCTGCTTCTCCAGCGGAAGTTGCGGATAGCCGGTCTTGGTGACGTTGTAGCCGTCCACCACCAGATGGGCCTGCGGCAGCGCGAGGAGCTGGTCGAGCAGGGCCGGGTCCATGTCCGAGAGCGCCCTGGCCGCGATGTCCTTGGGCGACATGCGCCCCGGCTCCACCGCGTCGACCAGGTCGGCGGGGCGCTGGGTCGCGGGCGGCAGCGCCAGCTCCCTGCGCAGCCCCTGAGCCGCGTCCAGGACCGTGTCGAGCAGCAGCCGCAGCCGCATGTCCTCGACCGACCGCCCTTCCCTTACGGCACGGCGCCCGGCCTCC
Organism: Streptomyces beijiangensis; assembly: GCF_017315755.1. GTDB lineage: Bacteria > Actinomycetota > Actinomycetes > Streptomycetales > Streptomycetaceae > Streptomyces > Streptomyces beijiangensis. The sequence goes on from NZ_JAFLRJ010000159.1 coordinate 38,241, forward strand.
GCCGACGCCTCCGCCTCGCCGAGACGTGCCTTCAGGCGCCGCGCTTCGGCCTCGGCGGCCGCGGCCTTGGTGGCGGCCTCCGCCTTGACGGTGTCGATCTCCGCGTGCGTACGGCGCAGGGCGGCCTCGCCCCGTTTGATGTCACTGTGTGCGCTGCGCAGCTTGCGCTGCAACGATTCGGCTTCCTTGCGGGCCGCGTCCAGCTCGGCGCGCAGCCGTTCGTTCTCGCCCCTGGTCTCCGCCCGCGCCCCGGCGAGCTCCTCGCGCAGCCGCTCCAGCTCGCGCTGGGCAGCCTCGTCCGCACGCTCGGCGTCCGCACGCTGGGCCTCTTCACCCGCGGCGGCGACCAGCTTCACCCAGCCGACGGGGCGCAGCACATAGGCGGCGGCGGCCACATCGACCGGATCGGCGGCGGCGGGCGGCGAGCCGTCCTCCAGGGCGCCGGCCAGCTCGGGCTGGGCCTCTTTCAGCCGCTCGCCGATACGCTGGCGGAACAGCGGGTCGCTCTCCAGGGCGGCCGCCATCGCGTTGCCCGCGAACTTGGCACGTCTGGTGGGGGTGAAGCGGGCGTACTGGCGCAGCTGCGCCGGGAGTTCGGTGACGGTCAGACCGCCGAACGCGTCCGACACGAGGGCGATGACCCGGCGCCGTACACCTTCGGGCAGCGGGCGGTCGAGCGCCTCGGCAACACCGTCGGCCGCACCGGCCGGATCAGCGCCGCTTGCTGGCTCCACCATCCGTCACCCCAACTGTTGTCCTGCCCACGCTCCCTCAGGAGGCGGCATCCGGCCTGTCCACGAGTTCGATCTGGTCCACCGCGTTGCACCACCGGCAGCGCACCGACTCGATGGTCTCACTGACCACCTCGCGTTCCTCGACCTTGGCCTCTCCGGCCAGGTCCAGATGGAGGTATTCGACGACCTTGGACGAGCGGGTCACGTCGAACCGGGTCAGATTGCCGCAGAGCGTGCAGCGCCAGCGGGTCGTGGCCGTCGCCTGGGGAACCGTCGTCATACGTGCCGTCCTCTTTCGCGTCGCCGTGTACTGCCTGTAACCCTACGGCCTCGCGCGTACCCCTTGTGGAGCCAGTCGACCATGTGAGATCCGGCGAGGCGGTCTGTACCGTTTGGTCCATTTACGTCATGCTCGCGCTTGTGTTCAAGAGGTGGATGACGAAGATGCGTACGACCGGACGGCAGGGCACGATCCAGGGACCCGTGGTCACCTACGGGGTGATCGGCCTGTGCTGTCTGGTCTTCCTTCTCAGCCCCGTCTCGGGCTTCAATCCGGTCTACGGCACGGGCGACACGCTCCTCGCGGCCCAGAGCGCCTATTTCGCCCGCTGGGGCGTGGTGCCCGACGAGCTGACCACCGCCGCGGCGCACGCCCTCGTCACCCCGCTCACCGCACTCTTCGTGCATGCGAACTGGCTGCATCTGCTCGGCAACATGCTCTTCCTGTACGTCTTCGGGGCGCTGACGGAGGACCGGATGGGCCGGGTCCAGTTCGCCGTCTTCTATCTCGTCGTCGGCTATCTCGCCCTGCTCGGGTACGCCCTCGCGCACCCCACGTCCGACCAGCCCCTGGTGGGCGCGTCAGGCGCCATCTCCGGAGTGCTCGGCGCCTTCCTCTATCTCTTCCCCAAGGCCCGGGTCACCAGCATCTTCCCGTTCCTGCTCTTCCTGCCGCTGCGCTTCCCCGCCTGGATCGTGCTGGTCTTCTGGTTCGTACTGCAGTGGCTGGCCGCGCAGGGTGCGGGCGACGGCCCCGGGGTGGCCTATCTGGCCCACCTGGTGGGCTTCTCCACCGGGTTCCTCTACGCGGCGGCGCGCTACCGCCGTACGACTAGAGTGAAGGTCCCAGCGACGGCCACCGAGGGAGACAGCAAGCCGTGATCACCGCGATCGTGCTCATCAAGACCAGCGTGGACCGGATCCCCGAGATCGCGGAATCGATCGCCGCGCTGGACAGCGTCAGTGAGGTCTACTCCGTCACGGGTACGTACGACCTGATCGCCATGGTGCGCGTCGCCCGCCACGACGACCTGGCCGACATCATCCCCGGCTCCATCAGCAAGATCCCCGGCGTCGAGGCGACGGACACGCACGTCGCGTTCCGTACGTACTCCCAGCACGACCTGGAAGCGGCCTTCGCGATCGGCCTGGACGCGTAACCCTCACTTCTTTTTACGCACGAAGGCCCCGGCAGCAGCTGCTGCCGGGGCCTCGTCGTGTCTGTCCGCGTCGTGTCTGTCCGCGTCACACCGCGGGGACGCAACGCCCGTCCTCGGTGCGGTAGTTCCAGCGCGCGCCGTCGCGCACCAGCTCCTTGACCGCGCGCACGAAGCGCTCCACGTGCTCGTCGGGGGTCCCGGCGCCGAAGCTCACCCGGATCGCGTTCAGCGAGCGCTCGCCCGGCTCGGCCTCGGGAGCGCCGCACTCGCCCGGGTCCTGCGGGTCGCTGCCGAGGAGGGTGCGGACCAGCGGGTGGGCGCAGAAGAGGCCGTCGCGCACGCCGATGCCGTATTCGGCGGAGAGTGCCGCGGCGAAGTGCGAGCTGTTCCAGCCCTCGACCACGAAGGAGATGACGCCGACGCGGGGGGCGTCGTCGCCGAAGAGCGAGAGCACCTTGACCTCGTCCACCTCGGCCAGGCCCTCGCGGACCTTGGTGACCAGGGACTGCTCGCGCTCGACGAGCGAGTCGAAGCCGGCCTCGGTGAGCGCCTTGCAGGCAGAGGCGATCGCGTACACGCCGATCACGTTCGGCGAACCGGCCTCGTGGCGGGCGGCCGTGGTGTGCCACTCCACGTCCACTCCGCCGTCGGTGCGCCGGGCGACCTTGCGGGAGGCGCCGCCGCCCGCGAGGTACGGCTCGGCCTCCGTCAGCCAGTCGGAGCGGCCGGCGAGGACGCCCGAGCCGAACGGCGCGTACAGCTTGTGGCCGGAGAAGGCGACCCAGTCGACGTCCGACTCCGCGATGTCCACGGGGTGGTGAGGCGCGAGCTGCGCCGCGTCGAGGACGATCCGCGCGCCGTGGGCGTGCGCTGCGGCGGCCAGCTCCTTCACGGGCCACAGCTCACCGGTGACGTTCGAAGCACCGGTGACGCAGACCAGCGCGGGACCGTAGGGGTCACGGTCGGCGAGCGCGCGCTCCAGGGTCTCGATTGCCTGCTGCGGGGTGCGGGGGGCGTTGAGGTAGGTCACCTCGGCGTCGCGCCAGGGCAGCAGCGAGGCGTGGTGCTCGGTCTCGAAGACGAAGACCTGGCAGCCGGCGGGGACGGCCGCGGCCAGCAGATTCAGGGAGTCGGTGGTGGAGCGGGTGAAGACGACCTGGTCGCCCTCGCGGCAGCCGAGGAACTCCGCGACGGTAGCGCGGCTGTTCTCGAAGAGGTCGGTGGAGAGCTGCGAGAGGTACCCGGCACCGCGGTGCACGCTGCCGTAGTACGGGGCGTACGCCGCCACGTCGTCCCACACGCGCTGCAGGGCCGGGGCGCTGGCCGCGTAGTCGAGAGCCGCGTAGGTGACCTCGCCGCCGGTGACGAGCGGGACGAGGACATCTCGCCCAAGTACGGGCAGAGGGGTACAAACCGAAGCGTCGGCGACAGTGCTGGAGACAGACATGGCGAACTCCCGGGAAAGGCAGGCGAGAAGAAGCGAAAAAGGGTGTGCGGGAAGAGGGGCTGCTGCCCTATCGCATTCGCTGAACCACGGAAGACACTCCCTCGGAAACCAGGACCCCTGGCGAGGGATCCGCGCTTGCCACAGACGTCGCTGCCTGCGGCCTGGTCTTCACTCAGGGCACCCCGCCACGGAAGGAGGGTTGCCGGACAGCGGGCTGAGGCCGAAATCGCTGTCACTCATGACCTGCCGAGAATTTTGCCACAAGGCCCAACGCACGCAAGGCGCAGTCCGTCATCTGGACTGCGCCTTACGTCACACCGGACCCAGGTTTAGGTGTTGCTCACCGCGACCCAGCGGGTCAGAGCGCTGCGTGCGGCCCCTGAGTCGATGGACCGGGCCGCCTTGGCGATCCCCGCCTCGATCTGCTCGTTCAGGGTGCCGGGCCCCGGCTCCAGGGCGACCAGCGCCGCCGCCGAGTTGAGCAGGACCGCGTCCCGTACGGGACCCTTCTCGCCGTCGAGGAGCCGCCGGGCGACCTCGGCGTTGAACGAGGCGTCCGCTCCGCGCAGCGCCTCCACCGGCACCAGGCCGATGCCCACGTCCCGCGGGTCGAAGGCCTCCTCGCGGACGGCACCGTCCCGTACGACCCACACCTTGGAGGTCGCGGTCGTCGTCAGCTCGTCCATGCCGTCGTCGCCCCGGAAGACCAGCGACGAATTGCCACGCTCGGCCAGCACCCCGGCCACGATGGGCGCCATCCGCGCATCGGCGACACCGACGGCCTGGGACCGTACCTGGGCCGGGTTGGTCAGCGGACCCAGCAGATTGAAGGTGGTGCGGATCCCCAACTCCCGCCGTGCGCTGGCCACATGGCGCAGCGCCGGATGAAACTTTACGGCGAAGCAGAAGGTGATCCCCGCCTCCTCCGCGACCTCGACGACCCGCTTCGGCGTCAGCTGCAGATTGACGCCGAGCTTCTCCAGTACGTCCGAGGCACCCGACGCACTCGACGCCGCCCGGTTGCCGTGCTTGACGACCTTCGCCCCGGTCCCGGCCACCACGATCGCCGACATGGTGGAGATGTTGACGGTCTTGAAGCCGTCACCACCGGTCCCGACGATGTCCACGGTCTGTCCGGAGACCTCGATGAGGTTGGCGTGCGCGTACATGGTCCGTACGAGACCGGAGATCTCCTCCACCGTCTCGCCCTTGGCCCGCAGCGCCACCGCGAAGCCGGCGATCTGGGCGTTCGTCGCCTCACCGCTCATGATCCGGTCCATGGCCCAGGCCGTGACGTCCGCACCCACGTCCGTGCCGCCGAGCAGTGCGTCGAGTACGCCCGGCCAGGAGTATGCCGCCACGCTGTCGCCGCCGACCGGGGTCACAACGTTCATGGTCCGCTCCTGGGTCCACTGCCGAATAGGGATGGGAACACCTTATCCAGCGCCGCCGGACAGCGAAGAGCCCCGTCCATCGGATGGACGGGGCTCCAGCTGTGGCGACCTTGAGGTCAGGTGATCAGTGGTGGCCGTGGCCGCTGGTGATCTCCTCGTGCTCCTGTGCGGTGGGCTTCTCGATCTGGCTCTCGCCGCCGTAGTAACCCTTGCTCAGCTTGGCCTTGAGCTTCTGCAGCGGCGACACCTTGCGCTCGACACCGTTCTCGTCGACCGAGGGGCCGATCTCGAGCGGCTTGTACTGCTCGTGCGCGGTGAGCGTGTGCATCTCCGCCGGCTTCAGCGGCTGGTGGATCTCCACGAACTCGCCGTGCGGCAGCCGCTTGATGACGCCGGACTCACGTCCGTGCAGCACCTTCTCGCGGTCACGGCGCTGCAGACCCAGGCACCACCGCTTGGTGAAGATGAACGCGAGTACCGGTCCGACGAACATGAAGATCCGGACGAACCAGGTGATCGCGTTGATCGACAGGTGGAAGTGCGTGGCCCAGAGGTCGTTGCCGCCACCGACGAGCAGGATCAGATAGAGCGTGATCCAGGCGACACCGACGCCGGTGCGCGTAGGAACGTTGCGCGGGCGGTCCAGGATGTGGTGCTCGCGCTTGTCGCCCGTGACCCAGGCCTCGATGAACGGGTAGACCGCGATCGCGACCAGGACCAGCGGGAAGATCACGATCGGGATGAACACACCCAGGACGAGCGTGTGACCCCAGGCGTTGATCTCCCAGCCCGGCATGATGCGGACCAGACCCTCGGAGAAGCCCATGTACCAGTCCGGCTGGGCGCCCGTGGACACCTGGTCGGGACGGTAGGGGCCCATCGCCCAGATCGGGTTGATCGAGGCGACCGCCGCCATGACCGCGATGACGCCGAAGACCAGGAAGAAGAAGCCTCCGGCCTTGGCCATGTAGACCGGCAGCAGCGGCATGCCCACGACGTTCTTGTTCGTACGTCCGGGACCCGCGAACTGCGTGTGCTTGTGGTAGAAGACCAGGATCAGGTGCGCCACCAGCAGGCCGAGCATGATGCCCGGCAGCAGCAGTACGTGGATCGAGTAGAACCGGGCGACGAAGTCACCGCCGGGGAACTCACCGCCGTACAGGAACATCGCCATGTACGAGCCCACGACCGGCACGGAGAGCAGCACGCCCTCCATGAACCGGACACCCGTACCGGAGAGCAGGTCGTCCGGGAGGGAGTAGCCGGTGAAGCCGGTGAACAGGCCGAGCATGAACAGCAGGAAGCCGAACAGCCAGTTGACCTCGCGCGGCTTGCGGAAGGCGCCCGTGAAGAAGACGCGCATCATGTGCACGAGCATGCCGGCGATGAAGATCAGCGCGGCCCAGTGGTGGATCTGCCGGATCAGCAGACCGCCGCGGATCTCGAAGCTGATGTTCATGGTCGAGGCGTAGGCCTCGGACATGCGCACACCCTGGAGCGGTGCGTACGGGCCGTGGTACACGACCTCGTTCATGCTCGGGTGGAAGAACAGCGTCAGATACACACCCGTGAGGATGATGATGATGAAGCTGTACAGGCAGATCTCACCGAGCATGAAGGACCAGTGGTCCGGGAAGATCTTGCGCATGTTGGTCTTGGCCAGGCCGTAGATGCCCAGGCGTCCGTCCGCCCAGTCGGCCACCCGCTCGCCGGCGGGCGCTTTGCGCTGTGAATCCGTCACGGTGCTCATCCGCGCTCCCAGAAGGCAGGACCGACGGGCTCTGCGAAGTCGCCGAGCGCTTCGAGGTTCCCCTCGCCGTTGACGCCGATCCGCAGCTGCGGCAGGGCGTGCCCGGCCGGGCCGAAGATGACGCGTGCGCCGTCGGACAGGTCGAAGGTGGACTGGTGGCACGGGCAGAGCACGTGGTGCGTCTGCTGCTCGTACAGGCTGATCGGGCAGCCGACGTGGGTGCAGATCTTGGAGTACGCGACGATGCCCTCGTGGGCCCACTCGCGTTCCTGCTTGTCCTTGATGTCTGCCGGCTGGATACGGACGATCATCAGGGCAGCCTTGGCGATCTGCGTCTGGAAGTCTTCCGCGTCCTCTTCCAGGCCCTCGGGCATGGCGAACGTCAGCGAGCCGACTGCTACGTCCTCAGGACGCAGCGGCTCGTTGGTGTTCATGTTGATGAGGACCTTGCCCTTGGCCCACAGGGTGGTGCGGAGCTTCTTCTCCGGCAGCGGACCGAGGTCGCGCAGCAGCATCACACCGGCGAGAGGCACCATGGCCATCGCGCCGAACATCGTGTTGCGGATGAGCTTGCGCCGGCCGAAGCCGGACTCCTCGGCACCCTGCTTGAAGTCCGCGAGGACCTGGGCCTTGGTCTCGGCGTCTGCCTCGATCGGGTGGCGGTCGGCCGGCGTCTCGACGTCCGACATCAGCGTGCGGGCCCAGTGGACCGCGCCCGCTCCGATGCAGAAGAGCGCCACGCCCAGGGTCATGCCCAGGGAGAAGTTGAGCGCGCTCACATGCCCGATCGGGAAGATGTAGACGATCTTGTCGACCGGGAAGGCCACGTACGACGCGATGAACGCGATCGTGGCGATCATCGACAGCGTGAACAGGAACGCGACCACGCGCTCGGAGCGCCTGGCGGCCCGCTCGTCGATGTCCTGGACGCGCGGCCTGTGGGCCGGCAGTCCCGGGTCGGCGAACGGATTGTCCGCACGCTCCACCGAGCCGTGCTCGCCTTCGCCCTGCGCGCTCGGCAGGTTCTCTTCGGAATTCTCGTTGCTACTCATGACTTCTTGGCCTTAGCGGTGTGGGCCGCGACCCAGATGGCTACTGCGACGAGCGCACCCAGACCGAAGATCCAGCCGAACAGACCCTCGCTGACCGGACCGAGGCCGCCCAGCTTGAGGCCGCCCTGGCTGGCGGAGTTGTCACCGTTGACGGTCTTGATGTACGCGATGATGTCCTGCTTGTTCTTCTCCGGCATCGTCGTGTCGGGGAAGGACGGCATGTTCTGCGGGCCGACCTGCATGGCCTCGTAGATGTGCTTCGCGTCCACGCCTTCCAGGCTCGGAGCGAACTTGCCGTTGGTCAGCGCGCCGCCTTCACCGGTGAAGTTGTGGCACTGGGCACAGTTGGTGCGGAACAGGTCACCGCCCTTGGCGATGTCTGCTCCCGCCGAGTCGTACTGCTTTTCCGTCGGCGTGATGGGGCCGGCGCCGAGAGAGGCCACGTACGCGGCGAGCTGATCGATCTCAGCCTGCGAGTAGATGACCTTCTTCTTCGGCACCTGGGCGCCGGGCTGCTGGGCAGGCATACGGCCGGTGCCGACCTGGAAGTCAACGGCGGCAGAGCCGACGCCGACCAGGCTGGGACCGTCCGAGGTGCCCTGACCACCGGTTCCGTGGCAGCTTGCGCAGCCGACGGAGTAGAGCTTCTTGCCTTCATCGATGGCAAGGGACTGAGAGGTCTCGTCGGCCTGTGCCGTGCCCGCGGGAGCGAACGCGGCATACAGCCCCCCGGTGGCCGCCAGCGCGAGGAGTAGGACGACGACCGCCGCCAGCGGATGGCGTCGTCGTGCGGAGAGCTTTTTCACGGATTACCCCGGTGTCAGGATCTTCTGCGTCGGTGCTTGCGGGATGAGTGGGGCGCGCGGGCCCGGCTACCTGATCAGGTAGATCGTGGCGAAGAGGCCGATCCAGACGACATCGACGAAGTGCCAGTAATAGGACACGACGATGGCGGCTGTGGCCTGCTCATGAGTGAATCTCTTGGCTGCGTATGTCCTGCCGAGTACGAGCAGGAAGGCGATCAGACCGCCTGTCACATGCATGCCGTGGAAGCCGGTGGTCAGGTAGAACACCGAACCGTATGGATCCGAGGAAAGCGAGAGGCCGTCCTTCTTCACCAGTTCGGTGTACTCGAAGACCTGGCCTCCGATGAAGATCGCACCCATCACGAACGTGATCATGAACCAGGAGCGGAGCTTCTTCACGTCGCCCCGCTCCGCGGCGAAGACGCCGAGCTGGCAGGTGAGGGAGGAGAGCACCAGGATCGTGGTGTTCGTCGCCGAGAACGGAAGGTTCAGGCTGTGCGCCATTTCCTTCCAGTGATCGGGACCCGTCACCGATCGCAGGGTGAAGTACATCGCGAAGAGGGCCGCGAAGAACATCAGCTCGGAACTCAACCAGATGATGGTTCCGACGCTGGTGAGGTTCGGTCGATTGACCGACGGGTGCGCGTGCCCGGTTTCTACTGTCGTTGCTGTCGCCACGACCGACATTATGTCGGTCGCTTATCCCGCCCTCACCCTGGGGGGTGCTGTTCGGTGTGTCAGGGGCGTGTGTCCTGCCCGAACGGCCCATCGGAAGACGGTCCGAAGCGGTGTTGACGGGGTGTCCGGCGGAGTAGCATCCGCGCCAGGGTTCACGCCCAACGAGCCCTACTGGCAACGAGTACACCGCATACGCCGAAGACACAGTCGTCACGGAGGAACAATGCAGCCGAGCGCCACGGTCCTGGTCTACAGCGACGACGCGAACACCCGCGAACAGGTGCGTCTTGCGGCGGGTCGCAGGCCGGCCGCCGACGTTCCCCCGGTGGAATTCCTGGAGTGCGCCACCCTCGACGCCGTCATGACCGCACTGGACCGCGGCGGGATCGACGTCTGCGTGCTGGACGGCGAGGCGGCCCCCGCGGGCGGCATGGGCGTCTGCCGGCAGATGAAGGACGAGATCTTCAACTGCCCGCCCGTGCTGCTGCTCATGGGCCGCCCGCAGGACGCCTGGCTGGCCACCTGGAGCCGTGCGGAGGCGGCGGTGACCCTTCCGGTCGAGCCGGTGGAGTTCGCCGGCACACTGGCCGCCCTGCTGCGCAGTGAGTCGGCCGTACGCATCTGAGCACTCCACCGGCTGCGGATCAGGCCGCGGTCGGCCGCAGCCGTGCCGATCCCGCGGATTCCTCGGAGTCCGCGGGGGCCGCGGGATCGCTGTTCCGCTGCGTACCGGCGTCCAGGGCACTGCCCTTGCGCCATTTGGCCCAGGACAGGTTCCAGTCGCCGAAGCCGTTGTCGAACGGCGTCATGGTGTCGCCCTCGCTGTTGACGACCGTGACGAGGTCGCCGGAGCGGAAGTTGTTGAAGAACCAGGCGGCGTTGTCGGTGCTCATGCCCGTGCAGCCGTGACTGACGTTGTCGTACCCCTGCGAGCCGACGGACCACGGGGCCGCGTGGACGTACTCACCGCTCCATGTGACGCGTGTCGCGTAGTAGACCGGCAGGTTGTACGAGTCCGAACTGCCCTCGGGGATACCGATGCTGGTACCGCGCATCTGTACGTAGTACTCCTTGCCCAGCACGACCTTGACGCCGTTGCGGGTGGAGTAGCCGGGCTTCCCCGTGGTGACCGGAATGGTATTGATCACGTTCCCGTTCCGCTTCACCGTCATGTAGTGCGAGCCGGAGTCCGTGACGGCCTCCATGCGGTCGCCCGTGGTGATCTTCAGGGGTGTCGCCGCGCCGCCGTACAGCTTGCCTTCGACCTTGATGCCGTCGAGGTTGCTGTGCACGTTGATGGTGGTGTGCGCGGGCCAGTACTCCTTGGGGCGGTAGTGCAGGAGATTGTCGTCCACCCAGTACCAGGCGCCGTCGACGGACGGCGAGGTCTCGACCCTCAGCGAACGCTCGACGACCGCCCTGGCGGCCGGGGACTTGATCTTCGCGCTGAGCTGGGCGGTGATGGGCTGTCCGACGCCGTACGTGCCGCCCTCGGGGCCGAAGGTGACCTTCAGCCGGTTGGAGGCGGCGGCGGTGTCGAAGGTGAGCGTCCTGAGGCCCGGTGCGCCGTCCTGGTCCTCGGTGCCCACCTTGACCGTGTAGTGGGCGTCTGCGGCCAGTGGGGCGGTCGAGTGCCATCTGCTGCCGTCGGCGGAGAGCTCGCCCGCCAGATAGCGTCCTGAGGCGTCTGTGGCGGTCACATCGGTGATGCGGCCGTCCGTGCCCCTGGCGGTGATCTCCAGAGGCTTGTCGGGGCTGGTCTTCCCGTTGCCCGCGGGACCGTTGAAGGAGACCTGCCCCGCCGCGTCGTACGGCTTCGCGGAGAGCGGGTTGGCGCCGGACCCTGCGCACGCGGTCGCTGACGCTGCCAGGGACGCGACCAGCAGGGTGCAGCTCAGGACCGTACGGATTCGAGGTGCGTGGCTCATGGGCTCACGTTATGAAGGCCAGTCAGATCCGGCACGCTGGGTGACTGCAAACGAGGGGCCCGGCCACCTGAACCGGTGACCGGGCCCCTCGTCGTGCATGGAACAGGTGTTACTGGTTCTGGTTCTCGCCGCGGTAGAACTCGAAGACCCAGCCGAAGAGGCCGATCAGGAGCAGCGGTGCGGAGAAGTACAGCAGCCACCAGCCCATGGCGATCGCCAGGAAGGCGAGAGCGCCACCGATGGCCAGCGAGATCGGCTGCCAGCTGTGCGGGGCGAAGAAGCCCACTTCACCGGCCTCGTCCGCGACATCGGCCTCGGTGTTGTCCTGCGCGAGAGCGTCCATCCGCCTGGCCGTGAAGGCCAGGTAGAAGCCGATCATCACGCTCAGGCCGAAGGCCATGAAGAGCGCCGTGGTTCCGGCGGCCTCCTTCGACCAGACGCCGTAGACGATGGCCATCGCGAGGATGAAGAAGCTCAGCCACAGGAACATCTTTCCCTGGACCTTCACTTGCCTGCCTCCTTGCCGCCGGCGAGGGCCTTGTCACCGAGGTCGTGGTTCTCGAGCTGGTCGAGAGCCGCGATCTCCGGGTGGTGCAGGTCGAACGCCGGGGATTCGCTGCGGATCCGCGGCAGTGTGAGGAAGTTGTGCCGCGGCGGCGGGCAGGACGTCGCCCACTCGAGCGAGCGGCCGTAGCCCCACGGGTCGTCGACTTCGACCTTCTTGCCGTACTTGGCGGTCTTCCAGACGTTGTAGAAGAACGGCAGGACCGACAGGCCGAGCAGGAAGGAGGAGATCGTCGAGATCGTGTTGAGCGCGGTGAACCCGTCGGCCGCCAGATAGTCGGCGTAACGACGCGGCATGCCCTCGACACCCAGCCAGTGCTGCACCAGGAACGTGCCGTGGAAGCCCACGAACAGGGTCCAGAAGGTGATCTTGCCGAGCCGCTCGTCCAGCATCTTGCCGGTGAACTTCGGCCACCAGAAGTGGAAGCCGGAGAACATCGCGAACACCACGGTGCCGAAGATGACGTAGTGGAAGTGCGCGACCACGAAGTACGAGTCCGAGACGTGGAAGTCCATCGGGGGCGAGGCCAGGATGACGCCGGTCAGACCACCGAAGGTGAAGGTGATCAGGAAGCCGACGGCCCAGAGCATCGGTGTCTCGAAGGACAGTGAGCCCTTCCACATCGTGCCGATCCAGTTGAAGAACTTCACGCCCGTTGGCACGGCGATCAAGAACGTCATGAAGGAGAAGAACGGCAGGAGCACTCCGCCGGTGACGTACATGTGGTGGGCCCACACGGTCACGGACAGGCCGGCGATCGCAATGGTGGCTCCGATGAGGCCGATGTAACCGAACATCGGCTTTCTGGAGAACACTGGGATCACTTCGGAAATGATTCCGAAGAATGGCAGGGCGATGATGTACACCTCTGGATGGCCGAAGAACCAGAAGAGGTGTTGCCATAGCAAGGCCCCGCCGTTGGCGGAGTCGAAGATGTGCGCACCGAACTTGCGGTCCGCCTCCAGCGCGAAGAGCGCGGCGGCGAGCACCGGGAAGGCCAGCAGGACCAGAACACCGGTCAGCAGGACGTTCCACACGAAGATCGGCATACGGAACATCGTCATGCCAGGGGCGCGCATGCAGATGATCGTGGTGATGAAGTTGACCGACCCGAGGATCGTGCCGAAGCCCGAGAAGGCCAGACCCATGATCCACATGTCGGCGCCGACACCCGGTGAGCGGACGGCGTCCGACAGCGGGGAGTAGGCGAACCAGCCGAAGTCGGCCGCGCCCTGCGGGGTGAGGAAGCCACCGACCGCGATGAGCGAGCCGAAGAGGTACAGCCAGTACGCGAACATGTTCAGCCGCGGGAACGCCACATCGGGCGCCCCGATCTGCAGCGGCATGATCCAGTTCGCGAATCCGGCGAACAGCGGCGTCGCGAACATCAGCAGCATGATCGTGCCGTGCATCGTGAACGCCTGGTTGAACTGCTCGTTCGACATGATCTGCGTGCCGGGGCGGGCGAGTTCGGCGCGCATGAAGAGCGCCATGATCCCGCCGATGCAGAAGAACGCGAACGACGTGACCAGGTACATCGTGCCGATCGTCTTGTGGTCAGTGGTGGTCAGCCAGCTGACGACGATGGATCCCGGCTTTTTGCGCCGTACCGGCAGCTCGCTCTCGTAGGAGTCTGCTGCCTCGGCACCCTGAGGTTCGTTGAGGATGCTCACAGGTTGTTCGTCTCCGCGTTCTTGGCGTGGCCAGTCTGCGCGATCCCGGCGGGGATGTAGCCGTTCTGGCCCTTCTTCGCCAGGTCCTTGAGGTGCTGCTCGTACCTCTCCTTGGAGACGACCTTCACATTGAAGAGCATCCGGGAGTGGTCGGTGCCGCAGAGCTCGGCGCACTTGCCCTTGAAGGTGCCCTCACGAGAAGGGGTCACCTCGAAGGAGTTGGTGTGGCCCGGGACGACGTCCATCTTCATCAGGAACGGCACCACCCAGAAGTCATGGATGACGTCGCGCGAGGTGAGAACGAAGCGGACCTTCTCGCCCTTCGGCAGCCACAGGGTCGGACCCGGGTTGCCGTTCTGCGGGTTACGGGTACCCGGGGTGCCGACGTCGTAGACGCCCTCGGCACTCGCCGGGAACTGGTTCAGGAACCTGTCCGGAATGTCCTTCAGTTCCTTGGACTTGGCGGCATCGCCGGTATCGGCCTTGCCGTCGACGTCCTCGATGTAGTTGAAGCCCCAGCTCCACTGGAATCCGACCACGTTGACCGTGACGGCCGGTGTGGTCGGGGAGAGCTTGAGGAGCTTCGTCTCATCACGCGCGGTGAAGTAGAAGAGCACCGAGACGATGATGAGGGGGACCACGGTGTACAGCGCCTCGATGGGCATGTTGTACCGGGTCTGCGGAGGGACCTCCACCTTGGTGCGGCTGCGCCGGTGGAAGATGACGCTCCAGATGATCAGCCCCCATACCAGCACGCCCGTGGCGAGCGCTGCCGCCCACGAGCCCTGCCAGAGGGAGAGGATCCGAGGGGCCTCTTCCGTTACCGGGGTGGGCATACCCAGGCGGGGAAAGTCCTTGTATGTGCAACCAGAGGCGGTCGCCAGGACCACGCCCGCGGTAAGCACCTGGAGCAGCTTCCGCCGCATCGGGCGCCGCGACGAGCGGTCGGAGCCGGTGGGACTCACGTAGCGCCTTCCCGAGAGTCTCGCCCGTGCGGCCCTGCGGCCGTCTCTCTGGTCGGTCGCCGGATCCTGCGCGGGCAGGGGTTTGGATGTTTATGCGGACCAAACCCTACTGGAGGCCATTTGGGGTCGCGCGGGGAGGGTGCCCAACGCGCCGTCCGACTCCCCGAAGGGATGGAATCCCGGCTTCCGAGGGCTATCTGACGGCCCCTCCCCTGACGGCGGATACGAACGGCGCCGGCCGGAGGAGCTGCGGGTCCCTACCGGGCGCTAGCGTGGCGGCGTGCCCTACTTCGACGCCGCGTCCTCCGCACCCCTGCATCCCGTCGCCCGCCAGGCTTTGCAGGCCTCGCTGGACGAGGGATGGGCCGATCCGGCCCGGCTCTACCGGGAGGGGCGGCGCGCCAGACTCCTCATCGACGCGGCGCGCGAGGCAGCCGCCGAGGCCGTCGGCTGCCGTCCCGACGAGCTCGTCTTCACCTCTTCGGGGACCCGTTCGGTCCATCTGGGAATTGCCGGAGCGCTTGCGGGACGTCGGCGTGTCGGACGTCATCTGGTCGTTTCGGCGGTCGAGCACTCCTCGGTGCTCCATTCGGCGGCAGCCCTGGCGGCGGACGGCGGTTCGGTGACCGAGGTGGCGGTGGACAGGACCGGCGCGGTGACCGCCTCCGCGTTCGCCGCCGCCCTGCGCGAGGACACCGCGCTGGCCTGTCTGCAGTCCGCCAACCACGAGGTGGGGACAGAGCAGCCCGTCGCCGAAGTTGCCGCCGCATGCCGGGCCGCGGGGGTGCCGCTGCTGGTGGACGCCGCACAGTCGCTGGCCTGGGGCCCGGTCGACGCACCCTGGTCGCTGCTCACCGCGAGTGCCCACAAATGGGGCGGACCGGCAGGGGTCGGGCTCCTTGCCGTACGAAAAGGTGTGAGGTTCGCTACTCAAGGCCCGGCGGACGAACGGGAGTCGGGGCGCTCCCCCGGTTTCGAGAACATCCCGGCGATCGTGGCGGCGGCCGCCTCGCTGCGTGCGGTACGGGCCGAGGCCGCGGCCGAGTCGCTGCGGCTGCGCGCCCTGGTGGACCGGATCCGGGCACGGGTGGCCGGGGCCGTGCCGGATGTCGAGGTGGTCGGAGATCCGGTGCGCCGGCTGCCGCACCTCGTCACCTTCTCCTGTCTCTATGTCGACGGGGAGACTCTGCTGCACGAGCTGGACCGGGCCGGTTTCTCGGTGTCGTCCGGGTCCTCGTGCACCAGTTCCACGCTGACGCCCAGTCATGTGCTGAAGGCGATGGGCGTGCTCTCGGAGGGCAATGTGCGGGTGTCGCTGCCGGTGGGGACCGCCGAGGCGGACGTGGAGCGGTTCCTGGAGGTGCTGCCGGCCGCTGTGGAGGGCGTACGCAAGCAGTTGGGGGCTCCGGCCGCGCCCGCCGCGGGAAGCGGCGGCAGGGAACGCCTGGAGGGCCTGGAGGAGCCGGCGGACCTGGTGGTCGACGCGCTGGGGAAGCTGTGCCCGATCCCGGTGATCGAGCTCGCCAAGGTCATCGGCGATGTGCCGGTGGGCGGGGTCGTGACGGTGCTGGCCGACGACGAGGCGGCGCGGCTCGACATCCCCGCGTGGTGCGACATGCGTTCGCAGGAGTACCTGGGGGCGCACCCGGTGGGCGGCGGAACCGCCTACCGGGTGCGGCGCAGCAACTAGACGCAGCAACTGGACGCGGCGACTGGAAGCGGCGACTGGAAGCGGCAATTCAGACGAGGAAGCCCTCGACCTCGGCCGCGGCCTCGTGGCCGTACGCCTTGGTGAAGCGGTCCATGAAGTGGGCGCGGCGCAGGGTGTACTCCTGGGTGCCGAGCGTCTCGATGACCAGGGTGGCGAGCATGCAGCCGATCTGGGCGGCGCGCTCCAGGCCGACACCCCAGGAGAGGCCGGAGAGGAAGCCCGCGCGGAACGCGTCGCCGACGCCCGTCGGGTCGACCTTGGCCTCCTCCTCGGCGCAGCCGACCTCGATCGGGTCGGAGCCGACGGCCTCGATACGGACGCCGCGCGAGCCGAGGGTGGTGACGCGGTGGCCGACCTTGCCCAGGATCTCCTTGTCGGTCCAGCCGGTCTTCGACTCGATGAGGCCCTTCTCGTACTCGTTGGAGAAGAGGTACGTCGCACCCTCGAGCAGCGTGCGGATGTCGTCCCCCGACATGCGCGCGATCTGCTGGGAGAAGTCCGCGGCGAAGGGGATCGAGCGGGACTTGCACTCCTCGGTGTGCCGGAGCATCGCCTCGGGGTCATCGGCGCCGATCAGGACCAGGTCCAGGCCGCCCACGCGCTCGGCCACCGAGTGGAGCTCGATCTGGCGGGCCTCGCTCATCGCGCCCGTGTAGAAGGAGCCGATCTGGTTGTGGTCGGAGTCCGTGGTGCAGACGAAGCGCGCGGTGTGCAGCACTTCGGAGATACGGACCGATCCGGTGTCGACGCCGTGGCGGTCGAGCCAGGCGCGGTACTCGTCGAAGTCGGAGCCCGCGGCGCCGACCAGGATCGGCTTGGTGCCGAGCTGGCCCATGCCGAAGCAGATGTTGGCGCCGACGCCCCCGCGCCGCACGTCGAGATTGTCGACGAGGAACGAGAGGGAGACCGTGTGCAGCTGATCCGCGACCAGTTGGTCGGCGAAGCGGCCGGGGAAGGTCATGAGGTGGTCAGTGGCGATGGAGCCGGTGACTGCGATGCGCACGGCGAGGACGCTCCTGTGGAGGAGGGAGGTTGACACTTCACGCTACCGGGTCGGCGGCTGTGCGCCGAAGCCGGGAAACTACCTGATAGTAGGGCTTTTTTCGCAGCGTCCCAGGTGCGTACGGTGCGGATATGGCGAACCCTGTCGAACTCAGCCTGATCGAACTCCGCGTCGACTGCGCCCGCATGGCTCCGCACTGGGTCGTGCCCGCCGCACCACTGCCCGAACCGGTCCATCCGTCGCTGATTCACGGCATCACCGTCCCGCCCGCATCCGCCCGTCTGATCGACTCGATGTCCCAGTACGGCGACTGAGGAGCGCCCGGAGGGAACCGTGCGCTCCCCCGTTCCGTCCCACCCGTGTCCCCCGTTGAGGGGATACGACGTACGGCACGGAACGGGAAGCACAAGGCGAAGGAGCGTGCGGTGAGCAGCGAGCGACCTGACAACGACGTGGTGAGCAGCCCCCGGCGGCGGCATTCCCCGCTCGCCGTCACCTCGGTCGCGGCAGCGGTGCTGCTGGCCGGTGGCGGTGGTGCGTACTGGGCGTCGACCGCCTTCGGCGACGACGGCGGTACGAAGAGCGGTGGTGAGCCCGCGGGCAGGGGCTCTCCTCCCCCGCTGTCGCTCGGCAACGGCGCCTCGAAGGGCGCCTCGCAGAGCGGCCCGCCGGGGATCGCACCCGGTGAGCCCGACCCGACCGGCGGACGGACCGTCTACCGGGCCGAGGGGAAACTCCCCGAGGGGAAGGACCGTGCGGCGGTGTACCGCGCGCAGGGCACGGTCTCCGCGGACGAGGTGAGGAAGCTCGCCGGCGCCCTCGGGTTCACGGACGCGCCGCGGCTGGAGGGGACCGCCTGGAAGGTGGGATCTCCTTCCGGTGGTCCGGGGCCGACGCTGCAGGTCAACAGGGAGGCGCCAGGCACCTGGACGTACGCACGCGCGGGTCGGGGCGAGGTCCCGCCGAGCGGTGAGGCCGCGGCGGTGAGCGAGCAGGCGGCCAGGGCCGCGGCCGCTCCCGTGCTGAAGGCGCTGGGCCAGGACGACGCGAAGCTCGACGCGGGCCAACTGATGGGCTCGGTCCGGGTGGTGAACGCCGATCCGGTGATCGACGGGTTGCCGACGTACGGCTGGATGACCGGGATCCAGGTGGGCGTGGGCAGTCAACTGGTGGGCGGCAGCGGCCAGTTGAAGCATCCAGTCAAGGGCGCGGAGTATCCGCTGATCAGCGCGGACGACGCGCTGAAGCAGCTCAACTCCGGTGGCTCGGCCGGTGGTTCGGTCGGTATCGGCGGGTGCGCGACGGTCGCGCCGCTGGACAGGGCGAGCAAGGAGACACCGGGAAGCCCGTGCCGGAAGGAGTCCCCGGCGCCGCCGCAGACGCTGGCGGTCAGCGGGGCACGGCTGGGGCTCGCGGTGGAGTTCCTCGACGGCCGGCAGGCGCTCGTACCCTCGTGGCTCTTCGAGGTGAAGCCGGCGGGCGGGGCACAGCACTTCACCGTGGTGCAGCGCGCGGTGGACCCGCAGTACATCACCGCGCCTTCGATCAGCCCCACCGAGGAGCAGAACCACCCGGGCACCGGCACCGGCACCGACGGGCGGCGCATCGTGTCCTACTCCGCCGACGGCCGGAAGCTGACCGTGCACTTCTGGGGCGGGGTGTGCAGCACCTACGGGGCGAGCGCGAGCGAGGACGGATCGGCGGCGCGGGTGACGGTGACCGAGAAGAAGCCGGAGAAGGGGCGGGTCTGCATCATGATCGCCAAGGATCTGGCGCGGACCGTCACGCTGGACAAGCCGCTGGGCGACCGGAAGGTCGTGGACGCGTCGAGCGGGCAAACCGTACCGCGGTCGTAGTTCCTTGCGTACGGAAACGACGGAGGCGGCGGTCCCGGAGATGTCCGGGGCCGCCGCCTTCGTCAGTGCCCGTGCGGCCGAGCCGCACGGTGACGCCTAGCTGAACGAGTCGCCGCAGGCGCAGGAGCCCGTGGCGTTCGGGTTGTCGATCGTGAAGCCCTGCTTCTCGATGGTGTCGACGAAGTCGATCGAGGCGCCGCCCAGGTACGGGGCGCTCATCCGGTCGGTGACGACCTTGACGCCGCCGTCGAACTCCTTGGTGACATCGCCGTCGAGCGAGCGCTCGTCGAAGAAGAGCTGGTAGCGGAGGCCGGAGCAGCCGCCGGGCTGGACGGCGACACGCAGTGCGAGGTCGTCACGGCCTTCCTGGTCGAGCAGGGCCTTGACCTTGCCCGCGGCAGCCTCGGACAGGAGGATGCCGTCGCTGACAGTGGTCTTCTCGTCCGATACGGACATCTGCTTCACTCCCGGGTTGTACGGACTGCTTGCCGACGGATGCAACCGGCGGGGCCGCGGATTCATTCCGGGCCATGGCATAAGTCTTTCCCCTTCATGCTCGCACACCCGGTCGGGGGTGGGCGCGGTCCGTACCACTTGGGATGCGTCACATCGACACAATGGCCATCGTCAAGGTGACGTAAAGCGGTTATGATAGATAACGTCATTTCGACGAGAAGTCCTTCTGCGGAGAAGAAAGGGTGCGTGTCGTGACCACCGCCCAGCCCCTGGATGTACAGCCCACCCCACTGGCGCTGCTGCTGCTCGGCCGCGAGGCCGACCCGAAGAGCGAGCGCGGCGTGGAGTGCCCCGGCGACCTGCCGTCCCCGTCCGATCCGGACCTGGTCGAGCGGGCCCGTGCGGCCAAGGAGAAGCTCGGGGACAAGGTCTTCGTCCTCGGCCACCACTACCAGCGCGACGAGGTCATCCAGTTCGCCGACGTCACCGGTGACTCCTTCAAGCTCGCCCGCGACGCGGCCGCGAGGCCCGAGGCCGAGTACATCGTCTTCTGCGGTGTGCACTTCATGGCCGAGTCGGCCGACATCCTCACCTCCGACGACCAGAAGGTCGTCCTGCCCGACCTGGCCGCCGGCTGCTCGATGGCCGACATGGCCACCGCCGAGCAGGTCGCGGAGTGCTGGGACGTACTGACCGAGGCCGGCATAGCCGAGCAGGTCGTGCCCGTCTCGTACATGAACTCCTCCGCCGACATCAAGGCCTTCACCGGCAAGCACGGCGGCACGATCTGCACCTCGTCGAACGCGAAGAAGGCTCTGGAATGGGCCTTCGAGCTGGGCGAGAAGGTGCTCTTCCTCCCGGACCAGCACCTGGGCCGCAACACCGCCGTCCGCGACCTGGGCATGTCGCTGGAGGACTGCGTCCTCTACAACCCGCACAAGCCGAACGGCGGGCTGACGGCCGAGGAACTGCGCAACGCCAAGATGATCCTGTGGCGCGGCCACTGCTCGGTGCACGGCCGCTTCTCGGTCGATTCGGTGAACGACGTCCGTGAGCGGATTCCGGGTGTACGGGTCCTGGTGCACCCCGAGTGCAAGCACGAGGTCGTCGCGGCCGCCGACGAGGTCGGCTCCACGGAGTACATCATCAAGGCCCTCGACGCGGCTCCGGCCGGCTCGAAGTGGGCGATCGGGACCGAGCTGAACCTGGTGCGCCGGCTCGCCAACGCGCACCCGGACAAGGAGATCGCCTTCCTCGACAAGACGGTCTGCTTCTGCTCGACGATGAACCGGATCGACCTGCCGCACCTGGTGTGGACGCTGGAGTCCCTCGCCGAGGGCAACCTGGTCAACCGGATCGAGGTCGACCGCGAGACCGAGCAGTTCGCGAAGCTGGCGCTGGAGCGGATGCTGGCACTGCCGTAGCCGCCGTGGCACGGCCGCGCACACGGAAAGGCCCCGGCACCGAGGAACAGTGCCGGGGCCTCCCGCTGTCGTGACTCAGACGTTCACGGTCTCCTGCTCCGTGTCCGACTGGGCCGGAATACCGGCCTTCTTCTCGCGCTTGGCCGCCTTCTTGGCCGCCCGGCGCTCCTTGCGGAGCTCCACCAGCGCGTACAGCGTCGGCACCAGGAGGAGCGTCAGCAGCGTCGAGGTGATCAGACCGCCGATCACCACCACCGCGAGCGGCTGCGAGATGAAGCCGCCCTCGCCCGTGACGCCGAGCGCCATCGGGAGCAGCGCGAAGATCGTCGCGAGAGCCGTCATCAGGATCGGACGCAGCCGGTGGCGGCCGCCTTCCACGACGGCCTCGACGACGCCCATGCCCTGCTTGCGGTACTGGTTGATCAGGTCGATCAGCACGATCGCGTTCGTGACCACGATGCCGATGAGCATCAGCATGCCGATCATCGCCGGGACACCCATCGGGGTGCCGGTGATCACCAGCAGGCCGATGGCGCCGGTGGCGGCGAACGGGATGGAGACCAGCAGGATCAGCGGCTGGATCAGCGAGCGGAACGTCGCCACCAGCAGCATGAAGACGATCGCGATGGCCGCCAGCATGGCCAGCGCCAGATTGACGAAGGCGTCGCTCTGGTCGGAGGAGACTCCGCCGATCTCGACGCTCGCGCCCGCGGGGAGCTTCTTCTCGATCTCGTCGATCTTGGACTGGAGGGCGGTCGTGACCGCTCCCGTGTTGTCACCCTTGGGCTTCGCCGTGATCGTCGCGGCGCGGGCGCCGTCGATCCTGGTCATCGAGACCGGGCCGGGGACGAGCTTCACCTCGGCGATGTCACCGAGCTTGACGCGCCCCAGGCTGAGGTTCCTCAGCTGGTCCAGGGTGGTGGCCGGGCGCGAGGACTTGATCACGATGTCGCGCTCGGTGTCGTCCAGGATCGCCTTGCCCGAGTCGGTGCCGCGCACCGCCTGGGCCACGGCCGCACCCAGCGTCGTCTCGTTGTAGCCCGCGTCGGCCGCCTTGGCGTTGGCCTTCACGGAGATACGCGGCACGGACTGCGAGAGGTCGCTCGTGACGTCCTTGGCGTCCTTGAGGCTCGCCACCGCGGCCTGCACCTGGTCGGAGGCCTTGCGCAGGGTGTCGCCGTCGCCCGCCTTGACCACGACGCTCAGGTTCTGGTCACCGAAGCCGCCGCCCGAGCCGACCGTCGTCTCACCGACGCCGTCGAGCTTGGCCAGCTCCTTCTCCAGGCGGTCCTGGGTGGCGCTGTAGTCGTCGGCGCTCTTCAGCGTGAGCTGGTACGAGGCCTGGTTGGCGCCCGTACCGCCGCCGAAGGCCGCCATGAAGCCGGACGAGCCGACCGTGACCTGGTAGTCCTTGATCGTGTCGATCCCGGCGAGGACCGTCTCGACCTTCTTCGCCGCCGCGTCGGCCGCGTCCAGGCTGGTGCCCGGGGTCAGCTCCTGCTTCAGCGTGAGGGTTTCCTGGTCGCCCTGGTCGAAGAAGTTGGTCTTCAGACCCGAGGCCAGGCCGACGGTGCCGACGAGGACGACCGCCGCGATGACCAGGCTGGTGATACGACGGCCGGTCGCGAAGCGCAGCACCGGGACGTAGAGGCGCTGCAGCGGGCTGCGGGCCTCCTTCTCCTCCGCCTTGCGGCGCAGTTCCTCGGGATCGACGCCTTCCGAGCCCTTGGGGGCGCGGAGGAACCAGTACGAGAAGACCGGCACCACGGTGAGCGAGACGAGCAGGGAGGCGAGCAGGGCGGCCGTCACCGTGATGGAGAACGAGCCGAAGAGCTGACCCACCATGCCGCCGACCAGGCCGATCGGCAGGAAGACCGCGACCGTGGTGAGCGTGGAGGACGTGACCGCTCCGGAGACCTCCTTGACCGCGGCGATGATCGCGGACTGGCGCTCCTCGCCGTAACTGAGGTGACGCTTGATGTTCTCCAGGACCACGATCGAGTCGTCGACGACACGGCCGATGGCGATGGTCAGCGCGCCCAGGGTCAGGACGTTGAGGGAGAGGTCACGGGTCCACAGCACGATCAGCGCCAGGAGGACCGAGAGGGGGATGGAGATGGCCGTCACCAGCGTGGAGCGCAGCGAGGCCAGGAAGATCAGGATGATGATCACGGCGAAGAGCAGACCGAGGGCGCCCTCGGTGGTGAGGCCGGAGATCGACTTCGAGACGGACGGGCCCTGGTCGAAGATGACCGTGAGGTCGGTGTCGGAGCCGAGGGCCT
Organism: Streptomyces beijiangensis; assembly: GCF_017315755.1. Classification (GTDB taxonomy): domain Bacteria; phylum Actinomycetota; class Actinomycetes; order Streptomycetales; family Streptomycetaceae; genus Streptomyces; species Streptomyces beijiangensis. The sequence goes on from NZ_JAFLRJ010000159.1 coordinate 61,404, forward strand.
TGCGCAGCTCGGGGAGCTTGTCGTCGACGGCGTTCGAGATGCCGACGGCGCTGCCGTTCTGGTCCATCGTGAGCGAGACCGAGAGGCTCGGCTTGCCGTTGGTGCGGGTGATGGAGACGGCCGTCGCGGGCTGCTCCTTCACCGTGGCCACGTCGCCGAGGCGAACGGGCTTGCCGGGCTTGCCCGTTGCCGACTGCGGCTGCAGGGCGATGCGCAGGTCCTCGATCTGCTGCACCGAGGTGTAGCCGCCGCCGACCTGGACCGTGCGGCTCTTGCCGTCCTCGGAGAAGTTGCCGGCCGGCAGCGTCGCGCCGCCCGCCTGCAGCGCCTGGCTGAGCGAGAGGGTGTTGAGACCGGCCGCGGCCAGCTTCTTGTCGTCGGGGGTGACCGTGACCTGGAGGTCCTGGACGCCGTCGACGCTGACCTGGCCGACACCGTCGATGTCCTGGAGCGCGGGAACGACCGACTTGTCGAGCCGGTCGGCGAGCGCCTGCTGGTCCTTGGTCGAGGAGACGGCGAGGACGACGGTCGGGATGTCGTCCGTGGAGCCGGCCACGACCTGGGGGTCCACGTCGTCCGGGAGCTGGGCGCGGGCGCGGTTGACGGCCTGCTGGACGTCGGCGACCAGCTGCTTGGTGCCGTTGCCGTAGTCGAACTGGGCCATGATCACGGCGTTGCCCTCGCTCGCCGTGGAGGTCAGGCCCTTCACGCCGTCGACGGCCTTGATGGTGTTCTCGAGCGGTTCGACGACCTGCTTCTCGACCACATCGGGGGACGCGCCCTGGTACGGAGCGATCACCGACACCATCGGAAACTCGATGGTGGGCAGCAACTGCTGCTTGAGCTGCGGGATCGCGATGGCGCCGAAGACGACGGCGACGATCGAGATCAGCCCGATCAGGGCCCGTTGCGCGAGGCTGAATCTTGACAGCCAGGACATGGGGTCTCTCTTCTGTGGCGTACGAGGCAGGAGGACACAATCAGGTGCCCGCTTATACCTTCAGCCACAAGGGAGGCCACATTCCTCGCTCGCAGGTCTCTTCCTTATCCGGCGCATACAGCAGGTGGAGTACGCCGCCACTACGCCCTTGGGTGGACCAGGCCCGATTCATAGGCGATTACCACCAATTGGGCCCGGTCGCGGGCGCCCAGCTTCGCCATCGCCCTGTTCACATGGGTCTTGACGGTCAGCGGGCTCACCGTGAGGCGTTCGGCGATCTCGTCGTTGGAGTGGCCGCCCGCGACCTGGACGAGCACCTCGCGCTCGCGGACGGTGAGCGCCTCGAGCCGCTTCGCGTACGCCTCCGGGTCGGGCCCTCCGTCCGAACTGCCGCCCTGCGCAAGGAACTTGGCGATCAGACCTCTGGTCGCCACCGGTGAGAGCAGTGCCTCGCCCGATGCCACGATCCGGATCGCGTTGAGCAGTTCGTCCGGCTCCGCCCCTTTTCCGAGGAAGCCCGAGGCGCCGGCGCGGAGCGACTGGACGACGTACTCGTCCACCTCGAAGGTCGTCAGCATCACGACGCGTACCGCGGCCAGTTCGGGGTCCGCGCTGATCCTGCGGGTCGCGGCGAGGCCGTCCGTGCCGGGCATCCGGATGTCCATCAGGACGACGTCGGCCCTGGCCGAGCGGGCCAGCTCGACCGCCTCCGCGCCGTCCGCCGCCTCCCCGACGACCTCCATGTCGGGCTCGGAGTCCACCAGGACGCGGAACGCGCTGCGCAGCAGCGCCTGGTCGTCGGCGAGCAACACTCTGATCGTCATGGACTCTCCCCTGCCGCGGCCTTGACCGGAAGGATCGCATGTACGCGGAAGCCGCCGCCGTAGCGGGGGCCCGCCGAGCAGGAGCCGGTCAGCGCGGTGGCGCGCTCGCGCATCCCGATGAGGCCGTGGCCGCCGCCCTCGCCGGGCGCCGGGGCATCCTCCCGGCCGGTGCCCGCACCGTCGTCGAGGACCGTGACCTCCACACAGCGGTCCACCCGGACCACGCTGACCTCGGCTTTCGCGCCCTCGCCCGCATGCTTCTGCACATTGGTGAGCGCTTCCTGGATGATCCGGTACGCCGCCAGGTCGACGGCGGCGGGAAGGCCCACCGGCGCGTCGGTACGGGCCACCTCCACCGGGAGGCCGGCGTTGCGGAAGGTGTCGACCAGCGCGTCCAGCACGGCCAGACCGGGGGCCGGTTCGGTGGGCGCCTCGGGGTCGCCCGACTGGCGCAGGAGGCCGACCGTGGCGCGGAGTTCGTTCAGCGCGGACCGGCTGGCCTCCCGTACATGGGCGAGTGCTTCCTTCGCCTGGTCCGGGCGCTTGTCCATGACGTGGGCCGCCACTCCGGCCTGGACGTTGACCAGGGCGATGTGGTGGGCGACGACGTCGTGCAGATCGCGGGCGATACGCAGCCGCTCCTCGGCGACCCGGCGCCGGGCCTCCTCCTCGCGGGTGCGTTCCGCACGCTCGGCCCGCTCACGGATGGCGTCGACGAAGGCGCGGCGGCTGCGGACGGCATCGCCCGCGGCGGCGGCCATCCCGGTCCAGGCGAAGATGCCGAGGTTCTCCTGGGAGTACCAGGGGGCCGCGCTGAAGCCCATCGCGAAGGCCGTCAGCACGGCCATGGTGAGCAGGCCGACCCGCCAGGTGGTGGGGCGGTCGGTGCGCGAGGCGATGCTGTAGAGCGCGACGACGGCACTCATCGCGACGGGCGCCGGCGGAACGGCGAAGACCAGCTCCACGGCGGTGACCAGGCAGGTCACGGCGAGCACGGTCATCGGTGCGCGGCGCCTGAACACCAGGGCCCCGGCCCCGATCGCGATCAGGACGAGGCTGAGGAGTTCGGGGGTCCGGGTGACGAAGGTGTGGCCGTCGGGGCCCCGCGGATCGATGAAGGACCCGAAGACCATGCAGATGAGGACGGCCAGGGCGAGGGCCGCGTCGAGGGCGAGGGGGTGGACCCGCAACCAGGCTCGCAGGCGCGCGTAGCTGGGGGGTGCCTTTGACGGGGTACTCACGTGTGCCAACGGTACGGGGTGCGATCGGGCGGGCGTACCCACTCGGGGGCTCCGCCCCCGGACCCCCGCTCCTCAATCGCCGGAGGGGCTTGAACGATCAAGCCCGTCCGGCGCTTGAGGACACGCGGCCGGAGGCCGTGTACGGGGGCCGGACGTCAGCCCGGGATCAGCCCGTCGTCGCTGAGCATCTCCTTGACCTCGTCCAGACTCGCGTCCGGGCTCGGCAGAATCAGCTCCGAGGGCTCCAGCGCGTCGTCCGGCAGAGGCGCGCCCAGCCTTCGTACGGCATCGAGCAGCGCACCCAGCGTCCGGCGGAAGCCTTCCGCGTCGCCGCTCTCCATCTCGGCGAGCAGTTCGTCGTCCAGCTTGTTCAGCTCGACGAAGTGGCTGTCCGCCAGATTCAGCTGGCCTTCCCCCATGATCCGTACGATCATGCCGGCGCCCGTCCTTACTGCTTGTCGAACTTCGGGGTCTGCTGGTCCTGGGGACCGCCCTCAATAGCCTGCTTCGAAGTCGGGCCGCCCGCCAGTTCGGCCTTCATCCGCTGCAGTTCCAGCTCGACGTCGCTGCCGCCGGAGATCCGGTCCAGCTCGGCGGTGAGGTCGTCCTTCGCCATGCCGGTCGGGTCGTCCAGCGCGCCCGACGCCAGGAGCTCGTCGATCGCACCGGCCCTGGCCTGCATCTGCGCGGTCTTGTCCTCGGCCCGCTGGATCGCGAGGCCGACGTCGCCCATCTCCTCGGAGATGCCGGAGAAGGCCTCGCCGATACGGGTCTGCGCCTGGGCCGCGGTGTACGTGGCCTTCAGCGTCTCCTTCTTCGTGCGGAAGGCGTCGACCTTGGCCTGCAGGCGCTGGGCGGCGAGCGTGAGCTTCTCCTCCTCGCCCTGCAGCGTGTGGTGCTGCACCTCGAGATCGGAGACCTGCTGCTGCAGCGCCGCCCGGCGGGACAGCGCTTCGCGCGCCAGGTCCTCACGGCCGAGGGCGAGCGCCTTGCGGCCCTGGTCCTCCAGCTTGGTGGACTGGCCCTGGAGCTGGTTCAGCTGCAGTTCCAGGCGCTTGCGTGAGGTCGCCACGTCGGCGACACCCCTGCGCACCTTCTGCAGCAGCTCAAGCTGCTTCTGGTAGGAGTAGTCGAGGGTTTCGCGCGGGTCCTCAGCCCGGTCCAGGGCCTTGTTGGCCTTCGCGCGGAAGATCAACCCCATACGCTTCATGACACCGCTCATGGGCTTCGCGCGCCCCCTTCTGTACGGACTTCAGCTCCAGCACTTGAACCCACAGTACGGGCCCTGTCTCTATTACCGCACTGTTCGGGAGCGGATGCGCTCCTCCCCAAGGACGACTGGTCCCTGATCCGCTCCGGCGTAGGGAGTAGGTGACCCTAGGGGTAACCACTACAGAACCCAACGTTGCGGGATCGTTCCCCCTGAGGCTGGGGTCCATGCACGTCACCCCGTACCCTTGGGCATTGTGTTCCGAAGCCGCGCGAATGAAGAGAAGGCCGCCACCGGCAAGGTGACGACGGACCTCTCCCAGCAGACCCGTGACCCGCAGGCCCCGAAGGGCCGCCCCACTCCGAAGCGGAGCGAGGCGCAGACCCAGCGGCGCCGTGCCGTCACGCCGACGACCGACCGCAAGGAGGCCGCCAAGCGCCAGCGCGACGTCCGCAGGACGGATCTCGCCAAGCAGCGCGAGGCCCTCGCCAGCGGTGACGAGCGCTATCTGCCGGCCCGCGACAAGGGCAAGGTCCGGCGCTTCGCCCGCGACTTCGTCGACTCGCGGTTCTGCATCGCGGAGTACTTCCTCCCGATGGCAGTGATCATCCTGGTGCTCTCCATCGTCCAGGTGCCCGGCATCCAGAACATCGCGCTGCTGCTCTGGCTCTTCGTGATCGTCCTGATCGTCGTGGACTCGATCGGCATCTGGCTCCGGCTGAAGAAGCAGATCAACCTGCGCTTCCCGGACGAGCCCAAGCGCGGCGCGGTGGCCTACGGCCTGATGCGTACGCTCCAGATGCGCCGGATGCGGCTGCCGAAGCCGCAGGTCAAGCGCGGAGAGCGACCCTGACCAGCACGGAGGCCCAGGGCTTCGATGGTGCGTCGCCCGCCTGGCTGAAGGGCCTGGGCGGGCTGCGCAACACCGTGCGTCAGGAGCTTGTCGCCCGTCAGGTCGACGAGCAGATAGCCGTCCGGTTCCCGGTCGGCCAGCGGCTGAGAGTGCTCGACGTCGGCATGGGCCAGGGCACCCAGGCGCTGCGCCTCGCCCGGGCGGGCCACTCGGTCACCGGTCTCGAGTCGGACGCCGGAATGCTCAAGGCGGCCCGCGACGCGCTGACCACCGAGCCCGAAGGCATCCGCGAGCGGGTGCGCTTCCTGGAGGGCGACGGCCGGGAAACCGGTGTGCACTTCCTGCCGGGCAGCTTCGACGTGGTGCTCTGCCACGGGGTGCTGATGTATGTGACCGAGCGGGACGCCATGCTCGCGGGCCTGGCCCGGATGCTGGCGCCCGGCGGTCTGCTCTCGCTGCTCGTACGGAACGCCGACGCGCTCGCCATGCGCCCCGGGCTCGCCGGGGACTGGCCCGCGACTCTTGCGGCCTTCGACACGGACTCGTACACCAACCGGCTCGGCCTGGACGTGCGCGCCGACCACCTGGACGCGCTGACGGCGACGCTCGCCGGGATCGCCGCCCCGCTGCACACCTGGTACGGCGTGCGGGTCTTCACCGACCTCGTCGGCAATGACCAGGAACTGCCGCCCGCCCAGGAGCTGGACCAGATCCTGGCCGCGGAGGACCGGGCCGGGCGCACGGATCCCTACCGCCGGGTGGCCGCGCTTCTTCACCTTTGCGGCGTACGGGGCTGACCTGCCCCTCCTCACCCCCTGATCGGCGGCGCACAGCGGGCCGAACCCAGCGGGCAAAAGAGACACTTCGGGCATGTATGGATCACGTACCCGGCGGCTGCTGCTGCCCCTGAGCGCAGGTGTCTGCGCCATTGCCCTGGTCGGTGGCTGCTCCGACTCCGGTTCAGGCTCCGGCTCCGGCTCCAGTTCTCCTTCGCCCTCCGGCTCCTCGTCGTCGGATGCCTCCTCGTCTTCTTCGGGATCCGGCAACGATCTGCAGAGCGACTACCAGACGACGATCAAGAACGTGCTGCCCTCGGTCGTCCAGATCGTGGCCGACTCGGACCTCGGCTCCGGCATCGTCTACGACGACAAGGGCCATATCGTCACCAACGCCCATGTGGTCGGCAGCTCGAAGACCTTCCAGGTCACCACCGCCACCGGCAGCGAGCAGCTGACTGCCTCGCTGGTCTACAGCTACCCCGACCAGGATCTCGCCGTCATCAAGCTGGACAAGATCCCCGCCGGGATGCAGGCCGCGAAGTTCGCCGACTCGGCCAAGGTCGACATGGGGCAGATCGTGCTGGCGATGGGGTCCCCGCTGGGCCTCTCCAGCAGCGTCACCCAGGGCATCGTCTCCGCCACCGGACGGACCGTGAGCGAGGGCCGCTCGGGCGGCGGTACCGGGGCCACCATCGGCAACATGGTGCAGACATCGGCCGCGATCAACCCCGGCAACAGCGGGGGCGCGCTGGTCAACCTCGACAACCAGGTCATCGGCATCCCGACGCTGGCCGCCACCGATCCCGATCTGGGCGGCAGCGCGGCGCCCGGCATCGGCTTCGCCATCCCCTCGTCGACGGTCACCACCATCGCCGACCAGATCATCAAGAGCGGCAAGGTCACGGACTCGGGGCGGGCGGCGCTGGGCATCACCGCCCGTACGGTCGTCGACGACGACTTCCAGCCCGCGGGCGTGGCGGTCGTCTCCACCACGGACGGCGGGGCGGCGGCCAAGGCGGGGCTGAAGGCCGGGGACATCATCACGAAACTCGGCGACACCGGGATCACGACGATGAACTCGCTGTCGGAGGCGCTGGCTTCGGACGCGCCGGGGCAGAAGGTTCAGGTGACGTACGAGCGGGACGGCAGCAGCAAGACTGTTGAGGTCACGCTGGGCGAGATGTAGGG
>NZ_JAFLRJ010001507.1 GCF_017315755.1 Streptomyces beijiangensis
GGGTGTGGGGGCGGCGCGTGTGGTGCCGTCGTTGCTGGAGGTGCTGGACCCCAGCGACCTGGCGCATGTCGGGACGGGGTTGGTGGGTGCGGAGGCGGTCAGTGAGGGTGTGGCGCGGCGTTGGTCGGATGGGCGTCGGCTGGTGAACACTTATGGTCCGACTGAGGCGACGGTGATGGTGGCTGCGGAGACGGTCGATGCTGATCGTCCGGGGGCGGTGCCCTTCGGCCGCCCGATCGCCAACACCCGCATGTTCGTGCTCGACACCGGGCTTCAGCCGGTGCCCGTCGGGGTGGCCGGTGAACTGTATGTGGCCGGTGCGGGTGTGGCGCGTGGCTATGTGGGTCGTCCGGGGTTGACGGGTGAGCGTTTCGTGGCCTGCCCCTTCGGTCCGGGTTCCGGGGAGCGGATGTACCGCACCGGGGACCTGGTCAAGTGGACGTCCGATGGGCAGTTGGTGTTCGTCGGCCGGGCGGATGAGCAGGTGAAGGTGCGTGGGTTCCGTAT
>NZ_JAFLRJ010001508.1 GCF_017315755.1 Streptomyces beijiangensis
GAGAATCCCCCGCTCGCCGGGCCGGTGTCGTGCCCGGTCTGGAGGACGTCATCGTAACCGCAGTCCCGTAGCAGGTCAGGCCATGCGCCACGGGACAACAGGGCGGACCGGGGACGCAGTTCGGTGTCGGTGTTGCCGTAGAAGCTGTCGAGGAAACCGAAGTAGGGCAGCAGGAGCTGGGGGTCGTGTGCCTCGGTGGCCAGCAGGTGTCCGCCGGGCGCCAGCAGGGTCGCCACGTTGCGCAGCGCCTCCGCCAGGTCCGGGGCCGTGTGCAGGGAGTG
>NZ_JAFLRJ010001509.1 GCF_017315755.1 Streptomyces beijiangensis
AGCAAAATGTAAAACAAAGCCCGCAGCCTGCCGGTTGGCGCCTTAACGAGTAAATATGCCGCCGGATACGCCATCACAAGGCATAAAACAGTGGTCTTCAACGCCGTCCAAATTGTTATACCGATTGTTTTCAAATAAACGTCTGAAGAGAACACCTCGACATATTGAGAAAAACTATACGTATCGAGCGTATTCATCATAGCGTCCACGTCTCTGAAA
>NZ_JAFLRJ010001510.1 GCF_017315755.1 Streptomyces beijiangensis
ATCGCCCGCGAACTCCACGACGTGGTGACCCACCACGTGACGGCGATGGTCGTACAGGCCGAGGCGGCCCGCTGTCTGACCGCCGTCCCCGATCGCCTCGACCAGAGCCTGACAGCCGTCACCGACACCGGCCGCCGGGCCATCACGGATCTGCGGCACCTGCTCGACCTGCTCAACCCCGACCACAGCACCGAGCCCACGAGAC
>NZ_JAFLRJ010001511.1 GCF_017315755.1 Streptomyces beijiangensis
AGGCCGACTCGGTCCAGATCGTGAAGGCTGCGGCATCTTGACCCTAGTAACTCCCCCTGCTTTGGCAGGGGGAGTTTTTTATTGACCTTCTCCCCCTGCGCTGACCCCTGCAATGGACGCCAAGTATTCCATAAGGAGGTACGGGCCGGATTTGATGCTGTCATAGTCGATCTCTTGCCCGTCGAAGTCGGGGTTTGCGTCCGCTTCAATGGAGCCCCAAAATACGCCAAGGCATCTCACGCACTCTACAGCGGCCGCTAGTAAATCCGTTCGCACCTCGAAGTCGGGATCAACTAGCAGCTTCGGCAACTCATGGGCAATCTCATGT
>NZ_JAFLRJ010001512.1 GCF_017315755.1 Streptomyces beijiangensis
GATATCCCCGAGGCCGCCTGCGCCGACAAACGTGCCGATGGCCGTAATGCCGATCGCGATGACGAGCGCGGTTCTGAGCCCCGCCATAATGACCGACAAGGCGAGGGGAAGCTCCACCATCCGGAGCACTTGAAATTTCGTCATGCCCATCGCCTTCCCTGATTCAAGATAGGCATGCTCGATGCTGGCGATTCCCGTATATGTGTTTCGAATGATCGGCAACAGCGAATACAAAAACAATGAAAGAATCACCGTGTTTGCGCCGAGCCCACGAGACGT
>NZ_JAFLRJ010001513.1 GCF_017315755.1 Streptomyces beijiangensis
CGACCGCGCCAACCTCTACGCCCGCAAGGCCCTGTTCGCCTCCGGTGACGCGGTCGTCGCGGGCACCAAGGTCGCGGGGCGCCACTACCTGAAGTTCACCCTGCTGAACCCCGAGACCACGACGGCCGACATCACCGCCGTCCTCGACCTGATCGCCGGCCACGCCGAGCAGTACCTGGGAGAGTCCCTTGACCGCGTCGCATCCTGAAGCCCCGGACACCACCTACGACTTCGTCGGTATCGGGCTGGGTCCCTTCAACCTCGGCCTCGCCTGCCTCACCGAGCCCACGAGAC
>NZ_JAFLRJ010001514.1 GCF_017315755.1 Streptomyces beijiangensis
CTGTGGAACGGCTCGTCGACGTTCGGCCCGTACGGTTTCTACGCGGTGTACGGCGTGTTCATGGTGCCCGCCTTCGGCCTGGTGACCTGGCTGGCGATCTGGTCCCGCCAGCGCGAGCTGCGCACGCTGGCCGTCGAGCTGCCCGCCTACGCCGCGGCCGGCTGGCTGTCCCCCGCCGAGCCCCTCGCCCTGGCCTCGATGCGGGCCCGCGGCATGGCCAGGGACACGGCACGCCGGTGGCAGGCGGCGGCAGCGGGTGGCGGTCCGTACGGCCGCCAGGGCTACGTACCGGCCCCGATCGGCGCCCCGGCCAGGGCCCGGGCCAAAGCACAGGGCAAGGCGGCGGCCCGTGCGGTCGCCGAGTACGAGTCGTTTGCGACGTCACTGGCGTTTCTGCGCCGGCAGGCCCGCCGCGGCACGGCGGGCCATGACCTGGCCGAACG
>NZ_JAFLRJ010000016.1 GCF_017315755.1 Streptomyces beijiangensis
CTCCTCCTCTGGGGCTCCGCCCCAGGCCCCCGCTCCTCAATCGCCGGAGGGGCTTGAGTTTGCCTGGCGTGGGCTTGCGTATGCGGGCATATCAAGCCCGTCCGGCGATTGAGGACAAGCGGCCGGAGGTCGCTTGCGGGGGTGCAGGGGGCGAAGCCCCCGCAAGGCGGGGCGCAAGGCTCGGGCCCGCGCCCACCTGGCACTCCCCACGGGTCTCGTAGGCTGGACCCCGTGCAGGAACTCCACGAAGCGCCCCTCGCCCCCCTGACCACCTTCCGCCTCGGCGGACCCGCCACCCGGCTGATCACGGCGGAGACCGACGCCGAGGTGATCGAAGCGGTCCGCGAAGCGGATGCGAGCGCCACGCCCCTGCTCGTCATCGGCGGCGGCTCCAACCTGGTCATCGGAGACGAGGGCTTCCGGGGTACGGCCCTGCGCATCGCGACCCGCGGCTTCGCACTCTCCGGTACGAAGCTGGAGCTGGCCGCCGGCGAGATCTGGACGGACGCCGTCGCCCGCACAGTCGCGGCGGGCCTGGCCGGTATCGAGTGCCTCGCCGGGATTCCCGGCTCCGCCGGTGCGACCCCGATCCAGAACGTGGGTGCGTACGGCCAGGAGGTCTCCGCCACGATCACCGAAGTGATCGCCTACGACCGCGAAACCGCCGAGACGGTGACGATCCCCGCGGCCGACTGCCACTTCTCGTACCGCCACAGCCGCTTCAAGCAGGACCCGGACCGCTTCGTCGTCCTGCGTGTCCGCTTCGAACTGGAGGACGCGGACGGCCTTTCGGCCCCCATCAAGTACCCGGAGACGGCCCGCGCCCTCGGCGTCGAGGCGGGCGACCGCGTCCCCGCGGCGAAGGCACGCGAGACGGTCCTGGGACTGCGCGCGGGCAAGGGAATGGTCCTTGACCCCGCCGACCACGACACCTGGTCGGCCGGCTCCTTCTTCACCAACCCGATCCTGACGGCACAGCAGTACGAGGCCTTCCTCGCCAGGGCCCGCGAACACCTCGGCCCGGACGTCACCCCGCCCGCGTACCCGGCGGGGGAGGGCCTGACGAAGACGTCGGCGGCCTGGCTGATCGACAAGGCGGGCTTCACCAAGGGATACGGCTCGGGGCGGGCCCGTATCTCCACCAAGCACACGCTGGCGCTCACCAACCGCGGCGAGGCCACGACGGCGGACCTGCTGACCCTGGCCCGCGAGGTGGTGACAGGGGTACGCGACACCTTCGGCGTCACCTTGGTCAACGAACCGGTGACGGTGGGCGTCTCCCTCTGAATCAGGCGGCCAGCCAGTCGTCCACCCCGGCCAGCAGCTTCGCCTGTATGTCCGACGGTGCGGCCGAACCCCTGACCGACTGCCGTGCCAGCTCGGCCAGCTCCGCGTCGGTGAACCCCTGGTGCTTGCGCGCCAGCTCGTACTGCGCCGCCAGCCGCGATCCGAACAGGAGCGGGTCGTCGGCGCCCAGCGCCATCGGCACCCCCGCGTCGAACAGCCGCCGCAGCGGCACGTCCTCGGGCTTCTCGTAGACCCCCAGCGCCACATTGGACGCCGGGCACACCTCGCAGGTCACCCCGCGCTCCGCCAGCCGCCGCAGCAGCAGCGGGTCCTCGGCCGCCCGCACCCCGTGCCCGATCCGCGCCGCGTGCAGGTCGTCCAGGCAGGCCCGTACGGAAGAGGGCCCGCTCAGCTCACCGCCGTGCGGCGCGGCCAGCAGGCCGCCCTCGCGCGCGATCGCGAAGGCGCGGTCGAAGTCCCGTGCCATGCCCCGGCGTTCATCATTGGACAGTCCGAAACCCACCACCCCCCTGTCCGCATAACGCACGGCGAGCCGCGCGAGTGTCCGTGCGTCCAGCGGGTGTTTCATCCGGTTCGCAGCGACGACCACCCGCATCCCGAGTCCGGTCTCGCGGGAAGCCGCGTCGACCGCGTCCAGAATGATCTCCAGTGCGGGGATCAGCCCGCCCAGCAGGGGCGCGTACGAGGTCGGGTCGACCTGGATCTCCAGCCACCCCGACCCGTCCCTGACGTCCTCCTGGGCGGCCTCCCGCACCAGCCGCTGGATGTCCTCGGGGGTGCGCAGACAGGACCGCGCGATGTCGTAGAGCCGCTGGAAGCGGAACCAGCCCCGCTCATCGGTGGCCCGCAGTTTCGGCGGTTCGCCGCTGGTGAGCGCCTCGGGCAGGTGGACGCCGTACTTGTCGGCCAGTTCCAGCATGGTCGTGGGCCGCATCGACCCGGTGAAGTGCAGATGCAGATGAGCCTTGGGCAACAGCCTGATGTCTCTACTGGCGGCTTCGCCGCGGGCACGTACGTACTCCATCCCAAGATCCTGCCGCACGCACCCGCCTACCCGGTAGCGGCTTTCCCCTTATGTGTAGTTGCCCGAACGAAGAAACGGGTCCCCGGCCGAAGCCGCGGACCCGTTTCTATTTCCGTACGAACTAGTTGCGTACGAACTAGTCGCGCGCCTCGCCCAGCAGCTTCTGCAGCCGCGAGACGCCCTCGATCAGGTCCTCGTCGCCCAGGGCGTACGAGAGCCGCAGGTAGCCAGGGGTCCCGAAGGCCTCACCCGGCACCACGGCGACCTCGACCTCGTCGAGGATCAGTGCGGCGAGCTCGGTCGAGGTCTGCGGGCGCTTGCCCCGGATCTCCTTGCCGAGCAGCCCCTTCACCGAGGGGTACGCGTAGAAGGCGCCCTCCGGCGTCGGGCAGACGATTCCGTCGATCTCGCTGAGCATCCGCACGATGGTCTGCCGGCGCCGGTCGAAAGCGGTACGCATCTCGGCGACCGCGTCCAGGCTCCCGGAGACGGCGGCCAGCGCGGCGACCTGCGCCACATTGCTGACGTTCGACGTGGCGTGCGACTGCAGGTTGGTCGCGGCCTTGACGACGTCCTTCGGGCCGATGATCCACCCCACGCGCCAGCCGGTCATCGCGTACGTCTTGGCGACGCCGTTGACCACGATGCACTTGTCGCGCAGCTCGGGCACGATCGCCGGCAGCGAGGTGAAGGTGGCGTCCCCGTAGACGAGGTGCTCGTAGATCTCGTCGGTGAGCACCCACAGACCGTGCTCGACGGCCCAGCGGCCGATCGCCTCGGCGTCGGCCTCGCTGTATACGGCGCCGGTCGGGTTGGAAGGCGAGACGAAGAGGACGACCTTGGTCCGCTCGGTGCGGGCGGCTTCGAGCTGCTCCACGGAGACCCGGTAGCCGGTGGTCTCGTCGGCCACGACCTCGACCGGGACACCGCCCGCGAGCCGGATCGACTCGGGGTACGTCGTCCAGTACGGAGCCGGGACGATGACCTCGTCGCCCGGGTCGAGGATCGCGGCGAAGGCCTCGTAGATCGCCTGCTTGCCACCGTTGGTGACCAGCACCTGGGAGGCGTCCACCTCGTAACCGGAGTCGCGCAGCGTCTTGGCGGCGATGGCGGCCTTGAGCTCGGGGAGCCCGCCGGCCGGGGTGTAGCGGTGGTACTTGGGGTTGCGGCAGGCTTCGATCGCGGCCTCGACGATGTAATCGGGCGTCGGGAAGTCGGGCTCACCGGCCCCGAAGCCGATCACCGGACGCCCGGCGGCCTTGAGTGCCTTGGCCTTGGCGTCGACGGCGAGGGTCGCGGACTCGGAGATAGCACCGATGCGGGCGGAGACCCTGCGCTCGGTAGGAGGAGTTGCAGCGCTCATACGGCCCATCGTCCCAGACCCGAAACGTACTCGGCACACAGGTTTCACGGACTGGGCAGGAATGATCTGTTCGACGTCAGCGCCGTGAGCACGTACACTCACTCACCGTTGGCCCACACCGACCACATCTTCGGATGCGGTAGGTTGGGGGAACCACAAAGGGTCGTAGCTCAATTGGTAGAGCACTGGTCTCCAAAACCAGCGGTTGGGGGTTCAAGTCCCTCCGGCCCTGCTACACACACCTTCGCCGGTTGTGTGCGCATGTAAGTACTTCATTGATTGCCATGCGGCTCCACCGGGCGCGGCATGGTCACGACCCGGAATCAGGTGAGAGATCGTGACGGACGCCGTCGGCTCCATCGACATGCCTGATGCGCAAGATGAGGCGCCGGAGTCGAGCAAGAAGGCGCGCAAGGGTGGAAAGCGCGGCAAGAAGGGCCCCTTCGGCCGTCTCGCGCTCTTCTACCGCCAGATCGTTGCGGAACTCCGCAAGGTGGTCTGGCCGACGCGCAACCAGCTGTCGACGTACACGACAGTGGTCATTGTCTTTGTAGTCATCATGATTGGCATCGTGACCGTGATTGACTATGGGTTCAACCAGGCCGTCAAGTACGTCTTTGGCTGATCCCGCGAAGGGCGCCCGGAGCGGCGCCCCTTTCGCATGTTCCACACCTTTGTATCCAGGAAGAAGCAGCCACCGTGTCTGACCCGAACCTGAACGAGTCCGCCGAGGCCGAGCTCGACATCGTCGAGGCGGCAGACGCTGTGGACCCTGACCAGGCAGAAGCTGCTGATGCCGCTGCTGGCGTACCGGCCGAAGAGGCCGCTGTGCACATCGAGGACGAGGCCGTAGCGGTCGCCGAAGTCGACGAGGACGAAGCAGCCGTCGAGGCTGTCGAGGCCGACGCCGATGTCGAGGCGGACGCTGCCGAGACCGACGAAGCCCAGAACGATGACGCCCAGAGCGACGATGCCGAGACCGACGACTCCGAGAGCGACGAGGAGCCGGCCGAGGCCGAGCCCGTCGCGGCTCTCGACCCGGTCGAGGCCCTGCGCGAGGAGCTCCGCGGTCTGCCCGGCGAGTGGTACGTCATCCACACGTACGCCGGGTACGAGAAGCGCGTGAAGGCCAACCTGGAGCAGCGCGCCGTCTCGCTGAACGTGGAGGAGTTCATCTATCAGGCCGAGGTGCCTGAAGAGGAAATCGTCCAGATCAAGAACGGCGAGCGCAAGAACGTCCGCCAGAACAAGCTTCCCGGTTACGTGCTGGTCCGCATGGACCTCACCAACGAGTCCTGGGGCGTTGTCCGCAACACCCCCGGAGTCACCGGATTCGTCGGCAACGCCTACGACCCGTACCCGCTGACGCTGGACGAGATCCTCAAGATGCTCGCCCCGGAAGCCGAGGAGAAGGCCGCCAAGGCCGCCGCGGAAGAGGCCGGCCTGCCGGTGCCGCAGCGCAAGATGGAGGTCCAGGTACTGGACTTCGAGGTCGGCGACTCGGTCACGGTCACGGACGGTCCGTTCGCGACGCTCCAGGCCACGATCAACGAGATCAACGCCGACTCGAAGAAGGTCAAGGGCCTCGTCGAGATCTTCGGCCGCGAGACTCCGGTCGAGCTCAGCTTCGACCAGATCCAGAAGAACTGACACGTTCTGGACACACGCCTACCGACCAGGTCAGACAGGCTCTCGCAGCCGGTCTGACCTGCTTGGTTTTTGGTCGCGCAGCTATACCCGTTATCGTTGTGCGGTATGCCTCCATCCGGATGACCGGATGAGGGCGAAAAACTCTCACTAGGACCCGGAGAGAGCAATGCCTCCCAAGAAGAAGAAGGTCACGGGGCTTATCAAGCTCCAGATCAACGCGGGCGCCGCTAACCCGGCGCCGCCGGTCGGCCCCGCACTGGGCCAGCACGGCGTCAACATCATGGAGTTCTGCAAGGCCTACAACGCCGCGACCGAGTCGCAGCGCGGCATGGTCGTGCCGGTGGAGATCACGGTCTACGACGACCGCTCCTTCACCTTCATCACCAAGACTCCGCCGGCCGCGAAGCTGATCCTCAAGGCCGCAGGTGTGGACAAGGGCTCAGGCGAGCCGCACAAGACGAAGGTCGCCAAGCTCACGGCTGCCCAGGTCCGCGACATCGCCACGGTCAAGCTCCCCGACCTGAACGCCAACGACCTCGACGCCGCGTCGAAGATCATCGCTGGCACCGCCCGTTCGATGGGCATCACGGTCGAGGGCTGATCCAGCCCCCGTCTGACCTCTCAGTGGCAGGACCAGCGCTGGTCCGCACCACGACTCCATACCTGACACCACAGGAGCAGCAGTGAAGCGCAGCAAGACTCTCCGCGCTGCGGACGCCAAGATCGACTCGGCGCGCGCATACGCGCCGCTCGAGGCCGTCCGTCTCGCCAAGGACACCTCCGGCACGAAGTTCGACAGCACTGTCGAGGTCGCCATGCGTCTGGGCGTTGACCCGCGCAAGGCCGACCAGATGGTCCGTGGCACCGTGAACCTCCCGCACGGCACCGGCAAGACCGCCCGGGTCCTGGTCTTCGCGACCGGCGACCGTGCAGAGGCCGCGCTCGCCGCGGGCGCCGACATCGTCGGCTCCGACGAGCTCATCGACGAGGTCGCGAAGGGCCGTCTGGACTTCGACGCCGTCGTCGCCACCCCGGACCTCATGGGCAAGGTCGGCCGCCTCGGCCGCGTGCTCGGTCCGCGTGGTCTGATGCCGAACCCGAAGACCGGCACCGTCACCCCCGACGTCGTGAAGGCTGTCAACGACATCAAGGGCGGCAAGATCGAGTTCCGCGTCGACAAGCACTCGAACCTGCACTTCATCATCGGCAAGGTCTCGTTCGACGAGACCAAGCTGGTGGAGAACTACGCAGCGGCGCTGGACGAGATCCTCCGTCTGAAGCCGTCCGCCGCCAAGGGCCGCTACATCAAGAAGGCGACCCTGGCCACGACGATGGGTACCGGCATCCCGCTGGACGCCAACCGCACCCGCAACCTCCTCGTCGAGGAGGACCCGGCCTCCGTCTGATCCTCAGGGATTCTTCGGTAGCCGCGGGACACGCGACTCGTTGAACAACCGGGCCCCGCACCTCTATTCGAGGTGCGGGGCCCGGCTGCATTTCGTTTACGCCGGGGGCCGGGGGAGCGGATTTGCCTCTTGCCGTCCCCTTCGCGTAATCTTCCGAAGAAGCCAAAGACCGCTGGTCGTTGCCGTGTTCTCGCAAGAGAGTGCGGTGGCCGAAGGATCCGCTGGAAGCGGACGACCTGCGCAGGTGACTGTGGATGTGTTCCCGGCCGCTGTTCTTCAATGAACACAGCCGGTAGAGCTCACGCCCCGTGCACCTGTGCCGGGGCGTTTTCGTTTTCCAGCCCCTTCTGAGCGGTCCTCATCACCCGGAAGGAGGCCGACGCTCTATGGCAAGGCCCGACAAGGCTGCCGCGGTAGCCGAGCTCGCGGACCAGTTCCGCAGCTCGAACGCCGCCGTGCTGACCGAGTACCGGGGTCTCACCGTGGCGCAGCTCAAGACGCTGCGTCGTTCGCTCGGTGAGAACGCCCAGTACGCCGTGGTGAAGAACACGCTGACCAAGATTGCGGCCAACGAGGCCGGGATCACTTCGCTGGACGACCACTTCAGTGGTCCGACGGCGGTTGCCTTCATCACCGGTGACCCGGTGGAGTCGGCGAAGGGTCTTCGTGACTTCGCCAAGGAGAACCCGAACCTGATCATCAAGGGCGGTGTCCTTGACGGTAAGGCGCTGTCCGCCGATGAGATCAAGAAGCTTGCGGACCTCGAGTCCCGCGAGGTTCTGCTCGCAAAGCTGGCCGGTGCCATGAAGGGCAAGCAGACTCAGGCTGCACAGCTCTTCCAGGCGCTGCCGTCGAAGTTCGTCCGCACTGCGGAAGCCCTTCGCGTCAAGCTTTCCGAGCAGGGCGGTGCCGAGTAATTCGGCTCGCGCAATGACCGACGCCACTCGGCGTAGGTCGCAGCGGGCCTTTACGCCCGCCGACATGTACCTCGGCACCTGCCGAATTAGTGGAAGGACCCGCCATCATGGCGAAGCTCAGCCAGGAAGACCTGCTCGCCCAGTTCGAGGAGCTCACCCTCATCGAGCTCTCCGAGTTCGTTAAGGCGTTCGAGGAGAAGTTCGACGTCACCGCCGCCGCGGCCGTCGCCGCTGCCCCGGCCGGTGGCGCTGCCGCCCCCGAGGCCGCTGAGGAGCAGGACGAGTTCGACGTCATCCTCACCGGTGCCGGCGAGAAGAAGATCCAGGTCATCAAGGTCGTGCGTGAGCTCACCTCGCTGGGTCTGAAGGAGGCCAAGGACCTCGTCGACGGCGCTCCGAAGCCGGTCCTCGAGAAGGTCGCCAAGGAGGCCGCCGAGAAGGCTGCCGAGTCCCTCAAGGGCGCCGGCGCCTCGGTCGAGGTCAAGTAAGTACCTGACACCCGGCTACGGCCGCGTGGAGGCGAGTCTTCCGACTCTCTGAACCGAAGGGCGATCACCCGTAAGGGTGATCGCCCTTCGGCGTATGGTGACGCCCGGGCGGCAGCCTTGCTCTTCCGGCTGTGACGAGTATGGTGATCTTCGTTGTGCGCCGGACTGTGCCGCAGCGGGTACCAAGAGACCCTTGACGAACCGCACGCAGCGCGCAATTCTCAGGACGCGTCGTCACTTCGATCCGCATCCGAGGCATGGATCGAAGACGAACAGGGCAGGATCGTTGTGCGCCTCTGGCGCATGGTTTTCCGCAGGTCAGCAGCGCAGGTCAGCAGAACAGTGAAAGATCTGAGGGTGTCAAAAAACCCGCACTGGACATCGGTGTGCCTAGTGGCTACACTGACCCTTTGCGCTGCCTGTTAGCTGCCCCCTGCCCGTCACCAGGGGCATGCCCTTGCTTGAGCATCGAAGACCGAACTTTCCCGACCTGGCCTTTCCGGCTGATTCGGGAATGGGCTGTCTCTGTGCCCCGCCGGGACCGGTACGCGCGTAGTGAGTCCGAGCCCTCGGAAGGACCCCCTCTTGGCCGCCTCGCGCAACGCCTCGACCTCCAATACGAACAACGGCGCCAGCACCGCCCCGCTGCGCATCTCCTTTGCAAAAATCAAGGAGCCCCTCGAGGTTCCGAACCTTCTTGCGCTGCAGACCGAGAGCTTTGACTGGCTCCTCGGTAACGCCGCATGGAAGGGTCGCGTCGAGGCCGCTCTCGAGAGTGGACAGGACGTCCCCACGAAGTCCGGTCTGGAAGAGATCTTCGAGGAGATCTCGCCGATCGAGGACTTCTCCGGGTCGATGTCGCTGACCTTCCGCGACCATCGTTTCGAGCCCCCGAAGAACTCGATCGACGAGTGCAAGGAGCGCGACTTCACGTTCGCGGCCCCGCTCTTCGTCACCGCCGAGTTCACCAACAACGAGACCGGCGAGATCAAGTCCCAGACGGTCTTCATGGGCGATTTCCCGCTCATGACGAACAAGGGCACCTTCGTCATCAACGGCACCGAGCGTGTCGTTGTGTCGCAGCTGGTCCGCTCGCCGGGTGTCTACTTCGACTCCTCCATCGACAAGACGTCCGACAAGGACATCTTCTCCTCCAAGATCATCCCTTCCCGGGGTGCCTGGCTGGAGATGGAGATCGACAAGCGCGACATGGTCGGTGTCCGCATCGACCGCAAGCGCAAGCAGTCCGTCACCGTCCTGCTCAAGGCTCTCGGTTGGACCACCGAGCAGATCCTCGAGGAGTTCGGCGAGTACGAGTCGATGCGCGCCACCCTGGAGAAGGACCACACCCAGGGCCAGGACGACGCGCTGCTCGACATCTACCGCAAGCTGCGCCCGGGCGAGCCGCCCACGCGTGAGGCTGCTCAGACGCTGCTCGAGAACCTCTACTTCAACCCGAAGCGCTACGACCTCGCGAAGGTCGGCCGCTACAAGGTGAACAAGAAGCTCGGCGCGGACGAGCCGCTGAACGCGGGTGTCCTCACCAGCAAGGACATCACCGCCACCATCAAGTACCTGGTCCGGCTGCACGCCGGCGAGGTCGAGACGGTCGGCGAGTCGGGCCGGTCCATCGTCGTCGAGACCGACGACATCGACCACTTCGGCAACCGTCGTCTGCGTAACGTCGGCGAGCTCATCCAGAACCAGGTCCGCACGGGTCTGGCTCGGATGGAGCGCGTCGTGCGTGAGCGCATGACGACCCAGGACGTCGAGGCGATCACGCCGCAGACCCTGATCAACATCCGGCCTGTCGTCGCCTCCATCAAGGAGTTCTTCGGCACCAGCCAGCTGTCGCAGTTCATGGACCAGAACAACCCGCTGTCGGGTCTCACCCACAAGCGCCGTCTGTCGGCGCTTGGCCCGGGTGGTCTCTCCCGTGAGCGGGCCGGCTTCGAAGTCCGTGACGTGCACCCCTCGCACTACGGCCGCATGTGCCCGATCGAGACGCCTGAAGGCCCGAACATCGGTCTGATCGGCTCGCTCGCCTCCTACGGTCGCGTCAATGCGTTCGGCTTCGTCGAGACGCCTTACCGCAAGGTCGTCGAGGGCGTCGTCACCGACGACGTCGACTACCTGACGGCTGACGAAGAGGACCGATTCGTCATCGCCCAGGCCAACGCGACGCTGGGTGAGGACATGCGCTTCACCGAGTCGCGCGTCCTGGTCCGCCGCCGTGGCGGGGAGATCGACTACATCCCCGGCGACGACGTCGACTACATGGACGTCTCGCCGCGCCAGATGGTGTCGGTCGCGACCGCGATGATCCCGTTCCTCGAGCACGACGACGCCAACCGTGCCCTGATGGGCGCGAACATGATGCGTCAGGCCGTGCCGCTGATCACGTCCGAGGCTCCGCTCGTCGGCACCGGCATGGAGTACCGCTGTGCGGTCGACGCCGGTGACGTACTCAAGGCGGAGAAGTCGGGTGTCGTCCAGGAAGTCTCCGCGGACTACATCACCGTCACCAACGACGACGGCACGTACACCACGTACCGCATCTCGAAGTTCTCCCGCTCGAACCAGGGCACCTCGGTCAACCAGAAGGTTGTCGTCAACGAGGGCGACCGCGTGATCGAGAGCCAGGTTCTGGCCGACGGTCCCGCGACCGAGATGGGCGAGATGGCGCTCGGCAAGAACCTCCTCGTGGCGTTCATGCCGTGGGAGGGCCACAACTACGAAGACGCGATCATCCTCAGCCAGCGTCTGGTGCAGGACGACGTCCTCTCCTCGATTCACATCGAGGAGCACGAGGTCGACGCCCGTGACACCAAGCTCGGCCCGGAGGAGATCACCCGGGACATCCCGAACGTCTCCGAAGAGGTTCTCGCGGACCTCGACGAGCGCGGCATCATCCGTATCGGTGCCGAGGTCACGGCCGGTGACATCCTCGTCGGCAAGGTCACGCCCAAGGGCGAGACCGAGCTGACGCCGGAGGAGCGCCTGCTCCGTGCCATCTTCGGTGAGAAGGCGCGCGAAGTGCGCGACACCTCGCTGAAGGTCCCGCACGGCGAGATCGGCAAGATCATCGGTGTCCGCGTCTTCGACCGCGAAGAGGGCGACGAGCTGCCGCCGGGCGTGAACCAGCTGGTTCGTGTCTACGTCGCGCAGAAGCGCAAGATCACCGATGGTGACAAGCTCGCCGGCCGTCACGGCAACAAGGGCGTCATCTCGAAGATCCTGCCGATCGAGGACATGCCGTTCCTGGAGGACGGCACCCCGGTCGACATCATCCTCAACCCGCTGGGTGTCCCGTCCCGAATGAACCCGGGGCAGGTACTGGAGATCCACCTCGGCTGGCTCGCCAGCCGCGGCTGGGACGTCTCCGGCCTCGGCACCGAGTGGGCCCAGCGACTGCGGGACATCGGCGCCGACCAGGTCGCCCCCGGCACCAACGTCGCGACCCCGGTCTTCGACGGTGCCCGCGAGGACGAGATCACCGGCCTTTTCCAGGCCACGATCCCGAACCGCGACGGGGACCGGCTGGTCCAGCCCTCGGGCAAGGCCAACCTGTTCGACGGCCGCTCCGGTGAGCCGTTCCCCGAGCCGGTCTCGGTCGGCTACATGTACATCCTCAAGCTGCACCACCTGGTCGACGACAAGCTCCACGCGCGTTCGACCGGACCGTACTCGATGATCACCCAGCAGCCGCTGGGTGGTAAGGCGCAGTTCGGTGGTCAGCGATTCGGTGAGATGGAGGTGTGGGCGCTGGAGGCTTATGGCGCCGCGTACGCACTCCAGGAACTCCTCACCATCAAGTCCGACGACGTGACCGGCCGCGTGAAGGTCTACGAGGCCATCGTCAAGGGCGAAAACATCCCCGAGCCCGGCATTCCCGAGTCCTTCAAGGTGCTCATCAAGGAAATGCAGTCGCTCTGCCTCAACGTGGAGGTGCTGTCCTCGGACGGCATGTCCATCGAGATGCGCGACACGGACGAGGATGTCTTCCGCGCTGCGGAAGAGCTCGGTATCGACCTGTCCCGGCGTGAGCCGAGCAGCGTCGAAGAGGTCTGACGGGCCTGGCCGGGACTTCCCTCGGGGAGTCCCGGCCGCCCCGGACCGTTCAGACCATGTTTGACACTCGACCCTGAAAGAGGGATTGACGACAAGTGCTCGACGTCAACTTCTTCGACGAGCTGCGGATCGGCCTTGCCACCGCGGACGACATCCGGACCTGGTCGCACGGCGAAGTAAAGAAGCCGGAGACCATCAACTACCGCACGCTCAAGCCGGAAAAGGACGGGCTCTTCTGCGAGAAGATCTTCGGTCCGACCCGGGACTGGGAGTGCTACTGCGGTAAGTACAAGCGTGTCCGCTTCAAGGGCATCATCTGCGAGCGCTGCGGCGTCGAGGTCACTCGCGCCAAGGTGCGTCGTGAGCGGATGGGCCACATTGAGCTGGCCGCCCCTGTCACGCACATCTGGTACTTCAAGGGCGTCCCGTCCCGTCTGGGATACCTGCTCGACCTCGCGCCGAAGGACCTCGAGAAGGTCATCTACTTCGCCGCGTACATGATCACCTTCGTGGACGAGGAGCGCCGGACGCGCGACCTGCCCTCGCTGGAGGCTCACGTCTCCGTCGAGCGTCAGACCGTGGAGAACCGCCGCGACTCCGACCTGGAGGCCCGCGCCAAGAAGCTCGAGACCGACCTGGCCGAGCTCGAGGCCGAGGGTGCCAAGGCCGACGTGCGCCGCAAGGTGCGCGAAGGCGCCGAGCGCGAGATGAAGCAGCTGCGTGACCGTGCGCAGCGCGAGATCGACCGTCTCGACGAGGTCTGGGCCCGCTTCAAGAACCTCAAGGTCCAGGACCTGGAGGGCGACGAGCTCCTCTACCGCGAGCTGCGTGACCGTTTCGGCACGTACTTCGACGGCTGCATGGGTGCCGCCGCACTGCAGAAGCGCCTCGAGTCCTTCGACCTCGACGAGGAGGCCGAGCGCCTCCGCGAGATCATCCGCAGCGGCAAGGGCCAGAAGAAGACCCGTGCGCTCAAGCGCCTGAAGGTCGTCTCCGCGTTCCTGCAGACGGCCAACAAGCCCAAGGGCATGGTCCTCGACTGCGTCCCGGTCATCCCGCCGGACCTGCGTCCGATGGTGCAGCTGGACGGTGGCCGCTTCGCGACCTCCGACCTGAACGACCTGTACCGCCGCGTGATCAACCGCAACAACCGCCTGAAGCGGCTTCTCGACCTCGGTGCTCCCGAGATCATCGTGAACAACGAGAAGCGCATGCTCCAGGAGGCCGTGGACGCCCTCTTCGACAACGGTCGTCGTGGTCGCCCGGTCACCGGTCCCGGTAACCGCCCGCTCAAGTCCCTCAGCGACATGCTGAAGGGCAAGCAGGGTCGTTTCCGTCAGAACCTTCTCGGCAAGCGTGTGGACTACTCCGCGCGTTCCGTGATCGTCGTCGGCCCGCAGCTCAAGCTGCACCAGTGCGGTCTGCCGAAGGCCATGGCGCTGGAGCTCTTCAAGCCGTTCGTGATGAAGCGTCTGGTCGACCTGAACCACGCGCAGAACATCAAGTCGGCGAAGCGCATGGTCGAGCGTGGCCGCACCGTCGTGTACGACGTCCTCGAAGAGGTCATCGCCGAGCACCCGGTGCTGCTGAACCGTGCACCCACCCTGCACCGCCTCGGCATCCAGGCCTTCGAGCCCCAGCTGGTCGAGGGCAAGGCCATCCAGATCCACCCGCTCGTCTGCACCGCGTTCAACGCGGACTTCGACGGTGACCAGATGGCCGTGCACCTGCCGCTTTCGGCAGAGGCGCAGGCCGAGGCCCGCATCCTGATGCTGTCCTCGAACAACATCCTGAAGCCGGCCGACGGCCGTCCGGTCACGATGCCGACCCAGGACATGGTCCTCGGTCTGTTCTTCCTGACCACCGACGGCGAACTCCGTGACACCAAGGGCGAGGGCCGTGCATTCGGCTCCACGGCCGAGGCGACCATGGCGTTCGACAACGGTGAGCTGGCGCTGCAGTCGCAGGTCGACATCCGCTTCCCGGTGGGCACCATCCCGCCGCGTGGCTGGGTGCCGCCGGTCGCCGAAGAGGGCGAGCCCGAGTACCAGCCGGGTGACACCTTCCGGCTGCGTACGTCCCTGGGCCGCGCGCTCTTCAACGAGCTGCTGCCCGAGGACTACCCGTTCGTCGACTACTCGGTGGGCAAGAAGCAGCTCTCCGAGATCGTCAACGACCTGGCCGAGCGTTACCCCAAGGTCATCGTGGCGGCGACGCTCGACAACCTGAAGGCGTCCGGCTTCCACTGGGCGACCCGTTCCGGCGTCACCGTCGCCGTTTCGGACATCGTCGTCCCGGAGGCCAAGAAGGCCATCGTCCAGGGCTACGAGGCTCAGGACGAGAAGGTCCAGAAGCAGTACGAGCGCGGTCTGATCACCAAGGACGAGCGCACGCAGGAGCTCATCGCGATCTGGACCAAGGCGACCAATGAGGTTGCCGAGGCGATGAACGCGAACTTCCCCAAGACGAACCCCATCTTCATGATGGTCGACTCGGGTGCCCGAGGAAACATGATGCAGATGCGTCAGATCGCCGGTATGCGTGGTCTGGTGTCGAACGCGAAGAACGAGACGATCCCGCGTCCCATCAAGGCGTCGTTCCGTGAGGGCCTGACCGTCCTCGAGTACTTCATCTCCACGCACGGTGCCCGTAAGGGTCTGGCTGACACCGCCCTGCGTACCGCCGACTCGGGTTACCTGACCCGTCGTCTGGTGGACGTCTCGCAGGACGTCATCATCCGCGAGGAGGACTGTGGCACCGAGCGCGGTCTGAAGCTGAAGATCGCGGTCAAGGACGAGACCGGTGTACTCCGCAAGACGGATGACGTCGAGACCTCGGTCTACGCCCGCATGCTCGCCGAGGACGTCGTCATCGACGGCAAGGTCATCGCGCCGGCCAACGTCGACCTGGGCGATGTGCTCATCGACGCGCTGATCGGCGCCGGTGTCGAGGAGGTCAAGACCCGTTCGGTCCTGACCTGCGAGTCCGCGGTCGGCACCTGTGCCTTCTGCTACGGACGCTCGCTGGCCACCGGCAAGCTGGTCGACATCGGTGAGGCGGTCGGCATCATCGCCGCCCAGTCCATCGGTGAGCCCGGTACCCAGCTGACGATGCGTACCTTCCACACCGGTGGTGTGGCGGGTGACGACATCACCCAGGGTCTGCCCCGTGTTGTCGAGCTCTTCGAGGCCCGTCAGCCCAAGGGTGTCGCCCCGATCTCGGAGGCGGCAGGCCGCGTCCGTATCGAGGAGACCGAGAAGACCAAGAAGCTCGTGGTCACGCCGGACGACGGCTCGGAGGAGACTCCGTTCCCGATCTCCAAGCGTGCCCGCCTGCTGGTGGGCGAGGGCGACCACGTCGAGGTGGGCCAGAAGCTCACCGTGGGTGCCACCAACCCGCACGACGTGCTCCGGATCCTCGGTCAGCGCGCGGTGCAGATCCACCTGGTCGGCGAAGTCCAGAAGGTCTACAACAGCCAGGGCGTGTCGATCCACGACAAGCACATCGAGATCATCATCCGGCAGATGCTGCGCCGAGTGACGATCATCGAGTCGGGCGACGCCGAGCTGCTTCCGGGCGAGCTCGTCGAGCGCGGCAAGTTCGAGACCGAGAACCGTCGTGTGGTCACCGAGGGCGGTCACCCCGCCTCCGGCCGTCCGCAGCTGATGGGTATCACCAAGGCCTCGCTGGCGACGGAGTCGTGGCTCTCCGCGGCTTCCTTCCAGGAGACGACCAGGGTTCTGACGGACGCGGCGATCAACGCCAAGTCCGACTCCCTGATCGGCCTCAAGGAGAACGTCATCATCGGTAAGCTCATCCCGGCCGGTACGGGTCTGTCCCGTTACCGCAACATCCGGGTGGAGCCCACCGAGGAGGCCAAGGCAGCGATGTACTCGGCCGTCGGTTACGACGACATCGACTACTCGCCGTTCGGCACCGGCTCCGGCCAGGCCGTCCCGCTGGAGGACTACGACTACGGTCCGTACAACCAGTAGGAGCCATTGAGCTGCGTCCACTGGGCGGTCACCCCTCGCGGGTGGCCGCCCAGTGGCGTGTTCCGGTGTGTCTTCTGCCACGTCTGCGGTCGGTCTGTCCTGCGCGTGGGCATTTGTTTTGACCGCAGCCGATGCGGTAGGTACGATCTGACCTTGTGCCTGGGGTGTGCCCTGGCTCCTGTGTGTGTCCTCAACCGCACGGCGAGCCTAATCACGGCCACCGCAATCTGCGCCTTTTCCGCCTCGCGGCGGGGATCTGCATGATTCGACACACCCGACCGCGTGGGTCGGGGATGTTCCAGGTTAGTTTCACCGACGGCACACAGAAACCGGAGACGTAGTGCCTACAATCCAGCAGCTGGTCCGGAACGGCCGGCAGGACAAGGTCAAGAAGAACATGACGCCCGCGCTCGAGGGTTCGCCCCAGCGTCGCGGTGTTTGCACCCGTGTCTTCACGACCACCCCTAAGAAGCCCAACTCGGCGCTCCGCAAGGTTGCGCGTGTTCGTCTGACCTCCGGCATCGAGGTCACGGCGTACATCCCGGGTGAGGGACACAACCTGCAGGAGCACTCGATCGTGCTCGTGCGCGGCGGCCGTGTGAAGGACCTGCCGGGTGTTCGTTACAAGATCATCCGCGGTTCGCTTGACACCCAGGGTGTCAAGAACCGCAAGCAGGCCCGCAGCCGCTACGGCGCCAAGAAGGAGAAGTAAGAATGCCTCGTAAGGGCCCCGCCCCGAAGCGCCCGGTCATCATTGACCCGGTCTATGGTTCTCCTCTTGTCACGTCGCTGATCAACAAGATCCTGCTTGACGGCAAGCGTTCCACCGCCGAGCGGATCGTCTACGGCGCCATGGAAGGTCTTCGCGAGAAGACCAACGCCGACCCGGTCATCACGCTGAAGCGCGCGCTTGAGAACGTCAAGCCCTCGCTCGAGGTCAAGTCCCGCCGTGTCGGTGGCGCGACCTACCAGGTGCCGATCGAGGTCAAGCCCGGCCGCGCCGCGACCCTGTCGCTCCGCTGGATCGTCGGTTACTCCCGCGCCCGTCGCGAGAAGACCATGACCGAGCGCCTCATGAACGAGCTCCTCGACGCCTCGAACGGCCTCGGTGCGGCCGTCAAGAAGCGTGAGGACACGCACAAGATGGCCGAGTCCAACAAGGCCTTCGCGCACTACCGCTGGTAGTCCCTACCCACCTCGAGACCGAGAGAAGACTGAGCCTTATGGCCACCACTTCGCTTGACCTGGCCAAGGTCCGCAACATTGGGATCATGGCCCACATCGACGCGGGTAAGACGACCACCACTGAGCGGATCCTCTTCTACACCGGCGTGAGCTACAAGATCGGTGAAGTCCACGATGGCGCAGCCACCATGGACTGGATGGAGCAGGAGCAGGAGCGCGGCATCACGATCACGTCTGCCGCGACGACCTGCCACTGGCCGCTCAATGAGGTTGATCACACGATCAACATCATCGACACCCCGGGTCACGTCGACTTCACCGTCGAGGTGGAGCGTTCGCTCCGCGTCCTCGACGGTGCTGTCACCGTGTTCGACGGTGTCGCGGGCGTCGAGCCCCAGTCCGAGACTGTCTGGCGTCAGGCGGACCGCTACGGCGTTCCGCGTATCTGCTTCGTCAACAAGCTCGACCGTACGGGTGCCGAGTTCCACCGCTGCGTCGACATGATCTCCGACCGCCTCGGTGCGGTCCCGATCGTGATGCAGCTGCCCATCGGTGCCGAGATGGACTTCCAGGGCGTCGTCGACCTCGTGACGATGAAGGCCTTCGTGTGGTCCGCCGAGGCGGCCAAGGGCGAGGCGTACGACATCGTCGACATCCCCGACACTCACGTCGAGGCTGCTGACGAGTGGCGTGGCAAGCTCCTTGAGACCGTCTCTGAGCACGACGACGAGATGATGGAGCTGTACCTCGAGGGCGTCGAGCCCACCGAGGACCAGCTGTACGCCGCCATCCGTCGTATCACCCTTGCTTCCAAGGGTGCTGCCGACTCGGTCACCGTTTCCCCGGTGTTCTGTGGCACCGCGTTCAAGAACAAGGGCGTTCAGCCCCTGCTCGACGCGGTCGTCCGCTACCTGCCTTCCCCCCTCGACGTCGACGCCATCGAAGGCCACGACGTCAAGGACCCGGAGAAGGTCGTCAAGCGTCTGCCGTCGGACGACGAGCCGTTCTCCGGCCTGGCGTTCAAGATCGCGAGCGACCCGCACCTGGGCAAGCTCACCTTCGTCCGGATCTACTCCGGTCGCCTGGAGGCCGGCACCTCGGTGCTGAACTCCGTCAAGGGCAAGAAGGAGCGCATCGGCAAGATCTACCGCATGCACGCGAACAAGCGTGAAGAGATCCCCTCGGTGGGTGCCGGTGACATCGTCGCCGTCATGGGTCTGAAGCAGACCACCACCGGTGAGACCCTGTGCGACGACAAGAAGCCAGTCATCCTGGAGTCCATGGACTTCCCGGCGCCGGTCATTCAGGTCGCGATCGAGCCGAAGTCCAAGGGTGACCAGGAGCGTCTGGGCGTCGCCATTCAGCGTCTCGCTGAAGAGGACCCCTCGTTCCAGGTGCACTCCGACGAGGAGACCGGCCAGACCATCATCGGTGGTATGGGCGAGCTTCACCTCGAGGTGCTCGTCGACCGCATGAAGCGCGAATTCCGCGTCGAGGCGAACGTCGGCAAGCCCCAGGTCGCGTACCGCGAGACGATCCGCAAGGCCGTCGAGCGTATCGACTACACGCACAAGAAGCAGACTGGTGGTACTGGCCAGTTCGCGAAGGTGCAGATCGCCATCGAGCCCATCGAGGGCGGCGACGCCTCGTACGAGTTCGTCAACAAGGTCACCGGTGGCCGTATCCCCAGGGAGTACATCCCCTCGGTGGACTCGGGCGCCCAGGAAGCCATGCAGTTCGGCATCCTGGCCGGTTACGAGATGGTCGGCGTCCGCGTCACCCTTCTCGACGGTGGTTACCACGAGGTCGACTCCTCGGAGCTCGCCTTCAAGATCGCCGGTTCGCAGGCGTTCAAGGAGGGTGCCCGCAGGGCGTCCCCCGTGCTTCTCGAGCCGATGATGGCCGTCGAGGTCACCACGCCCGAGGACTACATGGGCGATGTGATCGGCGACCTGAACTCCCGCCGTGGCCAGATTCAGGCCATGGAGGAGCGCAGCGGCGCCCGCGTCGTGAAGGGCCTCGTGCCCCTCTCGGAGATGTTCGGCTACGTCGGCGATCTCCGCAGCAAGACCTCGGGTCGCGCAAGCTACTCGATGCAGTTCGACTCCTACGCCGAGGTTCCGCGGAACGTCGCCGAGGAGATCATCGCGAAGGCCAAGGGCGAGTAACTCTTCCGAGTAGACGCTTTAGGCTTATCACCGGAGCCACTGGGGCATTCCGTACAATCCGTACAGAATGCCCCGGGCCCCGGCATCCCAGCAAAGATCACCTGGCGCCGATGAAGCAAGGCGTACAGAACCACTCCGCAGGAGGACCCAGTGGCGAAGGCAAAGTTCGAGCGGACTAAGCCGCACGTCAACATCGGCACCATCGGTCACATTGACCACGGTAAGACGACCCTCACGGCCGCCATTACCAAGGTGCTGCACGACGCGTACCCCGACCTGAACGAGGCTTCGGCCTTTGACCAGATCGACAAGGCTCCCGAGGAGCGTCAGCGCGGTATCACGATCTCGATCGCGCACGTCGAGTACCAGACCGAGTCGCGTCACTACGCGCACGTCGACTGCCCCGGGCACGCCGACTACATCAAGAACATGATCACGGGTGCCGCGCAGATGGACGGCGCGATCCTCGTGGTTGCCGCCACCGACGGCCCGATGCCGCAGACCAAGGAGCACGTGCTCCTGGCCCGCCAGGTCGGCGTTCCGTACATCGTTGTCGCGCTGAACAAGGCCGACATGGTGGACGACGAGGAGATCCTGGAGCTCGTCGAGCTCGAGGTTCGTGAGCTCCTCTCCGAGTACGAGTACGCGGGCGACGACCTTCCGGTCGTCAAGGTCTCGGCGCTCAAGGCGCTCGAGGGCGACAAGGAGTGGGGCCAGTCGGTCCTGAACCTGATGGCCGCCGTCGACGAGTTCATCCCGCAGCCCGAGCGTGACGTCGAGAAGCCGTTCCTGATGCCGATCGAGGACGTCTTCACGATCACCGGTCGTGGCACGGTCGTCACCGGTCGTATCGAGCGCGGTGTCCTCAAGGTCAACGAGACCGTCGACATCGTCGGTATCAAGACCGAGAAGACCACCACCACGGTCACCGGCATCGAGATGTTCCGCAAGCTGCTCGACGAGGGTCAGGCGGGCGAGAACGTCGGTCTGCTCCTCCGTGGCATCAAGCGCGAGGACGTCGAGCGCGGCCAGGTCATCATCAAGCCGGGTTCGGTCACGCCGCACACGGACTTCCTGGCCCAGGCCTACATCCTGTCGAAGGACGAGGGTGGCCGTCACACCCCCTTCTTCAACAACTACCGCCCGCAGTTCTACTTCCGCACGACGGACGTGACCGGCGTTGTGACCCTCCCCGAGGGCACCGAGATGGTCATGCCGGGCGACAACACTGAGATGAACGTTGCGCTCATCCAGCCCGTCGCGATGGAAGAGGGCCTGAAGTTCGCCATCCGTGAGGGTGGCCGTACCGTCGGCGCCGGCCAGGTCACCAAGATCCTCAAGTAATTTCTTGAGCGTCTGACCTGGTAGCTCGACACTGAGCACCAAGAGGGGCCCCGCACCGAGAGGTGCGGGGCCCCTTTGCTCTGTCCCGGTGCGGTACGGGGCTACACCGAGCGCGTCGGCCGCCACAGCCAGGGTCGCGCGTCCGGGCCCAGACCCACCACGCTCACGCCTCTCGGGCCGTCGTGCAGGGTCGGCCCGTCCAGGGCGACGACTCCCTCGGGCCGGGTCAGCACCTTGCCGTTGAGCAGGAGCTGGACCTGTCCTCGGTCGTCCTTGCCGAGCAGGGCGGGGCCCTCGGGCCTGCCCACGACCGTCAGCTTCGAGGTCGCCGGCCTGCGCAGGATCAGATCGACGGTGCCGTCGGGTGCGGGCAGCGCGACGGGGGAGTCCCCGGGCACCGGCAGGCCGGTGAGTCCTGGCGTCAGCGGCCGGCCCGGCGCGCTCTGCGTCCACTCGTGCACGGTGTCGCGTCCGGCCGCGTACACATGCACCCGCCCCGCGGTGTCGACCGTCGCGCTCAGCCCGTCCTGTACCTGGCCGCCGCCCAGGCTGCGCCAGGGGCCCCACTGGCCCGCGGCGCTCCGGATGCGCGTGCTGATGCCCTGCGCCGCGTTCCGTACGAAGAGATGGACCTGCCCGTCGGGTGCGGCCACCGCCACCGGCACGCCCAGACGGCGGCCGCGGTCGGCGGTCGTCTCCGGGTTCCCGAGACCGGTCCAGGGGCCGAACTCCCCGCCGGGCGTGCGCTGTTCGAGCACCACGATCTCGCGGGTGTTGTGGGACCCGTGCCCTGCGAGGGTGTCGAAGCGCAGTCCGAAGAGCAGCTGTCTGCCGTCCTTGAGGGCCGCGGAACCCAGGACGGGCGCGAGCGGTCCGCCGCCGAGGTCGTCGGGCGCCGACCACTGGCCGCTGCCGGGGGAGGTCTCGCGCCAGCGCACCGCGCGCAGGCCGAGCACGCCGTACGCGACGAGCCCGCCGCCGGGGCCGGTGCCGAGGGCAGGCCGCGGTCCCGGGTAGCGGTAGTGGGTGGAGCGGACCCAGCCCTTCTTGTTCCGTACGGGGGCGGTGCCGCCCACGCCGTAGTCGCCGCAGCCGCCGGGGTTTCCGCAGCTCCAGGCCGGGCTGCCGCCGTACGGGACGAGGTGCGATGCCTTCTGGCGCATGACGGCGGCGGGGAGGTTCTTGGGCCAGTGGCGGTTGTAGTAGCCGCGGAAGGCGGTGGCCACGAAGGCGGGCACGTCGCCGCCGTCCCTGGTCGACTCGGCGACCCAGCGGATCATCGCCGCCCAGCTGAAGGAGGCGGTCGCCGTGTGGTCGGCGTGGTCGGAGTAGCCGGGCTGCTCGCTGTCCCTGATCCGGGCGGCCGTGGGGCTGTGCTGGATGTCCGGGTCGGGGTCGAGGGTCTGGACGACCGTGGGGCGGTAGGTGCTCATCAGGCCGGTCAGGGCGTCGACCAGTTCGTCGTAGTCGTACGCCTGGGCCTTCTGCAGCGGCGAGTCCTCGGCCACGACGGTGCGCAGGTTGAGCCCCCTGGACTGCCAGAGGGTGGGCAGCCCGAGACGGCCGAAGGAGAGGTGCATGGCGGTGTTGAGGAAGATCAGCTCGACCTTGCGGCCGTCGGCGGCGAGGGTGTCGATCTCGGCCAGGTGGCCGCCGCGGAGGGTGGTGACGCCCTTCTGCCAGGGGGTGAACCGGTCCAGGCCGAGCAGGGTCGCGTACGCCTGGCGCAGGCCCTGGTGTCGGGCGGAGGAGTAAGCGGCCTTGTCGGGCGGGGGCTTGGGGCCGCCGGGCGCGCGGTTGACGCCGGTGTGCTCGCCGCCGGTGGTGTAGACGCAGACCAGTGAGGTCCCGCCGTCCAGCATCCGCTGGGTGTCCGGGTTCATGAAGTACAGGTCGTCGTCCGGGTGGGCCATGATCTGCATCACCAGCCGGCTGTGGCCCGCGGAGATCGCCTTGCCGGGCAGCGGGTCGGCCTGCGGCGCCTTGCGGCGGGGGGCCTCTGGGACCGAGCAGGCGGTGAGCGCCAGGCCGGCGGCGGTGGCTCCCAGACCGGCAAGCAGGACCCGTCGTGGCAGGTCAGAACCGTGCAATGTGCTCAACGAGCCGCTCCGTCCGAGCCCCCCGCACGGGCCGTCCCGTGCTCGTACTGACCTGTGTGACGGGGAATTTTGCCCGGGGGTTGCTTCGGGGATGCGGCATGTGCGTCGAATGCACTCGGGTGAGGTACTCTCTCCGGCCGCGATTGGCGTACGCAGTGCCCCATATGGCACACTGTTCAGGTTGCTCGGTTTGAGTGCCGATGCTGCGCGTCTCCCGTCGGGAGAACCGGAAGCGAGTCCCACAGTACTCGTCGACCTCTGTCGCAAGGCAGTGCAGGTCGGACGTACGGGAATCTTTCGGGAAGTGCAGTGAGGTGCCGGACCAGGCGCCCGGTGGGTGATCCATCCCCGGCCTGCGGTCGTTTCGGTCCGCGAACCCTTGGTAGGGAAATCCTTCGGGATATCCATGCGGGGGGAACGCGACACACCCGACCGCGTGGGTCGGAGGACGATCGCAGAACCGACCGGGTACCAGAGCGTTTCCAAGAGACAGGACTACGAAGTAGCCATGGCGGGACAGAAGATCCGCATCCGGCTCAAGGCCTACGACCACGAGGTCATCGACAGCTCGGCGAAGAAGATCGTCGAGACGGTGACCCGCACTGGTGCGTCGGTCGCAGGCCCGGTGCCGCTGCCCACTGAGAAGAACGTGTACTGCGTCATCAAGTCCCCGCACAAGTACAAGGACGCGCGGGAGCACTTCGAGATGCGCACGCACAAGCGCCTCATCGACATTCTCGACCCCACCCCGAAGACGGTTGACTCGCTGATGCGTCTCGACCTGCCGGCTGGCGTCGACATCGAGATCAAGCTCTGAAGGGACGGGCCGAGATGAGCAAGAACATCAAGGGCGTCCTGGGCGAGAAGCTCGGCATGACCCAGGTCTGGGACGAGAACAACCGGGTTGTCCCGGTGACCGTCGTCAAGGCCGGTCCGTGCGTCGTGACGCAGGTCCGTACGAACGACAACGACGGCTACGAGTCGGTCCAGATCGCCTTCGGCGAGATTGACCCGCGCAAGGTGAACAAGCCCCTCAAGGGTCACTTCGCCAAGGCCGACGTGACTCCCCGCCGCCACCTGGTGGAGCTCCGCACCCCTGACGCCAGCGAGTACACGCTGGGCCAGGAGATCACTGCTGGAGTCTTCGAGTCGGGCATCAAGGTCGATGTGACCGCGAAGTCCAAGGGCAAGGGCTTCGCCGGTGTCATGAAGCGTCACAACTTCAAGGGCGGCAAGGCATCTCACGGTGCCCACCGCGTGCACCGTAAGCCTGGTTCCATCGGTGGCTGTGCCACCCCCGGCCGTGTCTTCAAGGGCATGCGCATGGCGGGTCGCATGGGCAACGAGCGGGTCACCACCCAGAACCTGACCGTCCACGCCGTTGACGCCGAGAAGGGTCTGCTGCTCATCAAGGGCGCCGTCCCCGGTCCCAACGGTGGCCTCGTCCTGGTCCGCACTGCGGCCAAGGGGGTTTGAGGAACCGATGAGCACCATTGACATCCTTTCGCCGGCAGGCGACAAGACCGGTACCGTCGAGCTCCCCGCGGAGATCTTCGACGCCAAGGTGAGCATTCCGCTGCTCCACCAGGTCGTTGTCGCACAGCTGGCCGCTGCCCGTCAGGGCACGCACAAGACCAAGCGTCGCGGCGAGGTCCGTGGTGGTGGGCGCAAGCCTTACCGCCAGAAGGGCACCGGCCGCGCCCGTCAGGGTTCGACCCGCGCTCCGCAGTTCGTTGGCGGTGGCGTCGTTCACGGCCCGCAGCCGCGTGACTACTCGCAGCGGACCCCCAAGAAGATGAAGGCCGCCGCTCTGCGCGGTGCCCTCACCGACCGGGCCCGTAACGCTCGTATCCACATCGTCACCGATGTGGTCGAGGGTGCGGTTTCCACGAAGGCCGCCAAGTCCCTGCTGGGCAAGATCAGCGAGCGCAAGCACGTGCTCCTGGTCGCGCACACGTCGGACGAGGCCGCGTGGCTGTCCGCCCGCAACCTGCCCCAGGTGCACCTCCTGGCGCCGGGCCAGCTGAACACGTACGACGTGCTCGTCTCCGACGACGTGGTCTTCACCAAGGCCGCCTTCGAGTCCTTCGTGTCTGGCCCCAAGGCCACCACTGAGACCGAAGGGAGTGACGTCTGATGGCTGAGACCGTCACCAGCAAGACCTTCACGGACCACCGCGACATTCTTGTCAAGCCGGTTGTCTCCGAGAAGAGCTACGCGCTGCTCGACGAGAACAAGTACACGTTCATCGTCGCGCCCGGCTCCAACAAGACCCAGATCAAGCAGGCCGTGGAAGCGGTCTTCTCGGTCAAGGTCACAGGGGTCAACACGATCAACCGGCAGGGAAAGCGCAAGCGGACCAAGACCGGTTTCGGCAAGCGCGCTGACACCAAGCGCGCCATCGTGACCCTTGCCGAGGGCGACCGTATCGACATCTTCGGCGGTCCGACCGCCTGACGGCGGTCTGGATCGTCCGGAATCGGACGAGGACTGAGAAATGGGAATCCGCAAGTACAAGCCGACTACGCCGGGCCGTCGTGGCTCCAGCGTCGCCGACTTTGTCGAGATCACGCGGTCCACGCCGGAGAAGTCGCTGGTTCGCCCTCTGCACAGCAAGGGCGGCCGTAACAACACCGGCCGGATCACGGTTCGTCACCAGGGTGGCGGCCACAAGCGCGCCTTCCGAGTGATCGACTTCCGTCGTCACGACAAGGACGGCGTGCCGGCGAAGGTCGCTCACATCGAGTACGACCCGAACCGCACCGCCCGCATCGCGCTGCTGCACTACGCAGACGGCGAGAAGCGCTACATCATTGCCCCGGCCAAGCTGGTCCAGGGCGACCGGATTGAGAACGGCCCTGGCGCCGACATCAAGCCGGGCAACAACCTGCCGCTGCGCAACATCCCGGTGGGTACGACCATCCACGCCATCGAGATGCGTCCCGGCGGCGGAGCGAAGATTGCCCGTTCCGCGGGTTCTTCGGTCCAGCTGCTGGCGAAGGAGGGCGCTTACGCCCACCTTCGTATGCCGTCCGGTGAGGTCCGCCTGGTCGACGTCCGCTGCCGCGCCACGATTGGCGAGGTCGGCAACGCCGAGCAGTCGAACATCAACTGGGGCAAGGCCGGCCGTATGCGCTGGAAGGGCGTACGCCCGAGCGTTCGCGGTGTGGCGATGAACCCGGTCGACCACCCGCACGGTGGTGGTGAGGGTAAGACCTCCGGTGGTCGTCACCCGGTCTCCCCGTGGGGTCAGAAGGAGGGTCGTACTCGCTCGCCGAAGAAGGCATCGAGCAAGTACATCGTCCGCCGCCGCAAGTCGAACAAGAAGCGCTAGGAGCGGGTTTAGATGCCGCGCAGTCTCAAGAAGGGGCCTTTCGTCGACGGACACCTTGTCAAGAAGGTGGACGTACAGAACGAGGCAGGCTCCAAGAACGTCATCAAGACCTGGTCCCGGCGCTCGATGATCATCCCCAGCATGCTGGGGCACACCATCGCGGTGCACAATGGCAAGATCCACATCCCGGTGTTCGTCACCGAGTCGATGGTCGGCCACAAGCTCGGCGAGTTTGCGCCGACCCGCACCTTCCGCGGCCACGTCAAGGACGACCGCAAGTCAAAGCGCCGTTAAGGCGGGGTGCAAAGACTATGAACGACACCGAAGGGACAACCATGGAAGCCAGGGCCCAGGCGCGGTACATCCGCGTCACGCCCATGAAGGCCCGCCGCGTGGTGGACCTTATCCGTGGCATGGATGCCACGGATGCTCAGGCGGTCCTGCGTTTCGCCCCGCAGGCCGCGAGCGTGCCGGTAGGCAAGGTGCTTGACAGCGCCATTGCCAACGCCGCGCACAACTACGACCACCCTGACGCGTCTTCGCTGGTCATCAGCGAGGCGTACGTGGATGAGGGTCCGACCCTGAAGCGGTTCCGTCCGCGTGCTCAGGGCCGTGCCTACCGGATCCGTAAGCGGACCAGCCACATCACCGTGGTCGTCAGCAGCAAGGAAGGAACCCGGTAATGGGCCAGAAGGTAAACCCGCACGGGTTCCGGCTCGGCATCACCACCGACTTCAAGTCGCGGTGGTACGCCGACAAGCTGTACAAGGACTACGTCAAGGAAGACGTCGCCATCCGCAGGATGATGACGTCCGGCATGGAGCGCGCCGGCATCTCGAAGGTTGAGATCGAGCGCACCCGTGACCGTGTGCGTGTGGACATCCACACCGCGCGTCCCGGCATCGTCATCGGCCGCCGTGGCGCCGAGGCCGACCGCATCCGCGGCGACCTCGAGAAGCTCACGGGCAAGCAGGTGCAGCTGAACATCCTCGAGGTCAAGAACCCCGAGATGGACGCTCAGCTGGTTGCTCAGGCCGTTGCCGAGCAGCTCTCCTCCCGCGTCTCCTTCCGTCGCGCCATGCGTAAGAGCATGCAGGGCACGATGAAGGCCGGCGCCAAGGGCATCAAGATCCAGTGCGGCGGTCGCCTCGGCGGCGCCGAGATGTCCCGGTCCGAGTTCTACCGCGAAGGCCGTGTGCCGCTGCACACCCTGCGCGCGAACGTGGACTACGGCTTCTTCGAGGCCAAGACGACCTTCGGTCGTATTGGCGTCAAGGTCTGGATCTACAAGGGCGACGTCAAGAACATCGCCGAGGTCCGCGCCGAGAACGCTGCGGCCCGTGCGGGTAACCGCCCGGCCCGTGGTGGTGCCGGTGGCGGCGCTGATCGTCCGGCCGGTGGCCGTGGCGGTCGCGGTGGCGAGCGTGGCGGCCGTGGCGGCCGCAAGCCGCAGCAGTCCGCGCCGGCAGCAGAGGCCCCCAAGGCCGATGCTCCCGCCGCCGCTGCTCCGGCTGAGAGCACCGGAACGGAGGCCTGACCGACATGCTGATCCCTCGTAGGGTCAAGCACCGCAAGCAGCACCACCCCAAGCGCAGTGGTATGGCCAAGGGTGGTACTGAGGTCGCATTCGGCGAGTACGGCATCCAGGCTCTGACGCCCGCGTATGTCACGAACCGCCAGATCGAGGCCGCTCGTATCGCGATGACCCGCCACATCAAGCGTGGCGGCAAGGTCTGGATCAACATTTACCCGGACCGTCCGCTCACCAAGAAGCCTGCCGAGACCCGCATGGGTTCCGGTAAGGGTTCTCCCGAGTGGTGGATCGCGAACGTCAAGCCCGGTCGGGTCATGTTCGAGCTGTCCTACCCGAATGAGAAGGTCGCTAAGGAGGCGCTCACCCGCGCCGCCCACAAGCTTCCGATGAAGTGCCGCATTGTGCGGCGCGAGGCAGGTGAGTCGTGATGGCGGCCGTCACTAAGGTGACCGAGCTGCGCGAGCTGAACGACGAGGACCTCGTCGCCAAGCTTCGTGAGGCCAAGGAAGAGCTGTTCAACCTCCGCTTTCAGGCGGCGACCGGACAGCTCGAGAACCACGGTCGGCTCAAGTCCGTCCGTAAGGACATCGCCCGGGTCTACACCCTGATGCGTGAGCGCGAGCTCGGTATCGAGACGGTGGAGAGCGTCTGATGAGCGAGAAGACTGTGACTGAGACGACTGAGAGCAACCGCGGCTTCCGCAAGACCCGTGAGGGTCTCGTCGTCAGCGACAAGATGGACAAGACCGTTGTCGTCGCTGTCGAGGACCGCGTGAAGCACGCGCTGTACGGCAAGGTCATCCGCCGTACGAACAAGCTCAAGGCTCATGACGAGGCCAACGCTGCGGGCGTCGGCGACCGCGTTCTCCTGATGGAGACCCGGCCGCTGTCCGCCACGAAGCGGTGGCGCGTCATCGAGATCCTCGAGAAGGCCAAGTAAGCAGGTAATTCCCGTCAGGGAATTGCTGTGAACACAGCCTGAGGGGTTTCCCTCAGGCAGGTTCCGCCAGGCTCGGCAGGGGCTTCTTCACCGAAGCCCCTGCCGGGAACCGGCAGACGATCAGGAGATAGACGTGATCCAGCAGGAGTCGCGACTGCGTGTCGCCGACAACACTGGTGCCAAGGAAATCCTTTGCATCCGTGTTCTCGGTGGCTCGGGTCGCCGCTACGCGGGCATCGGTGACGTCATCGTTGCCACCGTCAAGGACGCGATCCCCGGCGGTAACGTGAAGAAGGGTGACGTCATCAAGGCGGTCATCGTTCGCACCGTCAAGGAGCGTCGTCGTCAGGACGGCTCGTACATCCGCTTCGACGAGAACGCCGCCGTCATTCTGAAGAACGACGGCGACCCTCGCGGCACCCGTATCTTCGGCCCGGTCGGCCGTGAGCTGCGCGAGAAGAAGTTCATGAAGATCATCTCGCTCGCGCCGGAGGTGCTGTAAGCATGAAGATCAAGAAGGGCGACCTGGTTCAGGTCATCACCGGTAAGGACCGCGGCAAGCAGGGCAAGGTCATCATGGCCATCCCTACTGAGAACCGTGTCCTCGTCGAGGGTGTCAACCGGGTCAAGAAGCACACCAAGGCCGGTCAGACCGCTCGCGGTTCGCAGACCGGTGGCATTGTGACGACCGAGGCTCCGGTCCACGTCAGCAACGTGCAGCTGGTTGTTGAGAAGGACGGCAAGAAGGTCGTTACTCGCGTCGGCTTCCGTTTTGACGACGAGGGCAACAAGATCCGCGTTGCCAAGCGCACCGGTGAGGACATCTGATGACTACCACCACCGCGCCGCGTCTGAAGCTGCGCTACCGCGAGGAGATCGCCGGCAAGCTGCGTGAGGAGTTCTCCTACGAGAACGTCATGCAGATCCCCGGTCTCGTCAAGATCGTGGTCAACATGGGTGTGGGCGACGCCGCCCGCGACTCCAAGTTGATCGACGGCGCCATCCGCGACCTGACCACGATCACCGGCCAGAAGCCGGCCGTGACCAAGGCCCGCAAGTCCATCGCGCAGTTCAAGCTGCGCGAGGGCCAGGCGATCGGTTGCCACGTCACCCTCCGCGGTGACCGCATGTGGGAGTTCCTGGACCGTACGCTGTCGCTCGCGCTGCCGCGTATCCGTGACTTCCGTGGTCTGTCGCCGAAGCAGTTCGACGGCCGTGGCAACTACACCTTCGGTCTCACCGAGCAGGTCATGTTCCACGAGATCGACCAGGACAAGATCGACCGCACGCGGGGCATGGACATCACCGTGGTCACCACGGCGACCAACGACGACGAGGGTCGTGCGCTGCTTCGTCACCTCGGCTTCCCGTTCAAGGAGAACTGACCGTGGCGAAGAAGTCCCTGATTGCCAAGGCCGCCCGCAAGCCCAAGTTCGGTGTGCGCGCGTACACCCGCTGCCAGCGTTGTGGCCGTCCGCACTCCGTCTACCGCAAGTTCGGCCTCTGCCGCGTGTGCCTTCGTGAGATGGCTCACCGTGGAGAGCTCCCGGGCGTGACCAAGAGCTCCTGGTAGTCCCGTAAATACGGGCATTATCCAGGGCTCTCGGTAAGTATCTGGTCGGCAGGAGCCCTCCCTTTCATGCCGTAGGCTAGAAGGGTTGGGCGCCTGCCGCTCATGACCGACTTACTACGCCGTAGGTCCCCGCACCGCACCCGTCCTGCCTCTGAGTAGGGAGAGGGATGGCGCATACAGGAAACCCCGGCGAGAGAGGCCGAAGGCCAATTCATGACCATGACTGACCCCATCGCAGACATGCTTACTCGTCTGCGTAACGCTAACTCGGCGTATCACGACGATGTCGCGATGCCGCACAGCAAGATCAAGTCGCACATCGCGGAGATCCTCCAGCAGGAGGGCTTCATCACCGGCTGGAAGGTCGAGGATGCCGAGGTCGGCAAGAAGCTCGTCCTCGAGCTGAAGTTCGGCCCGAACCGCGAGCGTTCGATCGCCGGCATCAAGCGCATCTCGAAGCCGGGTCTGCGTGTTTACGCGAAGTCCACCAGCCTGCCGAAGGTTCTCGGCGGCCTGGGCGTGGCGATCATCTCCACGTCCCACGGTCTCCTGACCGGCCAGCAGGCCAGCAAGAAGGGCGTAGGTGGGGAAGTCCTCGCCTACGTCTGGTAGTCGGGAAAGGAAGGAAAGCTCATGTCGCGTATCGGCAAGCTCCCCATCCCGGTTCCCGCTGGTGTGGACGTCACCATCGATGGCCGCACGGTCGCAGTGAAGGGCCCCAAGGGTTCCCTCACGCACACCGTTGCCGCGCCCATCGAGATTGTTAAGGG
This sequence comes from Streptomyces beijiangensis, assembly GCF_017315755.1. Lineage (GTDB taxonomy): Bacteria > Actinomycetota > Actinomycetes > Streptomycetales > Streptomycetaceae > Streptomyces > Streptomyces beijiangensis. Next base: position 31,169 of record NZ_JAFLRJ010000016.1, read on the forward strand.
CGAGGCCGGCGTTCTCAACGTCACCCGTCCCAACGACGAGCGTCAGAACAAGGCCCTGCACGGCCTGTCCCGCACGCTGGTGGCGAACATGATCACCGGCGTGACCACGGGTTACGTGAAGGCGCTCGAGATCAGCGGTGTCGGTTACCGCGTCCAGGCGAAGGGCTCCAACCTGGAGTTCGCGCTCGGATACAGCCACTCGATCACCATCGAGGCCCCCGAAGGCATCACCTTCAAGGTCGAGACGCCCACGAAGTTCACTGTCGAGGGCATCGACAAGCAGAAGGTCGGCGAGGTCTCGGCGAAGATTCGCAAGCTGCGGAAGCCCGACCCGTACAAGGCCAAGGGCATCAAGTATGCCGGCGAGGTTATCCGCCGCAAGGTCGGAAAGGCGGGTAAGTAAGCCATGGCATACGGTGTAAAGATTGCCAAGGGTGACGCGTACAAGCGCGCTGCCATCAAGCGTCGCCACATCCGCGTCCGCAAGCACGTCTCCGGTACGCCGGAGCGTCCTCGTCTGGTCGTGACGCGCTCCAACCGCAACATCGTTGCTCAGGTCATCGACGACATCGCGGGCCACACGCTCGCGTCGGCGTCGACCCTGGACACTTCGATTCGCGGTGCAGAGGCCGACAAGAGCGCCCAGGCACAGAAGGTCGGCGCACTTGTCGCCGAGCGTGCCAAGGCTGCTGGCGTCGAGGCCGTCGTGTTCGACCGTGGTGGCAACAGGTACGCCGGGCGCATTGCCGCTCTGGCTGACGCCGCCCGCGAAGCCGGGCTGAAGTTCTAAGCCCCGTTCCCGGGACTAACGGACGTAACAGAGAGAGGTAAATCCAATGGCTGGACCCCAGCGCCGCGGAAGCGGTGCCGGTGGCGGCGAGCGGCGGGACCGGAAGGGTCGCGACGGCGCTGCCGCCGAGAAGACCGCTTACGTTGAGCGTGTCGTAGCGATCAACCGCGTTGCCAAGGTTGTCAAGGGTGGCCGTCGCTTCAGCTTCACCGCGCTCGTCGTGGTCGGAGACGGAGACGGCACCGTAGGTGTCGGTTACGGCAAGGCCAAGGAAGTTCCCGCGGCCATCGCCAAGGGTGTCGAGGAAGCGAAGAAGAACTTCTTCAAGGTTCCGCGCATCCAGGGCACGATTCCTCACCCGATCACGGGCGAGAAGGCTGCGGGCGTCGTTCTGCTCAAGCCGGCGTCCCCCGGTACCGGCGTTATCGCCGGTGGCCCGGTGCGTGCCGTGCTCGAGTGCGCCGGCGTTCACGACATCCTGTCGAAGTCGCTCGGCTCGTCGAACGCGATCAACATCGTGCACGCGACGGTGACGGCCCTCAAGGGCCTGCAGCGTCCCGAGGAGATCGCGGCTCGCCGTGGTCTGCCCCTCGAGGACGTGGCCCCCGCGGCCCTGCTCCGTGCACGTGCTGGGGCGGGTGCGTAATGGCCCGCCTCAAGATCACGCAGACGAAGTCGTACATCGGTAGCAAGCAGAACCACCGCGACACCCTGCGTTCGCTCGGGCTCAAGCGCCTGCACGACGTAGTTGTCAAGGAGGACCGCCCCGAGTTCCGCGGAATGGCTAACACCGTCCGCCACCTCGTGACGGTTGAGGAGGTCGACTGACATGGCGGAGAACAACCCGCTGAAGGTCCACAACCTCCGGCCCGCCCCGGGTGCCAAGACCGCCAAGACCCGTGTCGGTCGTGGTGAAGGCTCCAAGGGTAAGACCGCAGGTCGTGGTACCAAGGGCCAGAAGGCCCGTTACCAGATCCCGGAGCGCTTCGAGGGCGGGCAGATGCCCCTCCACATGCGTCTCCCGAAGCTCAAGGGCTTCAAGAACCCGTTCCGCACCGAGTTCCAGGTCGTGAACCTGGACAAGCTCGCCGAGCTCTACCCGCAGGGTGGAGAGGTCACGGTGGCCGATCTGGTCGCCAAGGGTGCGGTACGCAAGAACAGCCTCGTCAAGGTCCTGGGCCAGGGCGAGATCTCCGTGAAGGTGACGGTTTCGGTTGACGCCGTCTCCGGCTCCGCCAAGGAGAAGATTGCCGCCGCTGGTGGCACGGTCAACGAGCTCGTCTAAGACGACTTGATGGCTTGAACATCGAACGGGGATGCCTCCCAAAAGGGGCATCCCCGTTCGGTCGTTCCTAGGGGGGCGGGGCGGCCGGTATGGTGGCGTGCACTGTCTAAATCTGCGTGTGGTGGGTCCGTATGGCACACCACGCGTTTTTTGGCTGATACGTAACCCGTCATCCATCGAATCTCAATACCGTCACCTCTGACGCAGAAGCGCGGGGGTCGCAGGAGGCACCGTGCTCACCGCGTTCGCCCAGGCGTTCAAGACGCCTGACCTGCGCAAGAAACTGCTCTTCACGCTCGGCATCATCGTGGTGTACCGGCTCGGGGCGCATGTCCCGATCCCAGGCGTCAGCTACACGAACGTGCAGATCTGCATGGACCAGACGAAGTCGAGTCAGGGTCTTTTCGGTCTGGTCAACATGTTCAGTGGCGGCGCACTGCTCCAGATCACGATTTTTGCCCTCGGGATCATGCCGTACATCACGGCGAGCATCATCTTGCAGCTGCTGACCGTGGTGATTCCGCGGCTGGAGGCCCTCAAGAAGGAGGGGCAGTCGGGTCAGACGAAGATCACGCAGTACACGCGTTATCTCACCGTCGCCCTTGCCATCCTTCAGGGCACCGGCCTGGTGGCCACGGCCCGTACCGGTGCGCTCTTCGGCAGCTGCACCGTTGCGAACCAGATCGTGCCCAACCAGTCGATCTTCACCACCGTCGTCATGGTCATCACCATGACCGCCGGCACCTGTGCGGTCATGTGGCTCGGTGAGCTCGTGACCGACAAGGGCATCGGCAACGGTATGTCGATCCTGATGTTCGTCTCGATCGCCGCCGGGTTCCCGAGCGCCCTGTGGGCCATCAAGTCCTCGGGTCATCTCGCGGGCGGCTGGATCGAGTTCTCCGCGGTGATCCTCGTGGGATTCGCGATGGTGGGTCTGGTGGTCTTCGTCGAACAGGCGCAACGCCGGATCCCAGTGCAGTACGCGAAGCGCATGGTCGGGCGGCGGTCGTACGGGGGCACTTCGACGTACATCCCGCTGAAGGTCAATCAGGCGGGTGTGATCCCGGTCATCTTCGCCTCGTCGCTGCTCTACATCCCGGCGCTGATCGTTCAGTTCAGCGGCTCCAACGCGGGCTGGGCACTGTGGGTCAAGGACAACCTGACCAAGGGGGATCACCCGTATTACCTGGTCACGTACTTCCTGTTGATCGTGTTCTTCGCCTTCTTCTACGTGGCGATCTCGTTCAACCCCGAGGAAGTCGCGGACAACATGAAGAAGTATGGTGGCTTCATCCCGGGCATCCGGGCTGGCCGACCGACCGCGGAGTACCTGAGTTACGTACTCAACCGGATCACCTGGCCGGGGTCGCTGTACTTGGGCCTGATTGCTCTCGTCCCAACGATGGCGTTGGTGGGCTTCGGAGCGAACCAGAACTTCCCGTTCGGCGGGACAAGCATCCTGATCATCGTGGGTGTGGGTCTGGAGACCGTGAAGCAGATCGAGAGCCAGCTCCAGCAGCGTAATTACGAAGGGTTCCTCCGCTGATGCGTATCGTCCTCGTCGGACCGCCCGGTGCAGGCAAGGGGACGCAGGCCGCGTACCTTGCCAAGAACCTGTCGATCCCGCACATCTCCACGGGCGACCTCTTCCGTGCCAACATCAGCCAGGGCACGGAGCTGGGCAAGGCTGCCAAGGCGTTCATGGACGCCGGCAACCTGGTACCCGACGAGGTCACCATCGGGATGGCGAAGGACCGCATGGCCCAGCCTGACGCCGAGGGCGGATTCCTCCTCGACGGTTTCCCGCGGAACGTCTCGCAGGCCGAGGCGCTCGACGAGTCCCTGAAGGCCGACGGCCAGAAGCTCGACGCGGTGCTGGACCTGGAGGTCCCCGAGGACGAGGTCGTGAAGCGGATCGCCGGCCGGCGGATCTGTCGTAACGATTCCAGCCATGTTTTCCACGTCGCCTACAGCGCTCCGAAGCAGGAGGGCGTCTGCGACACCTGTGGGGGCGAGCTGTACCAGCGCGGCGACGACACCGAGGAAACGGTCCGTCGTCGGCTGGAGGTCTACCACGCCGAGACCGAGCCGATCATCGACCACTACAAGGCCCAGGGCCTGGTGGTCACGATCTCCGCTCTCGGCAAGGTCACCGAGGTGACCAAGCGGGCCATGGAGGCCCTGGGTCGCTCCGACGCGTAGTGGCTTTTCAACAGCCATACTGGCCGTGTCGCCCTTCGTGGGCGGCACGGCCAGAGTCATTCATGCAGTGCAACAGAGATCAGGAAGGCGCCAGGCGCAATGGTGGAGATCAAGACCCCGGAGCAGATCGCGAAGATGCGCGAGGCGGGGCTGGTGGTCGCCGCCATTCACGCGGCGACCCGTGAGGCCGCGGTACCCGGCGCCACCACGAACGATCTGGACCAGGTCGCTCGGAAGGTGCTCGCCGAGCACGAGGCCAAGCCGAACTTCCTCGGGTACGGGGGATTCCCCGCGACGATCTGCACCTCGGTGAACGAGGTCGTGGTCCACGGGATCCCGGACGAGAAGACCGTCCTGAAGGACGGCGACATCATCTCGATCGACTGCGGCGCCATCATCGACGGCTGGCACGGGGACGCGGCCTACACGGCGTTCGTCGGCACCGGGCACGCGCCGGAGCTCATCGAGCTCTCCCGGGTGACCGAAGAGTCGATGTGGGCCGGTATCGCCGCGATGAAGAAGGGCGGCCGGCTCGCGGACGTCTCCAAGGCGATCGAGGGCTACATCCGCCGCCAGCCGCGTCCCGCGTCGGGCAAGTACGGGATCATCGAGGACTACGGCGGCCACGGCATCGGCTCCGAGATGCACATGGACCCGCATCTGCTGAACTACGTCGACCGGCGCCGGCTCATCGGCCGGCACAACCCGAAGCTGGTGCCGGGCTTCTGCCTCGCGATCGAGCCGATGGTTTCGCTCGGTACGGCCCGGACAGAGGTCCTGGAGGACGACTGGACCGTCATCACGACGGACGGGACCTGGTCCTCGCACTGGGAGCACTCCGTGGCGCTGACGGAGGAGGGGCTGCTCGTGCTGACGGCTCCTGACGGGGGCAAGGCGAAGCTGGCGGAGTACGGGATCACTGCTGCTCCCGATCCGTCTGCCTGAGTGGTCCTCGGGGTCACGGGTGGCTCTGGACCCGTCGGGCTGAGCAGGGCGGGGAGGAATCGCCCCGGAACATGGGCTCGCTCTGCTTAATGATCTTGACAATGGGGCATTCTTCCTCGATTCGTCTTTACGGATGCCCTGACGTAGACTGACTCGTCGGCTCTCGTGCACCCGCATGTCTTCATGCCCGCATGAAAGCTGATCAAGGTAGCCGATTCGAAGGGCGAAGCGTGGCCAAGAAGCAAGGTGCCATCGAAATCGAGGGCACCGTGATCGAGTCCCTCCCGAACGCGATGTTCAGGGTGGAACTCCAGAACGGTCACAAGGTCCTCGCGCACATCAGCGGCAAGATGCGGATGCACTACATCCGTATCCTCCCTGATGACCGGGTCGTTGTGGAGCTGTCTCCGTACGACCTGACGCGTGGCCGGATCGTCTACCGATACAAGTAGATCTTGCCCGCACTCACGTTCCGGCGTGGGTGGTGGCACTGACCCGGAGAACCTGACATCCCATGAAGGTCAAGCCGAGCGTCAAGAAGATCTGCGACAAGTGCAAGGTGATCCGCCGTCACGGTCGGGTCATGGTCATCTGCGACAACCTGCGCCACAAGCAGCGCCAGGGCTGACGCACACCGATCTGCACCTCGCAGTTCTTCGCGCGACGCAAGCGAAATGCTCATACGCAGGACCCGCCTAGTCACTGAGTGACTGGCGACACCCTCGGTGGAGGCCGAGGACCTGGACTGTACCTAGTACGGCGGTCGAGGGCTGGTTCTGTGGAAGACCTCCGAATAACAACTGGAGCCATTGAATGGCACGCGTTTCAGGTGTTGACATCCCGCGCGAAAAGCGCGTGGAGGTTGCCCTCACCTACGTCTTCGGCGTCGGCCGTACCCGGTCGAAGGAGATCCTCGCCTCGACCGGCGTGAACCCCGACACCCGTGTTCGTGACCTGGCCGAGGAAGACCTGGTCAAGATCCGCGAGTACGTGGACGCCAACCTGCGCACCGAGGGTGACCTCCGTCGCGAGGTCGCCGCCGACATCCGCCGCAAGGTGGAGATCGGTTGCTACCAGGGTCTGCGTCACCGTCGTGGTCTGCCGGTTCACGGCCAGCGCACCAGCACGAACGCTCGTACCCGCAAGGGCCCGCGTCGCGCGATCGCCGGTAAGAAGAAGCCGGGCAAGAAGTAGTCCACAGCGGACTCATCAGCGGTCTTCGCTGTAGGACCGACCACCTCCCTCTCCATCTGGAGTTAAGACATGCCCCCCAAGGGTCGTCAGGGCGCAGCCAAGAAGGTGCGTCGCAAGGAAAAGAAGAACGTCGCTCACGGCCACGCGCACATCAAGAGCACGTTCAACAACACCATCGTCTCGATCACGGACCCCTCGGGCAACGTGATCTCCTGGGCCTCCGCCGGCCACGTCGGCTTCAAGGGCTCGCGCAAGTCCACTCCGTTCGCCGCGCAGATGGCCGCCGAGTCGGCTGCCCGTCGCGCGCAGGAGCACGGCATGCGCAAGGTTGACGTCTTCGTCAAGGGTCCGGGTTCCGGTCGCGAGACCGCCATCCGTTCGCTGCAGGCGACCGGCCTCGAGGTCGGTTCGATCCAGGACGTGACGCCGACCCCGCACAACGGTTGCCGTCCGCCCAAGCGCCGCCGCGTCTGACGCAGCAGAGCTTGTAGTTTTTTCGGTTCGGGCGGTACGGCCACTTCGGTCCGTATCGCCCGTACCCTTTGTAGTGACTGGGGGCGTCAAATAGTGGGCGCCCACGACTGAAGGATCACCACATGCTTATCGCTCAGCGTCCGTCGCTGACCGAAGAGGTCGTCGACGAGTACCGCTCGCGCTTCGTCATCGAGCCGCTGGAGCCGGGTTTCGGCTACACGCTCGGTAACTCGCTGCGCCGTACGCTTCTTTCCTCGATCCCGGGTGCTGCTGTTACCAGCATTCGTATCGACGGTGTCCTGCACGAGTTCACCACCGTGCCGGGCGTCAAGGAAGACGTCACCGACCTCATCCTCAACATCAAGCAGCTCGTCGTCTCCTCGGAGCACGACGAGCCCGTCGTGATGTACCTGCGCAAGCAGGGCCCGGGTCTCGTGACCGCCGCCGACATCGCGCCCCCGGCCGGTGTCGAGGTCCACAACCCGGATCTGGTTCTTGCCACGCTCAACGGCAAGGGCAAGCTGGAGATGGAGCTGACCGTCGAGCGCGGTCGCGGCTATGTCTCCGCCGTCCAGAACAAGCAGCTGGGCCAGGAGATCGGCCGTATCCCGGTCGACTCCATCTACTCCCCGGTGCTCAAGGTCACGTACAAGGTCGAGGCGACCCGTGTCGAGCAGCGCACCGACTTCGACAAGCTGATTGTCGACGTCGAGACCAAGCAGGCCATGCGCCCGCGTGACGCCATGGCGTCCGCCGGTAAGACCCTGGTCGAGCTGTTCGGTCTGGCGCGCGAGCTCAACATCGACGCCGAGGGCATCGACATGGGCCCGTCGCCGACGGACGCGGCCCTGGCCGCTGATCTCGCCCTGCCGATCGAGGAGCTCGAGCTCACCGTTCGGTCGTACAACTGCCTCAAGCGCGAAGGCATCCACTCCGTGGGCGAGCTCGTTGCCCGCTCGGAGGCCGACCTGCTCGACATCCGTAACTTCGGTGCGAAGTCGATCGACGAGGTCAAGGCGAAGCTGGCCGGCATGGGCCTCGCGCTCAAGGACTCGCCTCCCGGCTTCGACCCGACCGCCGCCGCTGACGCCTTCGGCGCGGACGACGACGCGGACGCCGGTTTCGTGGAGACCGAGCAGTACTGATTCACCTTCGGCGGGGGTGCCCGGGTTTTGACGGGTGCCCCGCGTCGGGGCTGAGGCTTTGTCCTCAATCGCCGGACGGGCTTGATATGCCTGACCGGCTCAAGACTTCCGGGCCTTCGGGCTCGGGTTCCGGCGGGCAGACGCTCGTCGGGCACTGACATCGGTACCTCGTACGGCCGGTGCAGATCACAAGGAGAAAGACCATGCCCCGTCCCGCAAAGGGCGCCCGTCTGGGCGGCAGCGCTGCGCACGAGAAGCTTCTTCTCATCAACCTCGCGAAGTCGCTGTTCGAGCACGGCCGCATCACCACGACCGAGGCCAAGGCCCGCCGCCTGCGTCCGGTCGCTGAGCGTTTCATCACCAAGGCCAAGAAGGGCGACATCCACAACCGTCGCCTGGTGCTGCAGTCGATCACGGACAAGAGCATCGTGCACACGCTCTTCACCGAGATCGCCCCGCGGTACGAGAACCGCCCCGGTGGCTACACCCGCATCACCAAGATCGGCAACCGTCGTGGCGACAACGCCCCGATGGCGGTCATCGAGCTGGTCGAGGCACTGACCGTTGCCCAGCAGGCGACGGGCGAGGCCGAGGCCGCGACCAAGCGTTCCGCCAAGGACGCCGAGGCCGCTCCGGTCGAGGTCGTCGAGGACGCCAAGCCGGTTGAGGCTGAGCCCACCGCGTAGCGGTTGGTTGATGCAGTGAAGGACGCCTGAGGCGTTCTGGGAACTGCTTTGTACGGGCCCGCATCTCCCCCTCGGGGCGGTGCGGGCCCGTTCTCTTTTGAGAGGATTCGCTGGTGAGCGATGAGGTGGAGCCCGGCTTCGTACGGGTGCGGTTCGATCTGGGGTACGACGGCACCGGTTTCTCCGGCTGGGCCAGGCAGCCCAGCGGGCTGCGGACCGTCCAGGGCGAGATCGAGGACGCGCTGAAGACCGTGACCCGGTCGGGCGTGATGTTCCCGCTGACCGTGGCCGGGCGGACCGACGCGGGCGTGCACGCGCGCGGGCAGGTGGCCACCGCGGATCTGCCGGAGGCGGTCTGGGCCGAGCACCGCGAGAAGCTGCTGAAGCGGCTGGCCGGGCGGCTGCCGCGGGACGTACGGATCTGGAGCGCGGCCGAGGCGCCGTCAGGTTTCAACGCGCGGTTCGCGGCGGTGTGGCGGCGGTACGCGTACCGGGTGACCGACCGGCCCGGGGGCGTCGATCCGCTGCTGCGGGGTCATGTCCTGTGGCACGACTGGCCGTTGGACGTCGACGCCATGAACGCGGCTGCCGCGGGGCTGGTGGGGGAGCACGACTTCGCCGCGTACTGCAAGAAGCGCGAGGGCGCCACCACCATCCGTACGCTGCAGGAACTGAGCCTCGTGCGGGGGGACGACGGGATCGTCACCGCCACCGTGCGCGCCGATGCCTTCTGCCACAACATGGTGCGGTCGCTGATCGGTGCGCTGCTGTTCGTGGGGGACGGGCACCGGCCGGTGGAGTGGCCCGCGAAGGTGCTGGCCGCCGGGGTGCGCGACTCGTCCGTGCATGTCGCGAAGGCGCACGGGCTGACGCTTGAGGAAGTCGGCTATCCCGCCGACGAGTTGCTGGCCGCGCGGAGCAAGGAAGCGCGGAACGTACGGACGCTGCCGGGGGCCGGCTGCTGCTGACCCCCGGGGCGCGTCAGCTCGTGGGGGCCGTGGCCGCGGCCGATGCCTGGGTGCGGCCACGGGCGTAGATCTGGTTGAAGACGAAGGTGCCGAGGTCGTCGCTGGCCTGGAAGACCGGCTTGTCCTTCAGGGTCACCTTCTTGCCGTTCGCGTAGCCGCCCTGGGTGAAGTAGGCGTACCGGCCGATGGAGTTGGCGCGGCGCAGGCAGACCGTGGCGTGGCAGAAGTCGGCGACTCCTGAGCCGGCCAGCGGGGTGATGCCGCCGGACGCCTGGGACTTGGCCTTGAGGGCCGCTGCCTCGGTGTCGAAGACCGCGACGCCGACTGTGATCGACACGCCGTTCCTGACGTAGGTGGCGCGGATGACCTGGCGGCAGCCGTTCTTCTTGAGTACGGAGCCGAGCGCGCCCTGGGCGACCGCGGCGCAGTTGGTGGTGCGGTTCGTGGCGCCCTTGGTGTAGGGGCGGTTGCCCATCGTCAGCTTCTTGCCGGGGAAGAGCGTGCCGGCGTTCAGCGGCGCCTTGTCCTTCTGGGCGCTGGAGATGAAGTCCTTGGGGTTCAGCACCGGCCTGGGCGCCACCGAGGAGAAGGTCGGCTGCGGGCCGCCGCTCTCGCTGGGGAGGGTCGCGGGGGCGGGCAGCTGACTGGCGTTCTTGTCGTTCGACGTGGAGTTCTTGTTCGAGGTGACCACCGCCGTCGCCACGATCCCGGCGATCGCGGCGGTGGCCAGTACGCCACCGCCGATGAACAGCAGTTTCCTGCGCCGGCCGCGCGCCTCGGACTCCTCGGCGAGTGCCGCCCAGTCCGGTGTCTGTGTGTCCCCCGGGCCCCAGGAGGGCCCCCCTTGCCCAATGCTCATGGTGCGCATCTTAGACCGAGAGGTTTAGGCGTCGCGGCGCTGCAGCAGGGTCCATCCCACGGCGAGGGCTCCGGCCGCGTAGGCGGCCAGTACGGCCAGGCCCGTCCAGGGGGCGAGCGGGGCCGTACCGGCGCCCGTGGTGGTCTGGACGGCGAGGCCCGCCGTCATGGGGGAGAACTTCTGGACCAGGTGCAGGGTGTGCGTCGACATGTTGAGCAGTTGGGTGGCCAGGTACGGGCCGTAGAGGAGCGCGAGGACCGTTCCGGTGGCCGCGGCCGTGTGCCGTACGGCCAGGGCGATGCCCACGCTCAGCAGGGCCACCAGCAGGAGGTAGAGGACCGTGCCGAGCACGGCCCGCTGCAACGAGCCGTCGGAGAGCGGGAGTTGGTGGGTCCCATGCTGGGCGGAGCGGCCCGCCAGGAGGGCGCCCAGGACCCCTGGGAGGGCCGCCAGGAGCACGGCGGCGGTCACGGTGAGGGCCTTGGCCGTGAAGACCGTCGTACGGCGGGGACTGGCGGACAGGGTGAGCAGGATCAGGCGCGGGTGGTACTCGGAGGTGACCACCGCCACCGCGACCGCCACGGCGGCGAGCTGCGCGAAGTAGACGCCGGAGAGGGCGAGTGCGGTGGGGTCGGGACTGACCTCTTGGGGGTTGGTGCCCGCCGCGATCAGGGCCGTGAGGGCCGTCATGACGGCGGGCAGTGCCAGGAGCGTCCAGAGATTGGCCGGGACCGTACGGAGCTTCGTCCACTCCCCGTGCAGGGCGCCGGTCATGCGTCCCGCCGGGTGAGCCGCCAGTGTGCGGCGCCGAGGGCGGCGGCCGCGTACAGGCACAGGACCGCGAAGCCCGCCCAGGGGCCGATCGAGGTCTCGGTGAGGGTCTTGGTCTGGGTCAGGGCGCGTCCGGCGATCGGAGTGGCGCGCTCCACCCAGGTGTTGACGGAGACCGAGGTGATCTGGGAGATGATCGGGACGACGATGAGGAGCGCGAAGATCGTCACGATCGCGGGGACCGTGCGGCGGAACATGGCGCCCACGCCCAGGCAGAACACGGCCAGTACGGCGAGGAAGGCCGCGCCGCCGACCACCGCGCGCAGGGTGGTGGGGTCGGTGAGCGATGTGGTGGGGAAGATCGGCGGCTTGTAGCCGTTCTTGGTCATGATCGGCCGTGCGATGAGAAACGCGGCGATGGTGGTCGGCAGGGCGACCGCGAAGACCGTGGCTCCGAGGATCGCGGCCTTGGCGGCCAGGACGCGGCCGCGCTTGGGGCTGGCGGTGAAGGTGGTTCGGATGGTGCGCGTTTTGTACTCGGACGTCATGAACAGCACACCGAGCGCGACCACGGTGATCAGGCTGAGCTGGATGGCGGACTGGGTCTCCTTGACCTGGTCCGCTTCGTCGAGGTCGTCACCCACACCGCCGATGCCGATGTAGCCGAGGTCGCCGTTGCCGGTGAGGGTGACGGTGGAGGCGGTCTGCTGGAGGGTGCCTGCGGGCCTCTTCTCGTCGTTGGGGAGCGGGTGCGCGGCGGGGGGCGAGGTGGTGTCGGTGCGGGTCCACGCGGTGGCGGGGGCCGGGGTGGTGTGGTCGAAGACCGCGCGGCCCGTGGTGAGCTGCAAGTGGGCTGTGACCGAGCCGGGGCTGACCTGTTTGGCGACGCTGATGGCCGGTGAGGTGACGAAGAGGCCGGCCTCGGTCCGGGCGGGGAGGCCGGGGACGGCGAGCGTGCCGACCTTGTGCCAGCTGAGTCCGTCGGCGGATTCGTAACCGGTGACACTCTGGCCGGTACGGGTCAGGCGGAGCCAGCGGGGCTGACCCGACGGGGTGTCGGCGGTGAGTTCCGTCTTGGCGTTCACCTGCATGCGGACGCCGTGTCCCGGGGTGAGCATCAGGGAGGCGGAGGGGGATCCGCCGGTGGTGCCGTCCTTGATCATCAGACCGGCCTTCGCCCAGCCGGACTTGGAGGTGAGCGATGCGACGCGGGTGGTGAGGGTGGTGTTCCCGGTGACCGGGGTGTGGGCGAAGGTGAACTGGTCGCGGGTCAGCGGGCCGTCGTAGCTGGTGACGGAGCCCTTCGCGGTGACGACGGTCAGCAGGAGGGTCACGGCCACCAGGGCGAACAGGGCGAACGCGGTGGAGCGTACCGAGCGGAGCTTGGTCCACTCGGCGCGCAGGGCGCGGATCATGACGTCTCCAGAGCTGCTGTGTCGGCGGTGAACTCCGTGGCTCCACGGGTGAGTTCGAGGTAGGCCTCTTCGAGGGACGCGCGGTGCGCGGAGATCTCGGAGAAGGGGATCCCGGCTTCGGTGAGGAGCGATACGACACGTTCGCCGGGCAGGCCGGCGACGGTGAGGGTGCCGGGGGCGTTCGCGGAGACCGTGGCGCCCTCGCGCGCCAGTACGGTCATCGCCTCCGGGAGGCGCGCCGTGCGCAGGGTGATGCGGTTGCCGGAGGTCGTCGCGAGGAGTTCGCCGACGTCCGTGTCGGCGAGGAGGCGGCCGCGGCCGATGACCAGGAGGTGCTCCGCGGTGTCCTGGAGCTCGCCCATCAGGTGGCTGGAGATCAGGACCGTACGGCCTTCCGCGGCAAGGGACTTGAGGAAGCCGCGTATCCACTGGATGCCCTCGGGGTCGAGCCCGTTGACCGGCTCGTCGAGGATCAGGACCTGCGGGTCGCCGAGGAGTGCTGCCGCGATGCCGAGCCGCTGGCGCATCCCGAGGGAGAAGCCGCCCGCGCGCTTCTTGGCGACGGAGGTGAGGCCGACCTGTTCGAGGACCTCGGTGACGCGGCGGCGCGGGATGCCGTTGTAGTGCGCCATCCACAGGAGGTGGTCGACGGCGCGGCGGCCGGGGTGGACCGCTTCGGCGTCGAGGAGCGCGCCGACGACGGTGAGGGGGTCGCGGAGCGTTGCGTACGGGCGGCCGCCGATCAGGGCCTTGCCGCTGTCGGGGGCGTCCAGGCCCAGGATCATGCGCAGCGTGGTGGACTTGCCGGCTCCGTTGGGGCCGACGAATCCGGTGACCTTGCCGGGGGCGACCGTGAAGGTCAGGCCGTCGACGGCGGTGGTCGGACCGTAGTGCTTGCGCAGGGCGCTGACTTCGATTGCTGTGTCCGGTGGCATGACAACGAAGGTAGGGAGCGGGCGCGGTGCGGCCATCCCGTCGGGGTGGTGTCTTCGCCGGGGGAGGCTCCCCCGCGCGGGGGAGGACAGAGCGGGCGTGCCCGCCCACAATGGGCCCGTGACCTGGACGAGTGCGGTGTGGAAGAAGGCGGCGGGAGCGCCCGACCTGCCGCTCGTGGCTGCCGCGGTGCTGAGTTTCTTCGCGGTGATCGAGGCGTCGGCGCCCGCGGGCAGGCTGCCTGCGGATCTGTTCACGGTGCTGGTGCTCGCCGTCTTCTCGACGGCGCCGCTCGCTCTCGTACGCGGACATCTGCTGGTCTCCGCCGTCGTGATCTGCGCCTCGGTGCTGCTCGCGATGCTCGCCGTCGGGCACCCGGCCTGGTCGGCGACGGTCGCGATGGTGGTGGTCCTCGCGCTGGTCGGGGTGCGCTGTTCCACGCGTACGGCCGTCGGCTTCGCCGTTCCTTTTGCCGTGTACGCGCTCTGGGCGGGCGGCCGGGGCCTGCCGCTCGGGCTGCTCTGCGCGGCGGTGGCGGCGCTGGCCGCGGGCAACTGGCGGCGGGCGGGGCGTGAGGCGCGGCGGCGCACCGCGGCGGACTGGGCGTACGCGGACACCGTCCTGGAGCACGCGGCCCGGGGTGAACGGGCGCGTATCGCACGGGAGTTGCACGACATCGTGGCCCATCACCTCTCGATGCTGTCGGTGCAGGCCGAGACCGCGCGGCTGACCACGCGCGGGATGCCGCCCGAGGGTGCGGCGCGGCTGCTCGCCATCGGGGGGACGGCGCGGCTCGCGCTGACCGAGATGCGGCGGCTGCTCGGGGTGCTGCGGGAGGACGTACCGGCGGCCGACACGGTGGTGGAGCGGGCGCCGCAGCCCGGCCTTCACCAGCTGGTCGAGCTGGTCGACGAGGCGCGGGAGACGGCGGCGGGTGCGGTGCGGCTGACGGTACGGGGGCACGTGGTGGCGCTCGACCCGGGCGTCGAGCTCACCGCGTACCGGATCGTGCAGGAGGCGCTGACCAATGCGCGGCGGCATGCGCCAGGGGTGGGCGTGGATATCGAACTGGCCTATGGGGAACGGGAGTTGAGCGTGACGGTACGAGACGGCGGACCCGGCTGCACGGAGGCATCGGGCGGCCACGGGCTGCTCGGGATGCGGGAGCGGGCGGCGGCGGCCGGGGGCACGCTGCGCACGGGGAGCGGGCCCGCGGGCGGCTTCGTCGTCGAGGCCGTACTGCCGGCGCGGGAGGCCGTCCGGTGACCACCCGCATTGTGGTCGCCGACGACCAGGACGTCGTACGCGCCGGATTCGGCGCCCTCCTCGACACCCAGCCCGACTTCGAGGTCGTCGGCAGCGCCTCGGACGGCGCGGCCGCGGTGCGTGTCTGCCGCCAGGTGCGGCCCGACATCGTGCTCATGGACGTACGGATGCCGGAGATGGACGGCATCGAGGCGACGCGGCGGATCGTCGCCGAGCGGGCGGACACCCGGATCGTCATGCTGACGACCTTCGATCTCGATGAGCATGTGTACGACGCGCTGGCCGCGGGGGCCAGCGGGTTCCTGCTCAAGGACATGGTCGCCGAGCGGCTCTTCGAGGCGGTGCGGGTGGTCGCCGCGGGGGAGGCGCTGCTCGCGCCGACGGTCACCCGGCGGCTCATCGGGGAGTTCGTGCGGCTGAGGCCGCGCACGGGCGCCGTACCGCTGGAGGCGCTGACCCCGCGCGAGCGGGAAGTGCTGGTGCTGATCGCCGAGGGGCTCTCCAACCCGGAGATCGCGGTCCGTCTCGTGGTGAGCGGCGAGACCGTGAAGTCCCATGTGAGCCGCGTCCTGACCAAGCTGGGGGTGCGCGACCGGGCACAGGCGGTGGTGGCGGCGTACGAATCGGGTCTGGTCGTCCCGCGCTCCCCGTAAAGCAGTTGTCCCCGGGCGGGCGCCGTGGGCGACAATCCGTTCCATGGGACATCTTGAGGCGGGACATCTTGAGTACTACTTGCCGGACGGGCGGGTGCTGCTCGGTGACGCCTCGTTCCGGGTGGCCGAGGGGTCTGTCGTCGCCCTGGTCGGCGCCAATGGCGCGGGCAAGACGACGCTGCTGCGGATCATCTCCGGGGAGCTGAAACCGCACGGCGGAAGCGTGTCGGTGAGCGGCGGGCTCGGTGTGATGTCGCAGTTCGTGGGCTCGGTGCGCGACGAGCGGACCGTACGTGACCTGCTGGTCTCCGTGGCGCAGCCGCGGATCAAGGAGGCGGCGCAGGCGGTGGACGCCGCCGAGGAGCTGATCCTCAGCCGGGACGACGAGGCCGCGCAGATGAGTTACGCGCAGGCGCTGAGCGACTGGGCCGAGGTGCGCGGGTACGAGGCGGAGACGCTCTGGGACATGTGCACCATGGCCGCGCTCGGGGTGCCGTACGAGAAGGCGCAGTGGCGCGAGGTGCGGACCCTCAGCGGCGGTGAGCAGAAGCGGCTCGTGCTTGAGGCGCTGCTGCGCGGGCCCGACGAGGTGCTGCTGCTCGACGAACCGGACAACTATCTGGACGTCCCCGGCAAGCGCTGGCTGGAGCAGCAGCTGAAGGAGACCCGTAAGACGGTCCTCTTCGTCTCGCACGACCGCGAGCTGCTCTCCCGGTCCGCCGAGAAGATCGTGAGCGTCGAGGCGGGGGCCGCCGGGTCCGACGTATGGGTGCACGGGTCAGGTTTCGGTACGTACCACGAGGCCAGGCGGGAGCGCTTCGCCCGCTTCGAGGAGCTCAAGCGGCGCTGGGACGAGGAGCACGCGCGGCTGAAGGCGCTGGTGCTGCGGCTCCGCAACCAGGCGGCGATCAGCCCGGACATGGCGTCGCGCTACCACGCGATGCAGACCCGCTTCAAGAAGTTCGAGGACGCGGGGCCGCCGCCCGAGCCGCCGCGCGAGCAGGACATCAAGATGCGGCTGCGCGGCGGGCGGACCGGGGTGCGGGCCGTGACGGTCGAGAACCTTGAGCTGACCGGCCTGATGAAGCCCTTCTCCCTGGAGGTCTTCTACGGGGAGCGGGTCGCGGTCCTCGGCTCGAACGGCTCCGGCAAGTCGCACTTCCTGCGGCTGCTCGCCGGGGAGGACGTGGCGCACACCGGGACGTGGAAGCTGGGCGCGCGGGTGCTGCCCGGGCACTTCGCGCAGACGCACGCGCACCCGGAGCTGGCGGGGAAGACGCTGGTGGACATCCTGTGGTCCGCGCACGCGAAGGACCGGGGCGGGGCGATGGGCGTACTGCGGCGGTACGAGCTGGAGCGCCAGGGCGACCAGCCCTTCGAGAAGCTCTCGGGCGGCCAGCAGGCGCGCTTCCAGATCCTCCTCCTCGAACTGGAGGGGACGACGGCGCTGCTGCTCGACGAGCCGACGGACAACCTGGACCTGGAGTCGGCCGAGGCGCTGCAGGAAGGCCTTGAGGCGTACGACGGGACTGTGCTCGCCGTCACGCACGACCGGTGGTTCGCGAAGACCTTCGACCGCTATCTGGTCTTCGGTTCCGACGGGGTCGTACGGGAGTCGACGGAGCCGGTGTGGGACGAGCGGAGGGTGGAGCGGGCGCGGTAGAGGGCCGGACCGGGTTCCGGCGGCCCTCGGCGGACGCCCGTCGCGGCGTTGGGGAGCGGTGCGGAGGGTGGAGCGGGCGCGGTAGCGGCTGCGCCGGGCGGAGTCCGGGGGCAGCGCCGGCCCGGTAACGGCAGCGCGTTTTGACCCATCCGGGGCGGCGCGGGTAGTCTCGGGGATTGTTATACGTATCGGCTTCGTCGTTCTCATGCGAAGGGCCCTTGCGTAGGTTCCCTGGAGCAGTTACCAGTGGCTCGCATACGGGCAGCGTCCCGGCACTGTGAGCCCCAGCTGCATGATCGCTTCAGAGGTGACATGTGTCTGCCCCCATCCACTGAAGAAGCGAAGGCTACGAAGTGCGTACGTACAGCCCCAAGCCTGGCGATGTCACTCGCCAGTGGCACATCATCGACGCGCAGGACATCGTCCTGGGCCGTCTGGCGACCACGGCAGCGATCCTCCTCCGAGGCAAGCACAAGCCGACCTATGCCCCGCACATGGACATGGGTGACTTCGTCATCATCATCAACGCCGAGAAGATCCACCTCTCCGGCAACAAGAAGACCCAGAAGATGGCGTACCGCCACTCCGGTTTCCCGGGCGGTCTCCGCTCCATGCGCTACGACGAGCTCATGGCGAAGAGCCCCGAGAAGGCCGTCGAGAAGGCCATCAAGGGCATGATCCCCAAGAACACCCTCGGCCGTCAGATGAT
Organism: Streptomyces beijiangensis; assembly: GCF_017315755.1. Taxonomy (GTDB): domain Bacteria; phylum Actinomycetota; class Actinomycetes; order Streptomycetales; family Streptomycetaceae; genus Streptomyces; species Streptomyces beijiangensis. The sequence goes on from NZ_JAFLRJ010000016.1 coordinate 49,127, forward strand.
CTCGAAGCTCAAGATCTACGCGGGCGACCAGCACCCCCACGCTGCCCAGCAGCCGGTGCCGTACGAGATCACCCAGGTCGCGCAGTAGTTCCGGCCACACCCCCAAAGACGTTTTAGAAAGATCTGAGGAGAATCGTGGCCGAGTCCACTGTTGAGACGCCCGTCGAGGGCACCGAAGGTACCGAGAGCGAAGAGGTTTTCGCCGAGGTCACCACCTTCGAGTCCGAGGTTCCCGTCGACGGCGAGTACACCAGCGAGTCCCTCGCGGGCCGCTTCGGTGACCCGCAGCCGGCGGCCGGCCTCGGCCGTCGCAAGAACGCCATCGCCCGCGTCCGGATCGTTCCGGGCACCGGCAAGTGGAAGATCAACGGGCGTACGCTCGAGGACTACTTCCCGAACAAGGTCCACCAGCAGGAAGTCAACGAGCCCTTCAAGGTGCTCGAGCTCGACAACCGCTACGACGTTGTCGCCCGCATCTCGGGTGGCGGCGTCTCCGGTCAGGCCGGTGCGCTCCGTCTCGGTGTCGCCCGTTCCCTGAACGAGGCCGACGTGGACAACAACCGCGCCATCCTGAAGAAGAACGGCTTCCTCAAGCGCGACGACCGTGCGGTCGAGCGCAAGAAGGCCGGTCTCAAGAAGGCCCGTAAGGCCCCGCAGTACAGCAAGCGTTAATCGCTGGCTGCTTGTCTGCTTGTTCGTTCGCCCCGGCGGCACTCTTCGTGCCGCCGGGGCGTTCGTTTATCGGTGCCTCCGGCGTATAACGGCAAGAGGCGCTCAGAACTTTGCTTTTTCGGAGCATTTTCGGAGGACATCAGTGGGACGACTCTTCGGCACTGACGGCGTACGCGGTGTCGCCAACGCAGACCTGACGGCCGAGCTCGCGCTCGGGCTCTCGGTCGCTGCGGCGCATGTACTCGCTGCGGCGGGAACGTTCGAGGGCCACCGGCCCACCGCGGTGGTCGGGCGTGACCCCCGCGCCTCGGGTGAGTTCCTGGAGGCGGCGGTCGTCGCCGGTCTCGCGAGTGCGGGCGTGGATGTGCTGAAGGTCGGGGTGCTGCCCACCCCCGCGGTGGCGTACCTCACCGGTGCGCTGGGCGCGGATCTGGGCGTCATGCTCTCCGCGAGCCACAACGCCATGCCGGACAACGGTGTCAAGTTCTTCGCGCGCGGCGGCCAGAAGCTCGCCGACGAGCTGGAGGACGCCATCGAGCGCGTCTATGAGCAGCACCGCAGCGGTGAGCCGTGGGAGCGGCCGACCGGTTCCGGGGTCGGGCGCGTGCGCTCGTACGACCAGGGCTTCGACCAGTACGTCGCCCATCTGATCGGCGTGCTGCCGAACCGCCTCGACGGGCTGAAGGTGGTGCTCGACGAGGCGCACGGCGCCGCCGCCAGGGTCTCGCCCGAGGCCTTCACCAGGGCCGGCGCGGAGATCGTCACCATCGGCGCTTCGCCGGACGGTCTCAACATCAACGACGGATGCGGATCCACGCACCTGGGGCTGCTGAAGGCCGCCGTCGTCGAGCACGGTGCCGCCCTCGGCATCGCGCACGACGGGGACGCGGACCGCTGCCTCGCCGTCGACGCCGCGGGCCAGGAGGTCGACGGGGACCAGATCCTCGCCGTACTGGCGCTCGCCATGCGCGAGGCGGGGACGCTGCGCGGGAACGCCGTGGTCGGGACCGTGATGTCCAACCTCGGCTTCAAGATCGCCATGGAGCGGGAGGGCATCGAGCTCGTCCAGACCGCGGTCGGCGACCGGTACGTCCTGGAGTCGATGAAGCAGCACGGTTACGCGCTCGGCGGCGAGCAGTCCGGGCACGTGATCGTCCTGGACCACGCGACGACCGGCGACGGCACGCTGACCGGGCTGATGCTGGCCGCGCGTATGGCGGCGACGGGCCGCTCGCTGGCCGACCTCGCCGGGGTCATGGAGCGGCTGCCGCAGGTCCTGGTGAACGTGCCGGACGTGGACAAGTCGCGCGTCACCACTTCCGCGGAGCTGACGGCCGCCGTGGCCGACGCCGAGCGTGAGCTGGGCACGACCGGGCGCGTACTGCTGCGGTCCTCGGGGACCGAGCCGCTGGTACGGGTCATGGTCGAGGCGGCCGACATCGAGCACGCCCGGTCGGTGGCCGCGCGGCTGGCCGATGTCGTCAAGTCCGCGCTGGGCTAGGCCTTTTCCGTCTTTGCCGGAGTACGTTCACGCTGCTTCGTCCAGAACCACTTCTGGGCGAGCAGCGTGAGCGTGCCGGCGACGATGATGCCCAGCAGGTTCAGCAGGAGCTGCTGGGTGGAGTGCCAGGTCTGATCGAAGTCGCTGTACGACAGGGCCACCGCCGCGTTCGCCGCCGCCGGGACCGTCGTCACCGAGATCGCCACGCCCACCAAGGCGCCCGACTTGGCAGAGGTGAGCGAGAGCATGCCGGCCGCGCCCGCCAGAGCCGCCACCACGAACGAGAGCCAGTCAGGGGCGAAGATGAAGCTGGTGTTGGGGCGGTCCGCCTCCAACTGAGCCTTGCTGAACAGGTCGAACGCGTCCATGGCGTAGCTGAAGCAGACCGTCACCACCATCGCGAACGCGAAACCGCCGATCAGCGCGATCAGCGAGCGCAAGGCCAGGCGCGGGGCGCGCTGGACGATGGCCGTGCAGACACCCGCGAGCGGTCCGAACTCCGGGCCCACCGCCATCGCGCCCACGATCAGGATCGAGTTGTCCAGGACCACACCGCACGCGGCGATCATCGTGGCGATGGCCAAGAACGCGATGTACGTGACCGAGAGAGTCGACTCCTCGTGGGTCACGTCCGTGAGGTGCTCCCACAGGACCGCGTCCGCGCCCTCGCCCGGCGCGTCCCGCTCGGCCTTGTCGGCACGGGCGGAGAGCGACAGGTCGATGTTCTCGACGGCGATCGAACCGGTCTCGGCGATCCCCAACGCCCTGATTGCCGCGATGAGTTCGTCTCCCGCCTCGCGCGCCACGTCGCACAGGACGAGGTCGCCCGCGGGGGTGCGGGCCGCGCCCGGCAGTACCACGAGGTGGGTCGTGCCGACCGTGGACTCGATGGCGTCCACGACCTCCTTGGTCCGGTCGGCGGGGACGATCAGGCGGAGGTGCAGCACGGTTGCGTACCCCTAGAGCTTGCGGAGTGAGAGGCGCTGGACCTTGTGGTCCGGGCCCTTGCGTACGACGAGATTCGCACGTCCGCGGGTCGGAGCCACGTTCTCGATGAGGTTCGGCTTGTTGATGGTGCGCCAGGTGGTGCGTGCGTAGTCGAGGGCTTCTTCCTCGGAGACCTGGGTGTACTTGCGGAAGTACGAGAAGGGGTTCTGGAAGGCCGTCTCACGGAGCTTGCGGAAGCGGTTGAGGTACCAGGTCTCGATGTCCTCGGGGCGCGCGTCGACGTAGACCGAGAAGTCGAAGTAGTCGGCGAGGCCCACGCGGGTCTTTCCGTCGCTGCCGGGGAGGGCCGGCTGCAGGACGTTGAGGCCCTCGACGATGAGGATGTCGGGGCGCCGGACGGTGAGGCGCTCGCCGGGCACGATGTCGTAGATCAGGTGCGAGTAGACGGGTGCGGACACCTCGTCCTTGCCCGCCTTGATGTCGGCCACGAAGCGGGTGAGCGCGCGGCGGTCGTACGACTCGGGGAAGCCCTTGCGCGCGACCAGGTCGCGCTTCTTGAGCTCGGCGAGCGGATAGAGGAAGCCGTCGGTGGTGACGAGCTCGACGCGGGGGTGCTCGGGCCAGCGGGCCAGGAGCGCCTGGAGGAGGCGGGCGACGGTGGATTTGCCGACGGCGACCGAGCCTGCGACCCCTATGACGAAAGGGGTGCCGTGCTGGGTGCCATGGCCGTTGCCCGCGTCGCCCAGGAAGGTGTTGAGGGAGCCGCGGAGGGAGTCGGAGGCCTGGACGTAGAGGTTGAGGAGGCGGGAGAGCGGGAGGTAGATGTCGCGGACCTCGTCGAGGTCGATGACGTCGCCGAGCCCGCGCAGCCGCTCCAGCTCCTCGGCGGTGAGGGGCAGCGGCGTCTTCTCGCGGAGGGCGCTCCACTCGCTGCGGGTGAGGTCCAGGTACGGGGACGGCTCGGCTCTGCGATGGGTGCTTCGTGGCGGCGAAGTGATCACTTGGCCATTGTCGGGGGTACGGGGCCGTTGTGGGG